>JBGSMO010000201.1:0-33946 GCA_041740115.1 Pirellulales bacterium
GCCGACGCCGCGATCGTCGGCCTCGCCCGCACCGCCGGCGCGAACGAAACCTACGAGCATCTCTTCCGCTACGGCATGCGCGACTTCCGCTCGATTGGCCACAAGGCGATCTACGTCGCCAACAGCCTGCGCACGCTCAACTGTATCGGCTGGCGTCATTCCGAACCGGTGTTGCGTTCGCTTGCCTACGCACTCCTCATGCACGAAGGCGACAACCCCCGCGACCGCAACGCCCCCGCCGACGTCCCCTACCGTAAGAACCAAGAACGCCTCGCAAAACTAAAGCGAGCCGAGGGGTTCATCCCCTCGGTACGCCACGAAAAAGCAAACGCCGACGCCGGCGCCACCACCGAACTCCTTACCACCCTCCGCAACGGCAACAATGACGACTCCTGCAACCTCGTCATCGAGCAACTCAACGCCGGCGCCCATCCGCAATCAATCTGGGACGGCCTCCACCTCGCCGCCGGCGAGCTCCTCATGCGACAGCCCGGCATCGCCTCGCTCCACGCCGTGACGACAAGCAACGCCCTCCGCTACGCCTACGAAACAAGCGGCGACGACGAGACTCGACTCCTCCTCACCCTGCAGAACGCCGCCTTTCTGCCGATGTTCCTCAACGAAATGGGCGGCCGCGGCAAAGTAGAAGAGATGAAGATCGACGAACTCGCGGCAGCGGAAGGGGACGCCGACGCGCCGCCGACGATCGACGCCATCTTCGCCGAGCTAGGCGAGGACCGAGGCAAGGGAGCGCAGCTGATGCTCGCTCGACTCGCCAAGACGGGCGACGCCAAAGAGGTGATCGACGCCTCGCGCCTGCTGACCTTCCTCAAGGGGAACGATGCTCACGACTATAAGTTCAGCTCCGCCGTACTCGAGGACTACTACAACGTCTCCCCCGCATGGCGCGATCGCTACCTCGCGAGCAACGCGTTCAACCTCAACACGGCGACCGAGCCCGACAACGACCTCATCGAGCGTACCCGCGCCGCGTTTAATGCGTGACAACGTTCGGAGTAAAGAAGAATGGTACGCGGATAAACGCGGATTTAACGGATTAATGCGGATCAATGCATGAATGAACTTGCAATCAATCCGCGAAAATCTGTTTGATCCGTGTAAATCCGCGTCCTATTCGTCAGTTTGCAGCAGCTGCTGTCGCTGGCTCCAGCTTCAGCTGCTCGCGAATGAACCCAGGCCGATTCGTGGTAATCCCCCACGGCTTCAGCTTCTGGTAGTATTGTGCGACCTTTGGGTCATCTATCGTCCAGACGTGAAACTCGCAATGCCCCTCATCGCAGAGGTCTTCGAGAAACTCCGCGTCGACGTGCTTCATCTCGCCCTGCGAGCCCAGCCCGTCGGCGTGGCTCCGTTCAAGCGTGGCCACCACCTCGCCGAGGCTCGGCTTCCACTCGCCGCTCTTCTCGTCCTGCTTGTAGCCGGTGAGCCAGTGGCACTTCAAGTTTGGCAGCAGCTTCTTGCATTCGGCAACCGTCTTTTCGTTGAAGCAGATGACGAGAATCTGGTCGTCTTCAAGATCAGTCTGGGCCAGCGCTTCCTTCAGCGGCGCGACGATCTCCGGCCCGACCTTCAGTTCGATGATGAACTTCTTGTCAGACGGAATCGTCTCGGCGATCTCAGCGAACGTCGGCATCTTCTCGCCGCGATACATTTCGTTCTTCCACGAGCCGACGTCGAGCTTCCGCAGGACCTCCAGCGGCGTTTCAACGATCACATGCTTCACGCCGGCGGTGCGCTCGGTGTCCTTATCATGATTGCAAACGATGTGGCCGTCGGAGGTGAGGTAGAAGTCGGCCTCCACCCCGTCGGCGCCCTGCTCGAAGGCGAGCTCCATCGCCGCGACCGTATTCTCCGGCGCGTCGTACGAAGCCCCGCGATGGGCGACGATGTTCTGAGCCGTCGCCGGCGTCATCGAAAGCGCGGCGGAGAAAGTCAGTACGAGCCAAACGGCAATCAACGAGCGAAACGCCATGCGACATCTCCAGGCGAACAGGGCTAGCGAACTATCATCGCACGACGACGGACCGATGCAACCAGCGACGCGCCGACGACGGCCAGCAACAGCGCCGATGGCTCCGGAACGGCAGCCTGAGACGGGGTAGCCGGGGCTGAACCGGTGAACTGCTGCTGCCACAGCAAGTAGTCGGCGGCGTCGACGTCGAGATCGCCGTCCGCATCGCCGGTCTGAACCGTCGCCGAGCCGACGACGCCGAAGTTGGTTCGCCAAACCGTCAGATCCTCGCCGTCGACGAACCCGTCGCGGTTAAAATCGGCGGCTGCGTACTCGACAAGCGGTAACTGCGCGAGCGATAAGTAAAAATCGTTGGCCGCGTCGGTGCGGTAGAGGTCAAGGAACGGCGAGTAGGTGCGGACATGGACCGTCGTGCCGTCGTTCAAGAATTCCAGGACTCGAATCCACCCATTGCCGCCGTTGGTTTCAAACTGCGAGTTAAAAACCATCTGGTGGACGACGTTCCCTTCGACGCCCGTGCTCTTCAGGTACCCGACGCCGTCGCCGCCGACGTGACCGTTGAGCGTCATTTCAAAGTTAGGATGCAATTTGATCAGCTCGTTCCACAACTCCTCGCCGTCGTTGCCGTCGGTACCCACGGGATAGCCATCCGGTGTTGCATCGGAACGCGTGTTGTTCGGGTTGAGGTAAGAATGCGTCAGCAGAACAGCCGTGTAGTCTTCGTACTGCGGCAGCGCCGCAATCTGATTAGCCCATGTCACTGTCGCTTGACGGGGCCAGAACTCCAGCGAGAAGATCAGCAAGTCTCGCCCGTCAGGAGCATGCACTTCGAAGTAGGCGTTTTCCAAACGATTTGGCGCCATCGTGCCTTTAAGAATGCCGCCTTGAGCCGGATCAATGAGCGGGTTGTCAGATGCTTTAAAGAAATCGTTGAACCGCGTGTAACGCGTTTGGGCGCTGGTTGTGCCGAGGTCATGGTTACCCACCGCCATGATGTATGGCAGCTGGCCATTGAGAATGCTCATCGCCGCCTTGGCATTGGCCCACTGCTGGTCCGCCGTCTGGTCGCCGCTGGTAGGCGTGACTTGGCTGTTCTGATTGACGATATCGCCTTCCTGTACGACGACCTGGATCTTGTACTCCTCCTTGTTGTCTTTGATCCAGTTGGTCAACTGCGAAAAGATCGGCAAGTTGACAGAGCTCTTGGAATAGTTTTGCGTGTCAGGCATCACGACCATCGACCACGCGGCGTTGGGCGAGGGAGCAAATGTGGCTTGGGTCACCGTGGCGACGAAGCCTGGAGACCCGTGATTCTCTCCCTGCCCGCCGCGATTCGTCCAGCGAGTTCCGTACACGCCAGCAGACGACGGCTTCCAATTGGCGGCAGCGTCGTTCGCCGTCGCTGTAAGGCCATGCGGTAAGGCGAAAATGCTATTTCCATCTGAGCCATTGGCTGTGGGCCAACCTGCTTCTTGAAATCTAACGACATCCTGAAGGACGCCTAGTTGATTACGGATCGCGGCCCCTTCGTTGGAGCCAACCGTATTTGCCAGTGTGGGAAAGTCGTCAACTTGAATGCGGTTGATGCCGGCGCCCCAATTGGCGTCGAAAGTCGCTGCGTCTCCAGTGACGACCAGCGATTGAAGCGGTCCTAGCGTTGTTCCCGCCGGAAACGCCGTGGCCCAATTGTTATCCTGGGAATCGCCGAATCTCCATCCGCTAATGTCGACGGCGGCGGCGCCGGCGTTGAAGAGTTCGACCCATTCGCGCGAAATGTACGGGGTGACCGACGTGTCGAGGTCGGTTCCTTGCGGATTGAACATGATCTCGCTGACGACGATTTGCCCGCTGGCAGGCAACGCCAATGCCGCCATGCCTAGCAATAACGTCACTCGCAAACTCTGCAGAACGCCGGTCATGAAAAAGCGCGTCACGATGTCGTTACCCTTGGTCCGTCGCCAACCTATTTAAGTTCGAACGCCGGCAGCTTATTCGCTCCCTGCTTAATAGTCACCGACAGTCCTGAAGTGGCCGGATCGGCATACCGTCCGTCGAGGCGAGGAGGCGCTTGCTTTGATGGCTCTTCAGAATCGCCAGTCGTCGCGGGCGGAGGTTCCGGAATAAATACGGTAACTTTATAGTTACCTTCCGGCGCGCCGTCGGTCCCTGCGTATGAAGATAGTTGGAACTTACCCTCGGCATCGGTAGTCGCGCGCGGAATCGGCAAGCCTTGGGTTTTCTCCCGCGGCTGCTCGTCGTGAAATACCACCAACGCTTTGGGGACAGGTTTTCCGTTGAAGAGGATTTGGCCCTCAACAGAATGGACGGCGACCCTCGAGTCGCCTCCACATCCAAGACAGCCCGCCAACAACATGCACGCCGCTACATAGCGATTCGCCACTCTTTTAAAGCCGTGGCGATTCTGGGGCTTCGCCGCCACCAGCCGCTCCTTACTGCATTTCCGAAACAATGTCATCTTCGTCCCGTGTAAATAGGGCCATGAACGCGTCGCCCGAAATGTTCTCGCTAACAAACCGAACGCTACCATCTCCGTAAAGAAAGTTGCAGCCGCCTGAATGGAAGCTGTAGATCTCGTTGTTGTTATGGCAGTTCATCATTTGTTCGGTGCCGCACGTCCACTTCGGCGGGCTGCCCGTATCGCTGCCGACGTTGTGCACCCAATAGTACGAGTCGAGGTCAGCCCAGCCTGAGCCCGACACGTAGCCGCCCGGATCGATTGACGTATTTCGCCATGAATCGGGGCGTCCAGCGCTTTCGAAGAACATCCAGGTATGCGACGTTCCGTCCGTGACTTCCGCTAATTTAGTTTTCACCGGCTGGAGCATACCTAGCCAACGAGTACGGCGTTGAATCCTGCTGCGAAGTATGTTCTGCGCGGATCCGGTAACATAAGGAACCACGGTATAGTCATGGGGCTGCCCTTTGACGATTCGGCCCGCTGCCGCAATGAACGCATCGATAGGCTTGTTCCTCGGCGGAGTCTCAGGACAAAGCGCTAGAGGCAAGGGCGTCTCCCTGGCCGCGTCATTGCGAGCGTCGTACCAGTGGTATTCTAGATCGTAGATATTTGCGATGCTCTGCTGTTCCATATATGGCAGGAGCAGCGCCAAAATGTTGTGATTGCGAATTGAGGCGTAATCGTTGTACTCAGGCACGTCTGGCGTGGAGTATCCAAGCTCGAAGTTGACGTAATGCAATGCATCGTACGTCGTCTTGTGGGTATAGGCGGAAGGCAGGAACTTTCTCGCGCTCTCGTAGTTCAACACCGCCAATCCGAGTTGTTTCTCGTTATTGGTGCATGACATCCGGCGTGCCGCCGACCGAGCCGCCTGGACGGCCGGCAGGAGGAGCGAGACCAGTACGCCGATAATTGCGATGACGACCAATAACTCAACTAACGTGAATCCGGGCGTACGCTGCGCGCGACGTCTGCGAATATGACTTAATCGATCCATGAGATTCCTCGCCAATCTAGGGCGCGTGTTTACTAAAAAAGGCGCGATCATTCCGTGCAAAGCCAAAAATCTCTATGTCTCTCTAACCAAAGCCGTCTCGCAGCGGTCTGGTCGCCCTTAATGCTCGGAATGCGATCGAGTAATAAAAGCAATGAATTAATGATCGGGCGCGACTCGTGAGGTGAGCCGCGCCCGATCTCGGCATTGTCGATTCGACACTTACAGGCGACGTGCGCCCCGAACGCCGGCCAGAGTCATCGAAACGACCAGCGCTAGCGCCAGGCTGGAAGGCTCCGGCACTACTCCGACGCTAGAGGTCGCGCCGGCGGTTCCAAACTGTTGCTTCCAGATCGCCAAGTCAGTCGCATTGACCGTTGCGTCGCCGTTGGCATCGCCTTGCGCCAAGGTAGCGCCAGTTCCAAAGTTGCTCTGCCAGGTGAGGAAATCAGCGCCATCGACGTCACCGTCGCCGTCAAAGTCGGCGTCCTCTGTCGGCGTTACAACGTCGGTCGTGTAGTTGATGACAAGTTGCGGCGGGCTGTTCGATCCGGTGAATTTGATCGCCCACCCGTCGGCCGTACCCTCTGATCGAATACTAAAACCGAAGTTTGACGCCCCCGATTTCCAAGCGTTGACCGCGGAGGTCACGTCGAAATACGCACGCGCGTCCGCAATCATCGCTCCCGTGGTATCGAGAACTGGGCCGATCTCTCCGCCCGCCTCGTCGGGGCCATTGCCTCCGAAGTCGGTAAACAGGCTAGTCGTATTCCAATCAGCCAACATGCGATGGACGCCGAAATCACCAGGCGTATGCACGTTAATGCTGGTGACGGCACTCCCGGTATCAACGATTAGTTGTGCATCCAAAATCGTCGCCGAATCAGGCACGGTCCCGCCTTGGCTTACGAAAATATTGCTAAACTTGATGAGTGCCTGGTCATCAGCGCTGGTATTGGAGAGGTTGGATCCGTCCAAGAACGCGGTATCAAGCGTAGCTCCGTCGGTGGTCACTTGATTCGGAAAGCCTCCTGCCCCGTCGCTGATCCCGCCTTGCAGCCAAGCCATGCTGGTGCCGGTATACCCGTTTGCTCCTTGTTGCAAAGTGACGGTAGTCGAAGTCGGCTGCGGAGCCGTGGTGTAGGTGACTTCGACCTTTGGCCTCAGATCTGCAATCGGAGCCCCTGAAGTCATGATCTGCCATCCGTCAGTAGTGCTCGGACGGAGCAACAGGCCGTTGTTGGCTGCGCCAGAGGACCATTTCTGAACAATCCGCGTAATATCGGCAGCCGTTTTGACTGCGGTTGACGCGCCGCTCGCCGCGATCGGTCCCGCGTAGGCATTGTCGAGTGGGCGATCGCTGGCGCCGCCGATAAAAGCCGCTCCGGCGTTGAAGCCGTTGCTAAGGCTATTCCAGGTCGTCGTCGCATCAAAGGGTACGAGCATTTGCGCGAGTCCCCAATCGCCGTTGGTTTGGGCGTTTCCGCCGTCGCCGGAGGTTAGCGTGAGCGATGCCCCGGTAATCTTGGCTCCCAAAGGAATCTTCCCGGGTCCGTCGCCGAACATGTTGTCGAACTTCAGCAGATACTGAACTTCGATCGTAGCGTCGGCATTGTTATCAGTTCTCTCGGCATAGCGACCGTCAGCAAATTTTTGCGGCACCGTCGAGCCCAAGACGTTGCCGTCGGGTCCGCCGTTGGGGATCGATCCGGCGTTCTGCGAGATGAACAGATCGAATAGTCCCGTATAACCGCCGACGCCTTCCTGAAAAGAAACGGTCGTGCTTTGGGCGTGACCGACATTGCCGGCTACAAGCAACCACAGGATCGCGGATGCTACAACACGCCTTGCCGGGGCAAATGACATTCTCATCGACGAATTCCTCTCATAATGTCTGCGATGGACGTAGACTTGATGCACAATCAGATGGACGACCAGCCGCCCGTCGGGAACACAAAAGAATGACTGGTAAAGGCTAAGAATCGATGAAGAGCGATTGTAATAAAGACGAGATTCAAGCGGCGACGGTCGCATCGCGGTAAACCGCCAACGCGGCGTCGCTCAAAAAAAAGCGCGTTCTACTCGGAATCGCCCGATAAACGACCACTGACTTCATCGCTGAAATCGACCTCTGCCGAATAAATATTCCGTTGCATAATGAATTCCACTAAGCCATTTGAGGATCCAACCCCTTAGCAATCTGACTGCCGGAACTACCAATAAAGGGACCGTCATATGCCTGTTTGTTATTCGACGGCAAATCCGCCAGCGCCGTCAAGCGCCGGTAACGCTGCAATTCCGTCTCCGTTTCGGCGTCGGTCCACCCTAATTCCGCCGCCATCCACTTCGCCACATTCGCGGCCAATTCCATGTGGTTGTGGCAGTAATGCCGCCAACTGCTGCGGCGGATCATCACGTCGTCCAAGTGCCTCGCCGCTTCGACGCGGCAGTAGCGGCTCACCGCCGCCGCTGAGACGGGCGGGGGCAGGACGCCGCTAACTGATTCTGCGTGTCCGTTTTCGCCCTGCAGCCCATGCTCAAGCAGCGGCGTCGTCGCCGTGCGGCTGGGGCCGACCTTGGCGCCGAGGAAGCGCGCGATCGCGTCGACAGTTTCTTCGCCCATGAGTCGGTAGGTCGTGAGCTTGCCGCCGGTGACGTCCCACCAGCCGGCGTGACTCATCGCGATCTTGTGGCGCCGCGAGATGTCGGACGGGTTGCCGTGCTTGTCGGCCACCAGCGGCCGCAGGCCCGACCAGGTGCTGACGAGATCCTTGGGCGTCAGCTGCGCCGCGGGGAAGGCTTCGTTGACGACCTGCAGGATGTACGAAACGTCTTCCGCGTCGCAGGAGGGATTCTCCAGCGGGCCGCGGTAATCGGTGTCGGTCGTGCCGAGGATCACCCGCTCGCCCCAGGGAATCACGAACAAAATGCGGCTTCCCTCGGCCAGCACGACGGCGTCTTCCATCGGCAACCGCGAGCGGTCGATGACGAGGTGGACCCCCTTGGTGAGCCGCAGCGAAGTTTCCGAGTTCGGCATCTTGTCCGACCAGGGGCCGGTGGCGTTCACCACGGTGCGGGCTCTCGCCACAAGCAGCGCGGCCGTGCGGAGATCTTCGAGTTCGCACCGCCAGAGGTCGCCTTCGGGCGCCGCGTCGAGCAGCTTCACGTAGTTGCAGGCGATGGCGCCATGCTGCACAGCGGAGTTGATCGTATCGAGCACCAATCGCGAGTCGTTGGTGAGGGCGTCGTGGTAGCGGACGGCGCCGGTGAGACGCTCGCCGTCGAGGCCAGGAACGCGGCGGAGCGTTTCGGAAACGCCCATTGAACCGCTGCCGCCCCCTTTTCCCACGCCGCACAGGAGGTCGTAGATCTTCACGCCGACGCCAAGTTTCCAGCGTGGCCAGCCGTTGGCTTTGCGCGTCGGGAAGATGAATTCGAGCGGCTCGGCCAAGTGCGGGGCGATCTGGCGGAGAATCGTCTTTTCCTTGCTCGCTTCCCAAACCAGACCGACGCGTCCTTGGGCCAGGTATCGCATCCCGCCGTGCAACAAGCGGCTCGACCGGCTGCTGGTTCCCGAGGCGAAGTCGTGCTGCTCGACCAAACCGGTGCGCAGGCCGCGCATCGCCGCCTCGCGAGCGACCCCGGCGCCGACGATGCCGCCGCCGACGACCAGCACATCGAGGGGCTGCGATTGCAGCGCTTCGATTCGGCTGTCGAGAACTGGTTGTTGATCAGTCGCGGAACGCATATTTATTCATGCCAATAGAAAAAGGCCCCGCGGTGCTACCGCGGGGCCTTTCTCGTTTTATCTCTGGCCCGAGATGCTTAGTATGTTTTTTGATTAGTCGCCGAGTTCCCCCGGCGTTGGTTTATTATTAATTGTGAGCAACTTTTCCGTCAAGCGCCTTTACTGCAATATGCAAAGAGTCGATTGTTCAAAGAGTTCTCTTCGTCGTACTTGCGACCTCGCAATATCTCCTTACGCCCGAAATCGCTTTTCGCATGCCGCGCCAAACGATTGAAAAATGCTTGCGTCAGCCGGTGATCCCCGTGGTGTGGGACCCGTCGAAGCATGTCGATCTGATCGGCCGCGCGAGCATGGTGATCATGCAGGGAGGCGCGCTGGCGGACGTGCCGCGGGCGCTCGATCGCTTTGCGGAGCAAAAGCTCTCAACGATTGCCCTGTTCGCCCATATCGACCTCATTTCAGGGCTGGAAAACAGCGAGGCGGCGCTGGAGTATCTCGCGGAGTTCAATCGCTTCGCCGGCATCGTGACGGTGCATCACTACCTCGCGAAACCAGCACGGCGGCTCGGCCTGCTCTCGGTCGTGCGGCTTTTCCTGTCGGATAGCCGGGCAGTCGAACGAGGGGTCGCCGTCGCGACGAAGTCGCAGGCCGATGCGATTGAGATTCTCCCCGCCGTCGCTGCCGTCAAAGTGGCGAGCGACTTGAATCGCTGCCCATTGCCGCGGATCGGCGGCGGCTTGTGCCGCACCGAGGCCGATGTGCGGGAAGCGCTCGAGAGCGGTTGCCGGGCGGTGACGAGCACTCGACCTGAGTTGTGGGAACTAAACGGCTAAGCCGGCATCGCCAGCGCGCATGAAAAACGGCATGCCGACCGTCCAATGACGGTCGACACGCCGCGATAACGCTGGGCCCCCCGGCCAAGCGCAGTTGCTTTCAAGTCGAAAAGCGGCTAGCGGCTACTTGCGGCGGCGCCAAAACATCGCCACGGAGAGCGCTAAAACCAAGGTCGTTGGCTCCGGAATCACCACGCCCGGCGAGCCAGCATCCGTGCGGTCGTTGTTGCCGAGGACGGCGCCATGCACGCCCGCGGTGGAACGCCCCCAGCTTGTCCCCAAGTCATTGGCGGCCGCGCTAAGAAACCCTGGCAGCACATAAATTGAAGTGGCGGTCGCATTCGTGACGGACGGCCAAGGCGACTCGTTGTCGTAGTCGGTGACGTCGACCACCACGTCGCTTGCATCGACGAGCGTTAAGACTTCGTCGCCAGGAGCCGCTGGCGTATTAGCCATATTGAGGGAGGTTCCCATGCCGGGATAAACCATGTAGTTGATTCCCGCTCCCCAATCGCCAAGAAATGTCGTTTCATTCTCGATGAGAACAAGGGCCTGCTTGGGGCCAAGACTCGTTCCCGCAGGAAGCGGCGATCCTGGCTGCGAGCCTGCGTCTTCGTCGCGCAACCGCCAGCCGCTGAGATCAACAGCGGCATTGCCCGTATTGTAGAGTTCCACCCATTCGCGATTGTCGTCACTCCCGGCGACCTCAAACATAATTTCGCTGATGATGACGGCGCCCATCGCATGGGACGAGCTGATCGCCAGCACCGTCACGGCTGCGAAAAGGCCGAAGGCTTTCGTTTTCATTAGTCACTCCCGGATCTAGATTCAATTCAAGCTGCAACAACGCCAAAGCGATTTCGTATCGTAACCGCGACGCCACGCCCACTGGTGAAGGCCGCGTGAAGACGACATGAAATTCAATTGAGAAAATGCGCCAACGAAAAAAGGCTCCGCGGCGTAACCGCGGAGCCTTTCTCTTATTCTCTGGCTCGATCGGATATCTAATGGCCGTCGAAACGGCGATAAGAATTTTCTCTGACGAGGTCGAGCTTAGATGGCGACACTTCCGCTGTCAACAAAAATCGACGTTCGAACTGCGGGCACGATTATTGGCTCAGCAATCAATTGCCGATCGCCAGCAACGCGCGAGCCCCGTCATCGTCGATCACGAGCGATTTGAGAATCCCCCCCCGCAGGGCCCCCCGAATGGCGGCCGTGCGGTCGGCGCCGGCGATAGCCGCGACGACACTCGGAATCGCGCGCAGTTGCTCCAGCGGCAGACTCATCACCCGCTGCCGATAGGGCGTTTGGCACTCTTCGCCGTTTACATCGTAGAAACGGCCCAGAATTTCCCCCACCGCGCCAGCGCGATGGAGTTCCTGGATATCCTTCGGCTGCAGCACTCCGCGTTCGATGAACACCGAGTTCTGCAGGTTGCCGACGCCGACCAGCGCCGTTTCTGCCGCGGCAAGTCGCTCAAAGACCTCGCGCGTGTCCTTGAGCCCCATTAGTTGCTTGCCGACGGTGGCGCCAGGGACAAACGCAGGCGTGTTGAGCGTCAGATACACGCCTCCCCATGGTTGGGCCAGCGTGCGGGCGATCTCCGAAGCGTCGTAGGCGCCCGGGGTGGAATCGACGATCCCCATCGCTTGGACGATTACCGGGCGCGCAGGGCCTGGAGCACGGCTCATCGCGTCGGTCAGGGCTTGTAGCGTTCGCCCACCCGCCACGGCCAATGTGCTGTAGGGCGCGATCTCCGCCGCGACGATCGGCCCGGCGAAGTAGCCAAGCGTGTTTCGCAAGTCGGCCACCGATTGCCCGGCCACCTTACGGATGACGATTGCCGATTTGAGCGGCAGGCGCGTCGTCAGTTGCTCCTCCAACTCGCGATCGCGCGGCTCGTATTCCGGCACGGTGATGCGAACGAGGCCTCGGTCGCGCGCCACAGCCAACATCCGCGAAACCTTGGCCTGCGAGACGCCGACCATTTTGGCGATCTGGTTCTGCAGAATTCCGTCGACGTAGTAGAGCCGCGCGGCCAGCAGCAGTTGGGCGTCACTGTAGACGCCGTCGCCGGTGGGGACGGAGCGTTTGATTGGCGATTCGGCCGCGGTCTTGCTCATCGCTGGCTACTCGGGATGGCTGAATAAAGACGAGACGGAGTGGGCCGCATAACGGAAAAAGCAGTGAGAAATCGGCCGGTTATCGTTGACCCGGCGAATTCAACTCAGTACCATGTGAATCTATAATCTGCATATCTATTCATAGCTCACGCCGCTTGTCAAGAGGGGGTGTTGCGGAATCCTCCAATTGGCGGGTTCAAACTGTGCGCACGATCCAAGCGACGCCGTTGTTATCGTCGCCCCAAAATGGCGATTTTCGGTGGCCGCCCGAACGCCAAACTAGGACTCCCGAGGCTAGAGCGTGCGACGCCGTTGCACGACTGGAAAATGCTTTCGAACTCCCGCCTAGCCGAATCCAACCTGCTCTCCACCGCGATAAAGTCGGCCCGCGACACGCGGCTCCTGATGCTGGAACGCGCCGCTCGCCAGCGCACGGCCGAGGCCTTCAGAGCGCTGTTCGGCAGCGCGACGGCGCTAGTGATTGCCGACGAGAACACCTTCGCCGTCGTCGGTCGCGACGTGGTCGATGCGCTCCGCGCTGCTGGCCAGTCCCAGCTCGATCCGCTTATCCTGCCAGCCGCGGGACTTTATGCAGAATATTCATTCGTCGATCAGATTCGCGATCATCTCAAAACGGTCGACGCGATTCCGATCGCCGTCGGCGCCGGCTCGATCAACGATCTGGTGAAGCTAGCGGCGCACCAATGCGAGCGCCCTTACCTCGCCGTCGCGACTGCGGCGTCGATGGATGGCTACACCGCGTACGGCGCCTCGATCACCTACCGCGGTTCGAAGCAGACGTTCGACTGCCCGGCGCCGAAAGGGGTGGTCGCCGATCTCGACATCCTGGCCGCCGCGCCGCCGATGATGAATGCCTCCGGCTACGCTGACCTCATCGCCAAGATTCCGGCTGGCGCCGACTGGATTCTCGCCGACTTCCTAAGCGAAGAGCCGATCAGCCAATTCCCGTGGGATGCGGTGCAATCTCATCTTCGCGAGTGGATGCAAAATCCTGCCGGCGTCCGCGCTGGCGACTTTGAAACGATCCGTCGCCTTTCGATTGCCCTGATGATGTCAGGATTCGCGATGCAGTCGGCACTGACGAGTCGCCCCGCGTCGGGCGCCGAGCATCAGTTCAGCCATCTCTGGGACATGGAGGGCCACAAACACGACGGCCAATCGCCGGCTCACGGCTTCAAAGTCGGCATCGGCTCGCTCGCGTCGATTGCCCTCTACGAAGCCTTCGCTCGGCAGCCGATCGAAACGCTCGACGTCAACGCCGCCGCCGAACGCTGGCCCGATGCGATGGCGAATGACGCCGAGATCGCTGCACTTTTCGCTCACGACGACCTCAAGCAGAAGTCGCTCGAAGAAAGCCGTGTGAAGCTCGTCTCCCGCGACGCCGTTCGCGCGCAGCTACAGAAACTAAAAGAAGGCTGGCCGGAGCTTGCTCGTCGCTTGAACGCTCAACTTGTGCCACATGCCGAGTTCCGCGACATGCTCTGCGAGGCAGGCGCCCCATACGCTTCCGAGTCGATCGGCATCGACCGCGATCGCCTCCGTCGCAGCTATCGGCAGGCCTACCACATTCGGCGTCGCTTCACGATTCTGGACGTGGTCCGCCGCGCCGGACTAATGGAAGCGGCCCTCGACGACGTTTTCTCCACCACGAATTGAACGAGCGACGCATGGGCATGATCGTCGTCGACGCGCCTACTGCGGCGGAAATTGCCGACCCGGCCGAAACATCGGCGGAATTTCGCTACTGGCAGCGGCGGATCCTGCTGTCGTCGATGATCGGCTACGCGTTCTTCTATTTCGTGCGCACCAACTTTAGCTTCGCCATCCCAGGCATCACCGCCGAGTTTGGTTACAGCAAAGAAGACCTCGGCTGGTGCATTACTGCCCACGGATTGTTCTACGGCGTCTCCCGGTTCGCCAATGGCATCCTGGCTGATCGCACGAATGCCCGTTGGTTCATGGCGGGCGGACTGGTCGTCTGCGGCGTGATCAACCTGCTTGCTGGTTTCAGCAGCACGCTGACTGCCTTCTTGGTGCTATGGGCGATGAACGGTTGGTTTCAGGGAATGGGATTCCCGCCCTGCACGCGGTTGATGACTCACTGGTTTTCGCCTCAGCGGCTCGCCTCGACGATGTCTTTCTGGAACGTCGGACACTCGCTCGGGGGCGCCGGCGTCGCGATTCTCTGCGGTTATCTTGTCGATTTCGATTGGCGGCTTTGCTTTACCGTGCCCGCGGGCATCGCTCTCTTCGGCGCCGTGGCGCTGGCCATTTCGCTTCGTGATACCCCGGAGTCGATGGGGCTTCCTCCCGTGCAGGGAACTGAGCACACGCCGGTCGATTCGACGGAAAGCCTGTGGAGCACGCTCCTGCGTCTTGTATTCACCAATCGCTACATCTGGTTGTTGTCGCTCGCCAATTTCTTCGTCTACGTCGTCCGGTACGGGATCATCAGCTGGGCGCCAACCTTCTTGAAGCAAGCGCGCGGCTTTGAACTCTCGCGCGAAGCGGGCTGGACGGTCGGCGCGTTCGAAGTCGCCGGCATCCTCGGCATGCTCAGCAGCGGTTGGATTACCGACCGTGTTTTTGGCGGTCGCGGTACGCGCGCTTGCCTAGTGTATATGTTTTGCTGCGGCGCCGCGATTCTTACCTTCTGGATGTATCCTTCGGGTTCGGTCACCTTCAACGCACTGGTTCTCTCGGCAGCCGGCTTCTTCATCTATGGCCCGCAGTGCCTCATCGGCATTGCCGCCGCGAATCTCGCCACCAAGCGGGCAGCCGCGGCCTCGGCCGGCCTCACCGGATTGTTCGGCTACGCCAGTATGCTGGTATCAGGGGTTGGCATTGGCTGGCTCGCCGACAACCATGGTTGGAACGCCGTTTTTGCGTTATTGGCGGCCTCGGCGGGGATCGGCAGCCTCCTGTTCGCCCTTTGTTGGCCCGCGAAAGCTCACGGTTACGAATGAACGAACGCCTCGCACAACTCCGTCACATCGTCTTTGACATGGACGGCACGATCTACCTCGGCGAAACGCTCTTTCAGGAGTCGATTCCCTTCCTGGCCCGGCTGCGCGATCTGGGAATCGGCTACACGTTCGTCACGAACAACAGCTCGAAGAGCAGGGCAGGGTACGTCCATCATCTGCACGAGATGGGAATCGTCGCGCCGCCCGACTCCGTGGTGACGTCGGCCCACGCGACGATTCATCACATTCAGCAGATCCTCCCCGAGGCGCGTCGGCTCTTCGTCGTCACCACCGAGAACGCGCTGGAAGATTGGCGGCTCGGCGGGTTCGAGATCGTCGAGGAGGATCCCGACGTGGTTGTGGTGAGCGTCGACTTCAATTTGAACTACGATCGCCTCTGCCGCACCGCGTACTTGTTGAGCCGCGGCGTGCCGTACATGGCGACCCACCCCGATCGGATTTGTCCGACCGACAAGGCGACTGTGCTCCCCGACTGCGGCGCCATTTGCGCGCTGCTCGAATCGGCGACCGGCCGCAAGCCCGACGCGATCCCCGGCAAGCCGAGCCCGGAGATGCTCCAAGAAGTGATGGATCGCCACGGTCTTGCCCCGCACGAGACCGCGATGATCGGCGATCGCCTCTATACCGACGTGAGGATGGCCCGCGACGCCGGCGCCCTCGCTGTGCTCACGCTCACCGGCGAAGCCAGCGCCGCAGAAGCAATGAGCTTGCCGGCGGCTCAGCGACCTGATTTGATCGTGACCGACCTCGACGATTTGTCTCGACAACTCTGCGCCGCTCGCGGAGTTTGATTCCTCCGACCAAGAGTACTGTCATTCTGAGCGAAGCGAAGAATCTAGGTCGCCGCATCGGTTCGTCAGATTCTTCGCTTCGCTCAGAATGACGCCTTACTTCGCCTTGCTTTTTCGAGCATTGCTCAATCTCCGACCCCCACGGCGCTATGTCGCTCAACATCCTCCGTCCGCTCGGCCGCTTCTACGCTCCGCCTGCGGCCGTTCCGCAGCGGCCTGCCGAAGAAGTGGCCCGCGTTTATCCCGCCTATCGCTGGCGGATGCTCGAAGCGACGTTCCTCGGTTACGCGGCCTACTATCTGGTCCGCAACAACGTCGCACTAGTCACGCCGGAGATGCACAAGTCGCTCGGCTACACGATGGAGCAGATCGGCAACATCACGGCGATGACCGCAATCTGCTACGGTCTGAGCAAGTTTGTGATGGGCGTCCTTTCCGACCGCAGCGACGCCCGCAAATTCATTGCCACCGGGCTCGTTCTCACCGCGGCCCTCAACGTCGCCTTCGGTGCGACGACTGACTACGCCACTCACTTCTGGCTCTGGGCGCTCAACGGATTCGCCCAGGGAATGGGCTGGCCGCCATGCGGACGGACGATGGGGCACTGGTTCAGCGAATCGGAACGAGGTTTCACCTTCAGCATTTGGAACACCTCGCACAATGTCGGCGGCGGCGTGGCCGGCATTCTGGCGGCCTGGTCGGTCAGCCACTTCGGCGGCTGGCAGTATGCTTTCTACATTCCCGCGCTGATCGCCGTTCTCGGCGCCTTCTACCTGCTCGTCCGACTGCGTGATACGCCGCAATCAGTGGGACTTCCGCCCATTGAAGAGTATCGGAACGACTATCCCGCCTCCGTCGACAAGTCGTGCCTCATCGAAGAGCGCGAGCTGACGTTTCATGAGATTTTGTTCGACAAGGTGCTGCTCAACCCGTGGGTCTGGCTGCTGGCGATTGCTAACTTCTTTGCGTATATCACCCGGTACAGCATGCTCGATTGGGGACCGACGTATCTGCGCGACGTGAAGGGAGCGTCGGCCATGGGAGGGGGTTGGTCGACGGCCGCGCTGGAGTTCGGCGGCATTCCTTCGACGATCGCCCTGGGCTGGCTCTCCGACAAACTTGGCGGCCGGCGCGGGATGGTCGCCGCCCTCTGCATGATTCCGATCGTCGCCGCCTTCACCGTGATTCTCTACACTCCAGCCGGCTTCCTCGCGATCGATATGCTGATGCTGATCACGATTGGGTTCTTCATCTATCCGGTCATCAATCTCATCACGATCGCCGCGCTCGACATTGTCTCCAAGAAAGCCATTGGCGCCGCCGCAGGTTTTATTGGGCTGGTCGGCTACATGGGGCGCACCGTTCAAGCGAAGGGTTTCGGCTGGGTGATTCACACTTACTCGCCCACCGTCGGCAAAGACGCCGCGTGGGATATTGTGCTGTACTCCATCCTCGCCTGCGGCGTGCTGGCCGGCGTGTTGCTGGCGTTCACCTGGTCGATGCGCCCGCGGGCGTAGCTTCGCATCGGCTAGCGCGACGGTTACACTAGATTCTCAACTCATCCAATAAAGCCACCGGCTCCGCCGGTGGACGAATCTCACATCGGTTCGCGATCTTGCAACGCGTCCACCGGCAAAGCCGGTGGCTTTTAATCCTGGAGACGTCGCGTGACACTTCTGCTGGCGTTAGACCAAGGCACTACTTCCTCGCGGGCGATCGTCTTCGACGACGCCGGCTCGATCGTCGGCATCGCGCAGCGCGAGTTCAAGCAGCATTACCCGAAGCCAGGCTGGGTCGAGCACGACGCCGGCGAGATCTGGCAATCGCAACTCGATGTCGCGGTCGAAGTCTTGGCCACACTGAAACTTCAGCCGGCCGACGTGACGGCCGTTGGGATCACTAATCAACGCGAAACGACGCTGCTGTGGGATCGCAAGACCGGCGAGCCGCTGCATCACGCCATCGTCTGGCAAGATCGCCGCACGGCGGGCGTCTGTGACGAGCTTCGCGCGGCCGGCCAGGAGCAGGTGATCCGCGACAAGACCGGCCTGCTGATCGATCCCTACTTCAGCGGCACGAAGATTGGCTGGCTCCTCGACAACATTCCCGGCGCACGGAAGCGGGCTGCCGCCGGCGAGCTTTGCTGCGGCACGATCGACTCGTGGCTCGCCTACAAACTAAGCGGCGGCGAACTTCACATCACTGATGCGTCGAACGCTTCGCGCACGCTGTTGATGAACATCCACGCCGGCGACTGGGACGACGAGCTGCTGCAAATGCTCAACGTGCCGCGCGAAATCCTGCCGCAAATCCGCTTCTCCAGCGAAATCTACGGCGAGGTCGCCAGCGACTCGCCGCTGGCGGGGCTCAAGCTTGCCGGCATGATCGGCGACCAGCAGGGCGCCCTCTTTGGGCAAACTTGTTTCGAGACGGGCGCCGCCAAAAACACCTATGGCACCGGTTGCTTCATGCTGATGAACACCGGCGAGCGGGCCGTCGCCTCGCAGCATCGGCTCCTCAGCACCATCGCGTGGAAGGTAAATGGCGTCACCGAATATGCGCTCGAAGGCGCCGTCTTCATCGGCGGCGCCGCGGTGGGTTGGCTCCGCGACGGGCTGGGCGTCATCAAATCGTCGACCGACGTCGAAGCCCTTGCCAATACGGTGGAGGATAGCGGCGGCATCTCGTTCGTACCGGCGTTCACCGGCCTCGGCGCCCCCGACTGGGATCCCTACGCCCGCGGCGCCATCATCGGCATCACCCGCGGCACGACGACTGGCCACCTAGCTCGCGCAGCCCTCGACGGCATCGCGCTGCAAGTCGCCGACTTGCTCGAAGGGATGCACCATGACCTCGGCCAGTCGCTCTCGGAACTCCGCGTCGACGGCGGGGCGAGCGTCAACAACACGCTCATGCAGATCCAGGCCGACGTGTTGCAGATCCCCGTCGTGCGGCCCAAGGTGACGGAGACGACGGCGCTCGGCGCCGCGTATCTGGCGGGACTCGCGACCGGCGTCTGGCCGAACCGCGACGCGATTCGCCAACAGTGGCAGGTTGATCAACGCTTTGAACCAAGGATCTCCGCCGACGAAGCGGCGTCGCGTCGCGCCACATGGCGACGCGCGGTCGAGCGGAGCAAAGGCTGGGCGCAGGAGTGATTCGTGATGAGGGCGTACGAGTAGTCATTCTGAGCAAAGCGAAGAATCTGGAATCACGTTCGGGATGCTAGATCCTTCGCTCTGCTCAGGATGACAATCTTCGCTTAGCATAACGGCATATATCTCCTGGGAGGCGGAAAAAAAAATGCACGCTTATCTCGCAGAATTCATCGGCACAGCGCTCCTCATCCTGCTCGGCAACGGCGTCGTCGCGAACGTGGTGCTGCCGCAAACGAAGGGGCACGCCAGCGGGTGGATCGTCATCTCCTTTGGTTGGGCGATGGCGGTCTTCGTCGCCGTCTGGTGTACGGCCGCAGCGAGCGGGGCGCACCTCAATCCGGCGGTCACCATCGGACTGGTCGCGGCCAACAAGTTCGCTTCAGCGAAAGCCATCCCCTATATCATCGCGCAGCTCGCAGGCGCCATCGTCGGCGCGACGCTCGTCTATCTCTTCTATCGGGACCACTACGCCGTCAGCGACGATCCCGGCGCCAAGCTTGCCACGTTCGCCACCGGTCCCGCCATTCGCCGCACGAGCAGCAATCTCTTCAGCGAAGCCGTCGGAACGTTCGTCCTAGTCTTTGGCGTCCTGCTGGCAACCGACCCCGCGATCCTCATCGCGAACGAGTCCACAGGACTGTTTGAGCCCGGGACGGAGAAGGTTGGCCTCGGCGCCCTCGGCGCATTGCCGGTCGGATTGCTCGTCCTCGCGATCGGTCTCTCGCTCGGCGGCACGACCGGATACGCGATCAACCCGGCGCGCGATCTCGGACCGAGGATCGCCCACGCCCTGCTGCCGGTGCCGGGAAAAGGGGACGGCGATTGGTCGTACGCCTGGATTCCTGTCGTCGGTCCGTTCATCGGCGCGCTCCTCGCCGCCGCGGCGTTCGCCGGGATGCAGATGGTGGAGACGGCGGCGTAGGCGGCGCCAACGTGATCACTGTCATTCTGAGCGGAGCGAAGAATCTAGCCGTTCATTTGGCGCCAGATTCTTCGCTGCGCTCAGAATGACGAACGGCGAGGAGAAATGAGAGAATATCGCGGCTTCCGTCGCCGATCGTCCAGCTGCCGCTTCGCCGCCAGCGCCATGGCGCTGGCGGCCAGCACGCCCAACCCGCTCGCTGCCTGGCGATCGACGACGCCCGCCTTCGACGACTCATCGCGATCCTGCTTCGCGCCAAGTTCGTGCGCCGGAGCCGGTTTCACGACCGCGGCCGACGCCTCGTCGATCAAGACGTCGAACGCCTGGAACGCGCCGATCGTCGCTTCCATCTCGACCGCCGTCTTGATGACCTCGCCCATGTCGCCCGCGGCAATCAACTCGTCGCCGGCGCCATCCGCCATCGGTTGCAGTAGAATCATCCCGCCCGGCTCGTCGGCGATTTGGTTAGAGTTCGCCTCGACTCGTTGCGCCGCTTCAGCCGACAGCCACGCTTGCTCCAGCCAGTTCTCCGGCAAGAGCGAGCTCCGCGCGTCGCCGCGCCGAGCCGCCATCGAACGGAGCGCACTTTCGATCGCTTCCCGTTGCGTTTCAGCCGCGAGATTCGACAAACCTGCGGCGCCGTCGACGCTCGTTTCATCGAGATCGACGAACCCGGCTGTTTCGGCCACTGTGTCCCGAGTTTGGTCCTCGGCCAGCAGCTGCAAGTATTCCTCGCGATCCGCCTCGCCGTCCCTTAGCGTCGCATAGTTGTCAAAGGCCGCGTCGTGGTTCGTCGCCGACGAATCGTCGTCGCCAATCGACGCGGCGAGCTTCGCGTAGCTCGCCAGCAGCGACGCCGAATCGTCCGCCTCCGTCTCTTCGCTGGTCGATGTGCCGTTAACCGGCGCCAGGACGGGCGAAGTCGTCACATGCCTCGCTTCGACGATTCGATCCAGCCACGTCCCCAGATCGGACGGCTGAGGCAGATTAAAATTGCTCGTCAGCGCGGCTTTGCCGTTGTTGCCGGAGTCGACGTTCGAATCGACTGGCGTCTGACTTCTCTGCGGTTCCTTGTACCCGCCCCCCAACAATCCCAATGGGGCGTCCTCCAGACTCGACGCGGCGGAACTTGTCGACGTGCGATCGCCTCCCCACATCGATCGGAGCGGCGGAATGCTCGCTCCCCAATTTTTTTCGCCTATCGCTTGGTGATCGGACCGAAAACTAATGATGATGACGAACGACGCATCTTCAGCGAATTCGACCGACGTGCGATCCTCCGCAAACGCGACCGGCGCATCTTCGGAAAATGCAGCCGCCAGCGCCGCCGCCGTTTCGTGATTAACGAAGAGTCGCGGAGTCGGCGGCGCGGAGAACTCGTGGTACGCGAGCGCCTCGTAGTCCACGCCGAAGTTCGCCGAAAGCACTGTGCGATTTTCCAGCGTCTCGATCGAAAGTCGCGCAGAGCGCAAGGTCGCCCCGCCGCGGGCCGACCGGCCGTCGCGAAGTTTGCCGACAAGTTGTTCAATGCAGCGCCACATGACGATTCCTTACTCCCCGGCGAGATTCTCTGAGGATTTGTCGGCGACCGCCGCGGTTTGACGCAGCGACTCGAAATCGTTGCGCGAGGCCAACGGGACGAGCGCAGGCGAATTCAATCGCGGGGTTTCCAGCCCTGCCGCGATCGCGCTGCGAAGCGATTCCACCGCGGCGATCGCAGCCGCCTCGTCCTCCTGCGGCTGAGCAGTTTCCTGCTTCGCGCCGCTGCGAGCGCGCTGGCTCACCGCGGCCAACTGTTCCGCCGCCGACAACAACAGCGCCGCGTCGTTTGGCCAGAGATCGCGCCGCTCGATGGCGGCCTGTCGCGCCTCGGCGTAGCGTCGTTGATTCGCCAGATTCTCGGCGTAGTTGTAGTAGTGCTTGCTGAGCATTTGGCGAATGAATTGGTGTTCGCCGGCCAAGTCGAGCGCTTGCCGCTGTCGTTCGATCGCCAGTTTGAAACTCGCCTCCGCATCGGCCGGCCATCCGTCGGCGTCCTGCAGCATGGCGAGGTTATTGTAAACGCCCCCCAGATGACTGAGCGTGGCGACGTCGTTCGGCTCCGACTCCAGCACTTTCAACTGGCGATCGAGCGCCTCGTTGAACGAACGCTCCGCAGCCGGGCGGCCATCGGGAAGTTGGATCTGGACCCGGCCCAGATTGTTGTAACTCACCGCCAAGTCGCGCAGATGCTGCAGGGACTTCGGCGACGCGGCGACCAGTTGCTCCTGAAATTCGATCGCGTCCAGATAGTGCTTCTCGGCGGCCCGCCAGTCTTTCTCCAACGACAACGTGTAGCCGTAGTTGTTGAGCGCCCGCGCCATTTCAGCCTGGTAGCTTTGGTTGAGCGGCGCCGTCGCGAGCAGCCGCTCGCGCAACGCCATCGCCTTGCGGAATGAGTCCGCGGCCGCCGTCAGGTTGCCTCGCTGCTGTTGCTGGGCGCCAAGATTACTCAAGCCCGCGGCCAAATCGCGCATCGTCAGCGGATCCTCGGGCGAACTCCGTAGCGCCTCAAGTTGAAGTTCGATCGCCTCGGCAAAATGTTCGGCAGCGCCCGCTCGATCGCCGCGGCTGCCGAGCACCACGCCGAGATTGCTCTGCGTCACGGCGACGTCGCTCTTGAGCTCAGGCGTCTCGCCCTCCGTGAACGTCAGTTGAGCCTGCAGTTCCGCCGCCTTCCGCAGGAGTTCGAGCGCACGATCGCTTTGCCCCATTTTGCCAAGCTGCAACCCGACGTTGTTGTAGCTGAGCGCCAACCGACGGGCGTAGTCAAAGTTGTCAGGATCATCAGCCGCGAGCTGCTCGTATTTTCGTTGTGCATCCTGCAGCAGCTTGAGGGCATGTTCGTCGTCGCCCATCTTCGCCTTGAGCGCCCCTAACTTTCCTAACGCCATCCCATAGTCGGCTGCTAGTAACGGATCGTCCGCCGATTGCTGAGCCACTTGTTCGTAATACTTGATCCCGCGTTCGTACGCCTGCCGCCGCACTCCTTCGGCGCCGTTGATCCCGGCGAGTTGCTCGCCGTAGAGCATCGTAAATTCGTCGAGCGCCTCGCGCGTCACCCGCAAGGCGTCCTCCCGCCGCTCGCTCTCGGCGACGACGTTCGCCTTCTCCGCGGTAATCATCACGACGCCAACAGCCAGCCCGACAAACGCCAAACAGGCGACGCCCGCGACCGCCGTCACCGCCGCGCGATGCCGCCGCGCCCATTTAGCCGCTCGGGTCGCCACGCTCGGCCGACAAGCTTGAATTGGTTCGCCGCGCAGGAAGCGTTCGAGATCGTCCGCCAGCTCGGCCGCCGTCGCGTAGCGATCCTGCGGAAACTCGCCCATCGCCTTCAGCACGATCGTCTCAAAGTCGATCGGCACATGCCGATTCCAGTGCCGCAACGGTCGATAACTCTGCCGCGTCCGCTCGAAGAAGAATTGCACGTCGCCGGCGCCTTCGGCCGGATGGACGAACGTCGCCAGTTCGTAAAGCGTCACGCCCAGCGAGTAAACGTCGGTCCGGTGATCGACGAGCGTCGTCCGACCGAGCGCCTGCTCAGGGCTCATGTAACGCATCGTGCCGAGGATGTCGCCCGTGTGGGTGAGCGCCTCGGCCTCGCGCATGCGCGCCAAGCCGAAGTCGGTGATCCACAGCTTCCCCGTGCGGTCAACCAGCAAGTTCGACGGCTTGACGTCGCGATGAATCACGCCGAACTCGTGAGCCGCGTGCAGTCCGCGAGCGGCCTGCACGCCGAGGCGCGCCGTCCACTCGACGTGCGACTCGGTCTTCAGCACGCTGCTGACGTCGGTTCGTGAAGTCCAGGGATCGCTCGCGCCGGCGCTGCCTGCCGGAATCAGAAACGGCTGCGTCGCGGGTCCCCACGCCGTTTGCGTATTGTTCAGCAACGTGCTGGGCGCCGGCTGATCGGGCGCACTAGAACCGCGGCGAACGTAGCCCGCCAGCGACTCCCCCTCGATCAACTGCATTGCGTAGTAGTGGACCCCTTCAGCCTCGCCGACGCCGAAGACCGGTACGATGTTCGGATGCTGCGCTTGCGCCGCCGCTTGCGCTTCGTTCTTGAAACGAGCGATATGCCGCGGATCTTGCGACGACGTGACCGGCAGCACCTTTAGCGCTACTCGCCTACGGAGCGAGCGCTGCAAGGCGTCGTAGACCACTCCCATGCCGCCGCGGCCAATCTCGCGGAGCAGATCGTAGTCGCCAATGGTTCGTCCCGCGCGCGGACGATCAATGGCTAGCCCGCCGTTCGCCGGCGCCGCTGCCGCATGAAACAATTGCAGCCCGCTCAGATAAGCCTGCAGCCGCGTCGCGTCGCCAGGGTGCGCCGCGAGCAACGCTTCAGGAGTGACCGGTTGACCGCGTTCGAGCGCCGCCAAGTACTCATCAAGAATGCACGCGATCCGCTCCTGCTCCTCAGGGGGCAGGGCATCGGCGGAGAACTGAGCGGTCGGGTCTTCACCCTTCATACGATCGATCTCCGGCGTACAGACCGCGCAACTTTTCGATGGCCCGCAGCCACAACATTCGCGTCGCGCTCACCGATCGATCCATCTGCTCGGCAATCGTCTCGAACGGCAACCCTTGCAGGTTGCGCAACATGAGGACTTCGCGGTAGTCAGGCGCGAGCATCGCGAGCCTGTCGGCGAGCAACACCGCCTCCTCGCGCTGCTGAGCCGCCGCACTGGGCGAACGACTCCCCGCCGGCAACAAAGCCGCGAGTTGAATCGTCGATTGCTCCAACGCATGCCTGAGCCGTTCGATCGACACCTCGCGCCGCACGTCGCGCCGCGCGGCCAGCACATGCTGCTCGACGAACTTGGCCAGATTGTTCACTAAGATCTGCCGCAGCCAACCGATGAGTTCCGGCTCCGAGGCGCCGCGGAACTGGCCGAAGTTGGCGTGGGCTCGCAACATCGTCTCCTGCACGATGTCCGAGGGGCTCATCCTCGGCTGCAGCCGCCGCTCGATCTGCGTTCCCGCGAGCACCATCAGGTAGTTGCGGTACATCTGCAGCAGCCGGCCCAAGCTGTCGCCGCTGCCGCGGCGCGCTCGGCTGATTAAAGCGACGACGTCGTCGCGCGAGCGATCATCGGCAGAGTCTCGCGAAGAATTAGCGGAGTCGGCGGACATCGTGGCGGTAAGTCCCATGGCAGATCACTCAGCAAAACGTGGCGAGAAGAACACCAGAAACGGAACCCTGTTTAGAAGACCGATTCCGGCAGTCCGGCGCAACTCTCCCGAATTTTACTGATTTCCCCGGCGTTTTTGCAGTTCTACGCAGCCGTCGGAGGTCTGGACCGCCTACTTCCTACTTCCCAGAATAATCCGCAGGCTGGCTGTTCTTTCAACCCCGCTCCCGCGACGGAGTCGCGAAATTGCGGTCGCCCGCGGCAAAAAGTCGGGTTGCGCCGCCTGCACGCTTGAAAGCCACCGGCTCCGCCGGTGGACGCCCCGCAAGGAAGCATGCGTTTCCCAAGTTCGTCCACCGGCAAAGCCAGTGGCTTCGATGACGCCCCGTTGCGCCCCGCCCAATTAACCGGTCACTTGCCCCAGGGACGAAGTCGACGAGGAAGGCATGGGCGACTCGTGGGCGCCGGCAGCAGCCGACCGGCGACTTGCAGGCGAGCAAGGTCGCACGTCGACTTCGTCCCCTTTCTTCCCCCGCGCATCCGGATCAGACGGGGACGAACAACTCCAACGACAGGAGCCGCGGCCATGAGCTATCGACGACTCGCAACCTTTGAAACTCTAGAAAACCGCCGAGCCCTGGCAGTCACCGCCACCGTCTCGGCCGGCGGCGACCTGATCGTCTCCGGCGACGCCGACGGAGCGGTCGAGATCGTCGCCGTCAGCGAAGGCGCCTACCGGGTGACCGACAACGGCGTCGTGATCGCCGACGCCGACGTGTTGACCGGCGTGACCGACGACATTCGCATCAATCTCGACAAGACCGCCGGCGCCGACAACACAGTGACGGTCAATCTCGGGAGCAACGTCGTCGACACCGTTTACGCACGGCTTGGCGACGGCGACAACACGTTCGAAATCATCGGCACGGCGGTCGACGACGTCAGCTATCGCGGCGGCGACGGCGACGACGTCATCACGATCAACGCCACGGTCGACGGCTCCGCCTCGCTGCAACTTGGCGACGGCGATAACACGGTTGAAATCACCGGCGCCATCGGCCGGCTCAGCATCAAGGGGGGCGACGGCGACGACCAGGTGACGATCGACGCCGCGGCTGAAATCGAACACAACCTGAAGCTCTCCCTCGGCGACGGGGATAACACGGTCACGGTCGCCGGCACAATCGACGGCTCGGTCATGTACGACGGCCGCGACGGCGACGACGTGATCACGATCGCCGAGACGGCGGTGATCGCCGACAGCGTGTTCGCGCGACTCGGCGCGGGCGACAACTCGCTGACGCATAACGGCCAGATCGACGGCGATCTGAACGTCGTCAGCGCGAACGAGGAGGACACGGTCATGGTGGCCGAGACGGCCGTCGTCGGCGGCACCACCAACCTGGGACTCGGCGAGCAGCAAGACTTCTTCGCTGGCTGCGGCCACGGCGGCGGGGGCTTCGGCACGTTCGGTGTCGGCGGCCGCGCAATGGGCTTCTTCTACCGCGGCTTCCAGCCGTAGTTCCTTGCAGCCCCAGGCTCCGCCCAGCGGTCGGCCCGAACTCTCGCTAACGCTTGCCATGATCGCACCGCAACCCCCGGGCGGAGCCCGGGGCTGATCCACCACGCACATATCTCACTACCTGGCGGAGTCTCGCCCTCCCCCAATGTCCAACCACACTGCCAGCGCAGGGGAACAGCATCATGAAACGTTTCACTTTCCATTCCGCCGCCATCCTCCTCCTGTTTGCCGCCGGCCCGGCGATTGCCGCGCCGATCAGCTTTAGCGGCGGCGGGGGTATGGGGGGCGGTCACCGCCACGGCGGTCGCGGCCACGGCGGACTCGACGTCGACGTCATCCAGAACCGCTTCGAGGATCAACTCGCCGACATCATGACGGCCTACGACGAGGGGGTTGCCGACAACGAGGATTACTACAGCAGCGACGACTACACTGACCTCGTCGGCGAAACCGAGTGGCTCGTCGACAGCTACGACTGGTTCCTCATGAGCGTCGAACGGACCATCGAACACATCGACGACTACATCGCCAGCGCCAACGAAGACCTCACGTTCTACGGCGAGCTGCTAGCCAAATACGAAGCTCGCGACGATCTCTCTGCGACGCGTCTGGAGCGCATCGTCAATTGGATCACCTCCGCGCAAGACATGCTCACCCTGCGCATCGAGACGTTGACCTATAAGCAAACGACGCTCGAAGAGAACCTTTCCAGCTACACGACGTTCCAAACCGATCTCACTTCCTACCTCGACGAAATCGTCGCGGCAGGCGGCGGCACGGTGGCGACCGGCGATGAAACTGACGACGCCGATGCGGCGCTGCAGGCCCTCGCGCTCACCGGCATGGGGGACTGTGCGGCAATTTCCGACGGGGCAGTCACTGCCGTGACGCCGGTGCCCGAACCCTCCGCAGCCGCCGGCTTCCTTGCCATCGCTGGCGCCGCCGGGTGGCGCGCCTATCGCCGTCGGCTTGTCGAAGTTTGAGCGCCGATCGGAACTGATTCCCTCTGACGCGGGCGGCGGGCCCTTTCCCGCTGGCGCCACCTGGACGCGCCGCAACCCCTCCAAGCAGGGTCCGCCGTCCCGCTTCTGTTGTCCGCCGATATATCGGGCGACACACATCTTCAACCTGCTACGATCAATGAACCGACTGATGCTCCATCTACCTATATCAACATCGCAGGTTGTTCGCGCTCTGGCAGCGATCATCGCGACGTACGCCTTCGCCGGCGACGCGTCGGCCTACGTCCCGGATGATCGCTGGAGCACCACTGCCTCCGGCTCGACCGGTTCGCAGGGCGACATTGCCACGATTACCTGGAGCCTCGTCGCCGACGGAACTTCGATCGTCAGCGAAGGCTCCAGCAGTCTCATTTCTTACATGGACGGCCTGTTCGGCAGCTCAGGCGGAAGCAATCTCACGACGCGACCCTGGTTCAGCCTGTTTCAAGAGTCGTTCGATCGCTGGACCGAGCTCGGCGGCATTAAGTTCGTCTACGAACCGAACGACAACGGCGTCCAGATGGGAGGCGCCACGGTCGGCTCGCTCGGCGTCCGCGGCGACATTCGCATCGGCGGCGCCAACATCGACGGCCCGAACGGCACGCTGGCTTACACCTATCTCCCGAACAACGGCGACATGGTCATCGACACCGGCGAGACGACCTTCTACAGCAACTCGACGAACAACTACCGCCAACTCCGCAACACGATCATGCACGAGTTGGGCCATGCCATCGGCCTGCTTCACATCGAATCATCCAGCGACCGCCTGCTGCTCGAGCCCTACATCGACGCCACGTTCGACGGCCCGCAGCTCGACGACATTCGCGGCCTCCACGGCCTCTACGGCGATGCGTTCGAGAAAACGAACAACGGCGCCGGCAACCATTCGTCCAGCCTCGCAACGAGCCTCGGCGCCATCGCCGCCGGAGGATCAAAGTCGATCGGCACGGCCGCCGCGTCGGGGCAAGCGGTCGGCGCCGACGAAACCGATTTCGTCAGCATCGCGAACTCCAGCGACTTCGACTTCTTCAGCTTCACGGTGAACTCGGCGTCGCTTCTCGACGTGACGCTCACCCCGCTCGGCGGGGTCTTCATGCAGGGGGTCGAAGGGGGCGCTCAATCGTCGTTCGACGCCAACGCGCGAAACGACCTCACGCTATCGATCTACGGCACGAACGGCACGACGCTCCTCGGCACGGCGAACAACACGGCCGCGGGTTTCGCCGAATCGCTCGCCGACGTCAGCCTTCCCGCGGCTGGCCAGTACTACGTCCGCGTCTCCGGCTCGACGGCCAACGTCCAGCTCTACCAACTCCAACTTTCCGTCGCGAGCGCCATCGTCACCCAACCCGGCGACTTCGACGGCGACGGCGACGCCGACGGCAACGACCTGCTCGTCTGGCAGCGCACCTTCGGCAGCAGCGGCACGGGCCTCGCCGCCGACGGCAACAACGACGGCGTGGTCAACGACCTCGACCTCGCTATCTGGAAGAACAACTTCGGCGATTCGCTCGGCAGCGTCGCGATGGCTGCGGCAGCAGTGCCCGAGCCAGCGGCCGCTACCCTCTTCCTGTTGGGCGCCGCGATGCTTTTTCGCCACAAAAAGGCGCACGAGACGCAAAAAGGTTGATCGCTGCTTTACCTCTTCTCCTCCTTCCTTTTTTTTGCGGTTCCTGCGCCTCTTCGCGGCAAAATTCTTCCCCGCAAATCGTCGGCCCCCCTGCGCATCGGCTCGCTGCCGACGCCCCGCCGGCCGTTTATATTCGTGAAAGCGCGCCGTTTCTTCACGCTCGGCGGCTACCATTCGTCGGACGATTCACGAAATCTAGCCGCGGCCGCTTGCCTCTCAGCCGCGTCCTCCCGGAGCCTGCCGCCATGTCTCGCCACGCCGCTTTCACCGCTGCGATCCTCGCGTCACTCTTCTTGCTAGCGGCTAGCCACACAGCGCAAGCTCACGAAGGCCCTGATCCCGTCTCGCACTGGTTCTTTAGCAAGTCGACCGTCGCCGACGGCAAGGTTGAGGCCCGTCTCGGCCCCGATGCCAAGATCATGGGCGATCCCCAGCTCGTCACCGACAAACTCGGCGCCGCCCTCCGCTTCGATGGCGTGCAAGACTATCTCGAAATCACTGACGAGGCCGCCCCGCGCCCCGATCGCTATCTCACCCTCTCCGCGTGGGTCGTCATCGAAGCCCCTGAACCGCAAGGCGCCATCATCTGCCAGTTCGAAAAAGATGGCGACGCCGAGCGCGGCTTCCTCCTCGGCTACAACGACCAGGTCTTTCGCTTCGCCCTTTCCGCGCGCGGTTCCGACGACGGCAACGGCAAAGCGACGGTACTCCAAGGGAAAACGAAGTATGAACTCGGCAAGTATTACCACGTCGTCGCCACTTACGATGGCGCCGAGATGCGGCTCTACGTCAACGGCGAACTCGACGCGGTGAGCGACGACCAACATGGTCCGATTTACGAGACGCGCTACGCCCCCTACGTCATCGGCGCCGCCGCCGATAACGACGAGTTCGTCTGCCATCAAGGCCACATCCGCGACGTCGCCGTCTACGATCTCACCGCCACCGACAAATGGGTGAAGCACGATTTCGACCACAGCAGCGATCTCACTAAACTCGACGCCGTCGAGATTTCCGACGATCTCACGTTCGTCGTCACTCCTTACCTGCAGTTCGTCACGCAAGACGGCATCACGGTCATGTGGGAAACCTCCCGCCCCGCGAAAGGCAAAGTCCTCTACGGCGAAACGGGGGAGCTCGGCAAGGAAACAACGGGGGATGAAGCGACAATCCACGAGATTCGCCTCACCGACCTCGACGCCCAATCTCCTTACGCTTACGTCGTCGAAGCCACCGACGATCGCGGCCGCACCATCCGCAGCCCGCTCCTCAGCTTCCAAACTGCCAACAATGAGGAGACGCCCTACTCCTTCGGCATCATTGGCGACACGCAGGGGAATCCGAAGGTCTGCAAGCAGCTGACCGATCAACTCTGGATGCAACGCCCCAACTTCGCGATCATCGCCGGCGATCTCGTTGATAGCGGGCCAAACAAGGAGCAGTGGGTCAAAGAATTCTTCCCCGGGATGCAACCGCTCGCGTCGCGCGTGGCGTTCTTCCCAACCATCGGCAATCACGAGCAGAACGCCGCCCACTATTACAACTACGTCTCGACGCCCGATCCCGAATATTACTACACGTTCAACTACGGCAACTGCCAGTTCTTCATGGTCGACTCGAACAAGCGGGTCGATCCTGACAGCGAGCAATACAAGTGGCTCGAATCGCAACTCGCCGACTCGACCGCCACGTGGAAGTTCGTCTGCTACCACCATCCGTCGTATTCCTCCGACGAGGACGACTACGGCGACATGTGGAAAGGCGAACGCTCCGAGTACGGCGACACGCGGATTCGCGCGCTCGTCCCCCTCTACGATCGCTACGGCGTCGACGTCGTTTGGAACGGCCACATCCATTCCTACGAACGTTCGTGGCCGATGAAGGCCGAAAAGATTCAAGAGCAAGACGGCACCATTTACATGGTCACTGGCGGGGCAGGGGGGGGGCTCGAAACCGCGGGCCCCATCAAGCCCTGGTTCCAAAACAACGTGAAGCATGGCCATCACTACTGCATTGCGTCGGTGAACGGCCGCACGCTGGAGTTCAAGGCGTTCGATCTCGAGGGTCGACTGTTCGACACGATGAAGATCGACAAGCGGACCGCCGCAAACGCACCGGTCCCCCCAGCCGCCGCCGCGCCCGCCGAACCCGAAACCCAAGCGGCAGCCTCGCCGTAACCCCAAATGGGGGTGCCACTGGCGTGTCGCCAGTGCGGCAGTGGGTACTCGCTCGACACTTCTCACTCGCCGCGGCGAGTGGCACCCGTGCGCTCCATGGCTAAACTACAGCCATGCCCGAGCTCTCCCTACACGCCGCCGCCCAAACCGTTATCCAGCTCGACGACTATCTCGCGCAACTGAAAACCGAAGCATCCGGCATCTACAATCCCGCCAAGGTCGCCGAAGTCGGCTACGTCACCGCCAGCCAGGAACTCGCCGTCCGCCAACTTCAGCTCTCGTACTGGAAGAGCCGCGTCGCCCTCCTGGAACTCGTCGGCGAGATCCGCGCACGGGCTCAGCGCCCCGAGGCCGCCACGCCGCAAGAATTCCTTATCGCCCTCGCCGCAGCCGCGCTGCTCGTCGACTCGGCCCGTTATCTCCGCGAACAATTCCACAAGACGACCGTCGTCCGCCGCAAGCTCGACGAACCCGATCCCATCTACGGCATCCCGCCGCGGATGTACGACGACGTCCAGCGCTCACTCGTGAGCGTCGGCAACGCCTGGCATCTCTGGCAAGCAACCCGCTACTACGACGCCCATCGCGAGCGACTTATTGAAACCGCTGCCAGCGCGGGCCTGACGCCGCTGGTGGCGATCATTGATCGTCTCCGCGACCGCCTGCGCCCCTCGCTCTGGATGTTCCTCCGCACGCGCTTCCGCGTTCGCGGCCGGCGAACCGTCCGTCGCGTAGGGCGCGACGTGCTGGGCCGCGCGGTTTACGCCGCGCAGGAAGTCGTCTCGGCCGGCATGGCGGAGATCACCGTCCGTCCCGGCCATCGTCCCGGCCTGCCGCCGGCAATCCACCGTGAAATGACGGCGCTCGTCCAACCGGGCGACGTGCTGGTCGTACGTAAAGAATACGCCGCCACGAACTACTTCCTCCCCGGATATTGGCCTCACGCCGCGTTGGTGCTCGGCTCGCTCGACGACCTGCAGCGGCTCGGCGTCGCGCGGCACGAACATGTCTCGCCCCGCTTGCGCCTCTGCGAAGCGATCGTCGCCGAACTCGCGCAGCGCGATCCCGACTCGCCGCAACCTTTGGTGTTGGAATCAATGAAAGACGGCGTCCGCGTCCGCTCGATCGGCTCGCCGCTCGCCTCCGACTCAGTGATCGTCCTCCGCCCGCTGCTGGAACCGGAGCATGTCGGCCAGGCCCTCGCCCAAGCCTTTCTGCATGAAGGGAAGCCGTACGATTTCGACTTCGACTTCAGCTGCTCACACCGCATGGTCTGCACCGAAGTCGTCTACCGCGCCTACGACGGCGTCGGCAGCGTGAAGTTCGAACTGCCGCGACACATGGGCCGTTACGCCCTCGCCGCCGGCGACCTGCTGCGGATGGCGCTCGCCGAACGCCTATTCCGCGTCCACGCGATCTACTCGCCGGCTCACGGCGGTAAGTTGGAACTCGGCGAGCAAGCGGTCAACATCGTCCGCAGCGTCGAAGGCAAAGCGTAGCGCCTTCAGCCCCTGGCTCCGCCAGGGGGTCGCGCACCATCCCGAGCAACGTCGCCCCTACTGCAAGCCGACCCCCGGGCGAAGCCCGGGGCTGCAGAAAATCACTCCCCAGGCGCCATCACCGATTCCCGCTCCGGCGCATACGTCTCGGCTCGATACGCTTCTTCGCCCAGCGTCTTCTCTGCGACCAGTCGCAACGTCACCGTATGAGCCTGCCGGCGCCCCTCGTCAATCGGCAATGTCAGCACCAACTGCTCGACGACCCCCGTCACCGGATCGGCCCACAGTTCCACCTCTTCCGGCGGCATGCGGCCATGCTTCGACGGTCGCAATGGCCCTGCCGACCAGACGGCGTGCAGATGCGAAAGCTGCGGCCCATCCGCCGTCAGCGCTTCGTCCGGCAGCCGCTTGAGTTGGTAGTAATCTCGCATTCGCGCGAGCAGCGTCGATACCTGCAGATGGGGTAGATCGGTAGAAGTTCGCCGCATCCAGGCCGGCAAGAAAGCGTCATTCTCGGCCCGCACGATCGGCCCCGCCGGCGGAATGAACCAATATCCCTGGCCGTCGGTTCCCAGGCGGATCATCGCCCCCAACGGTCCCCGCTTCTCGAACAAGAACTTGTCGCCGCCGCGAACCGTCAACGTCGACTTCAATGACCGCATCGACCCGCCCGTCCGCTCCACGGTCACGTCGTACGTCCGATCGAGCGGCGCGAGCGCCGCCTGGTACGAACGCTCGACCATCGCCATCGCCTGCTGCGAACCGCGCTGCCACCAGAAACCGAGCGCAATCATCACGACCGCCGCCGCAGCGAGCGACGACAAGCTAATCGCCGGCAACCACCGCCGCCGATCAACGCGATTCCCCCGCACCCCAGCCGCTCGC
>JBGSMO010000209.1:0-6743 GCA_041740115.1 Pirellulales bacterium
CCCAGCACGCCGATGCGGGCCAAAGCGTCGGCGTCTTTCTCGCCCTCGACTACCGCGACGGGCCGCGTCGGTTCGGCCAGCAGTTCCGGAAGTCGATACGGCACGGTCCGAACGCCCTTGACGCTCCACGTCCAGCCGCCGTTGCCGTCGGGGCGCCGCTGGCGAAAATCCTTCGGCTCGAATCGCACGACTTGAAACAGCATTGCGCCGACTTCGTCACGGTAGTCGTACTCGGCGACGATGCGGGGCTTGCCGTTTGTCGGGATCTTTTCCACTGCCTTCCCGTTGCGCGGCGGCTTGCCGGGCGTCGGCAGCATGTCGGCCGTGGGCATCAGGTCAACCACGCGCAGGCCGACCGCCGCGCAGATAGCGTCGGCCTTACAGCCGGCGTGGCACTTCACCAGCGCCCGGCCGTCTTCACCTTCGGCAATCGAAAGGCTCGCCCGCCGGTCTTCGTGCGCCGGGCAACGTGCCGACCAACCTTTGCCGGCTGACTTGGCGTCTGGCAGCTTTTCCAGAAAACGTTCAGCGGGCGTCATCGCGGTCCCCTTTCCCCGCGCCGGCTTGGCCCGAGAGCCAAGCTTGCAAGTCTGCCGTGGGGTAAAGAACGGTTCGTCGCTTGCCGCTGCCGACGCGAACGCACGGGATATGGCCGTCATGCGTCAGTTGCCACAACAGTCGCGGCGAGATACCCAGTGCCTTGGCCGCTTCGCGGGGGCGTAGGGCCAAGGGTTCAACAGGTTGCGTGGCCATCTTCGCTTGCTCCAACAGGTCGCTTGCCGCAACGTGCGGCTTGCATACCCGTTGGCGCAGCGTTCGGCTCCACCGTGCCGAACCGTATGGAAATAGCACGGAAACGCCGCCTAAGGCCGCGTTTCGCGTGGACTAGAAAAATCCTCAGGTGTTCGGCAAGCGTTGCCGAATGATCGAATGCTCAGCGGCTATTCGTCGTCGCGATCGCCTTCACAGCGCGGCTTCGCATCGAAGAGATGATGGGGCGAGTATTCTTGATTCAACAACTTCAGCGCGGCCACAAGGCGCACCGAATCCCCGCAAGTCACTCGATACTTTTTATGGCCTCCGCCCTCGCCGCCGTTGAATTCTCGATTGAAGAACGCCGAAGCGGTTGAATCTGAGACACTCGCCACCCGGGCCAACTCGTTGTTTCCGATGGGTGCCAGATTCAGGCAACCTCCATCGGCATATTGATGGTGCTTCGTCAGCGCCGCAATGAGCTTGACCCGGCCTTCGCCCCGTTCCGTGCTCCGCTTAACCTTTCCGGAAGGCTTGGATTCGCCAGCAGGTTTCCGGCGCGGCAATCGGGCCATGATCGTGGTCATCAACGCATGACCGGGACGGGTGTAGTACTCCGCGATTTCTGATTCGTCGGCGTGCTTCGTGCGAATCTCGCGCTCCTCGGCCGGGGTGAACCCCGCCGCGGCAAAGACCTCGCGCCATGCAAGGTCGGTCTTTGGGAAATCCCACCCGGTTTCCCGCTTAAAATTCGCCTCGTACTCGGCGACGATGGCACGATCTTCCGGTGAGTCAGGAAACTTTAAGCGAGCAGCGAAGCCTCCCAGACGATTGTCAACATCGTCCGGTTCCGGCGCTGGCGCAGGAGCCGATTCACTGAAGTCCCACTGATCGTCTTGCGGCATGGCTGCCCGAGCGGCCTTAATGGCTAGGTATCCATCGTGTGCGTGTTGATTGAGATGGGGCCATGATTCCAACGGCTCCCAGTGCGGTGAGGAGGCCATTAATTTGGCCGTATTAGCGGCCCGGCGTAGCACGTCAGCGACCCCGGCGAACCCCGCGGGAGGATTCTTGATTGCATCGCGCAATTCCTGCAACGCCGCGATGAACTCCTGGCACCTGCCGAGATGCCGCTGGCGCGGGGATTCCTCGCCGGGCCAAATCATGTTGACTGGAGATTGTTCGTGGCATTCCCTTTGGAATTCCCTGCCAAGTTCGCCAACCAATCCAAAGACATGGCTCGCTCGGTCCAATAGACCGACGAGCGCAGAAGCATCCGCCATGATATTTCGCCTTTGATGAATCGGGCCGGCCCGGGCCGCCGGGGAGAAAGGCGAATGACTCCCGCGACGGCTTAGGCCGCTTGGCTCGCTGGTTTGCAACCCGGCGATGCCGTCCCGATGATTTAAATTCTACGCGACTCCCCGCAACCGGGCCGCCACCCCTTCCGCAACGTCGAGATCGCGTCCCAGCAGCCGCGAGAGACTCCCGGCAAACCGTTCGTCGCGGTGCGCCTCTTGGCTGCTGCGGTGAGTCAGCCGATGGCAACGCCCGGCAGCCGAAATACTTCGCCCCGGGCGCCAAGTGGAGCTTGCCCACGCGGCCCCTACATACGACGCCGTTCACGATTAGCGGGCAGGTAAACCACCACCGCTGGCCGCCGAAGTGCGTCGGCGTGGCTTGTAAGCGAACGGGAATTTGAACGTCTTCGCTGTCGTTCCAGCGGTAGTGAAGCGTGACGATCCACGCGCCGCCTAAGCTGACGACGCGATAGCCAATGGGCGAATGCCGGCCAACGTTCCAGCTCCACGCCAGCGAACCCGCGGCGCCGTCAACCAGCCGCTCGCGAAACTCCCGCATCGATATCGTGAGCGATTCTTCCACGGTCGCTTTCCGCCGACGCCACAAATGATTGCCGCTGCCGAATCCGCCCATACCGGCCCCCCACCCCCTAAAGGATTTGCCAAAATCATTTGGGAAAGCGACGCGAGCGGTTTCCGTCCCGCCGTCGCGGAACTCATCAATCGCGTGTCGTTCAGACTATACCCGATTCAGCCAGGGAATCATCGCGCCCCATTCGGGTTAATGAATATGATCGAACAGGAACCTTGATTCATCAGGAGCTAGGCATCGCCATCTTTCTTTCCGCGGCGCGGCTTCGGCGGAACCGTCGGCTCTTCCTTGATCCGCATAACGACTTGATCGAAGTCGCTGTCGGTCGCATCGGCCTGAATTCGCCGCTGCTGATCGTATTCCTCATATTGGGCGCGGGCGTGCTCATCGGCCAATTGGTGCGAAATCCGCCCGGCGTGCCTCAGTACGTCGCGTCCGCTCAGCTGAATGAATCCGTCAAGTTTGGCAACCAATCGGCCATATGCATGGCTTGGTGCGACCGAGCTTGGAGTTCCGCAAAGTCGAGGTAAGCCGAGACGATCAAATTCAACGTTTCGATTTCCTCCTGCGAGAGATAATTCTTGGCAACGCCCACGTCGTGTTTACGGACCGGTCCTGTCGGGGAGTTCTTCCACGTCGTCAGCCCCATGATCGGTTGCGATGCATCAGCTCGGATTATTCACCAGCCACGCGAGAAGCCGAAGCTTGGCGATACCATCAAGCTCCGGATTTGACGTTTTATGGGACTTTGTTTTCCGAGATGAGTTTAGACGCACCCCTGTCCGAAGAATCGTCGGCAAAAGGACTTGCGTCGATTGGTACCGCCAAACGAATGAATCTTGCACACATGTCCGGCTGACGGCCCAATGGTTTGCACCAGACGAGATTGCGGAATCAAGGGGCGGTATAATCGGCGTCATGACTGAGTCACTCAGATCCGCTAGCCGCGTGGTTTCTTAATATCTCGCGAACTAACACAGGCCAGGGCAGGCAATCCCGGACACATGACCACGAAAAACGCCATTCTCACCAAGCCTCGCGTCGCCTTCTTATTTCTGTTGGCTATCGCGATCTCGGTGCTGTTCTTCTGGGTCATTGAAAGCTTCGTCCTCTCGGTGTTCCTCGCAGCGATCCTCGCCGGCATGCTGCAACCGATCTACCGCAGGATATTGGAATGGACCGGCGGACGCCAGTCGCTCGCATCGGCACTAACCGTCGTGCTGAGCTTCGTAGCGGGGATCATTCCGTTGCTACTGTTGCTCGGTCTCATCAGTAGCGAAGCGATCCAGATCAGTCAGTCAGCCACAGAATGGCTGGACGAGCAAGACTCGGAGGCGCTGCAAGAACGCCTTGCCACGGACCCTCGCTTCAAGCGATTGCTGCCCTATCAGGACCAAATCGTCGAAAAGTTGAGCGAGTTCGCGGCCAAGGCGGGCGGCTGGATCGCCGCGGGGTTGGCAGCCGGCGTGACAGGCACGGCGTCGTTCGTTCTGTCACTGTTCGTCATGCTCTACGCCACCTTCTACTTTCTGACGGACCTCCGGGCGATCCTCGATGCGGCGCTGCAATACACGCCGCTCACCAGCGATGATCGCTCCCGCCTTTTAGGCACCTTCGTCTCGGTTGCTCGTGCGACCTTGAAGGGCAAGCTCATCATTGGAATCGTTCAGGGCGCGCTGGCCGGTTTTTCGTTCTGGGTCGCAGGGATCGAGGGCGTACTCTTCTGGAGCGCAGTGATGGCCGTACTCTCCGCCATTCCGTCAGTCGGAACGGCATTGGTGTGGGTTCCCGCCGTGGCTTTTCTCGCCCTGAACGGACAGACTGCCGCCGCCGTCGGGGTCGCCCTGTGGTGCGCGCTTGTCGTTGGCGCCGTCGACAACGTGCTGACCCCGAAGCTAATTGGCAAAGATACTGAAATGCCCGACCTGCTGGTGCTGCTGACCACGCTCGGTGGATTGGCGTCGTTCGGCGCCGCTGGCATTCTGATCGGCCCGATCATCGGCGCCCTGTTCATCGCCACATGGCAGCTTTGGGGCGGCGCCTTCAACGAGGCGCGGAGGAAGAACGACGAGACAGGCGAATAAACTGTCTGACCGAATTAGCCGCAAGAGGCCGCTAGTACTCGGCCACCCCGCATACATCTCTCGCGATAAACATGACCGCCATACTTCGCAAGCTGCTGGCGTTGCCTTGCTTTGTGGTGGCCGTGTTCCTACTTTCATTTAACGACACAGGTCGGTCTGACGAATGGTGCGTAGTTCTCACATAAGTTGTTGCGATGAATTGATATAGATGAAAAAGGCCTCTCTTGCGTAGATGGAGTTGTCACACACCCATCCCAGGCAAGGAGGCCTCACGATGTCGTTTTCTATCCACTCCCGATTTCGCGAACAAGTGCGTTTTCTGCGGCGGCAGTTTCTGCAGGACGGCGACCTGCCCTTCACCGACGTACTGTCTGAGCGTGCTGTAACGCAAGCACTGAAAGCGTTGGATGTCGTCTGGCTCGACCGGATCTACTCACCGCTGGTGACGCGATGGGTCTTCTTGGGCCAGGTGCCCAGCGCCGATCATTCCTGTCGTGCCGCGGTCGCGCGTTTAATCGCCCATCGCTTTTCGCGCGGAGAGCGTCCGTGCATAGCCTGCTTGGTTAGCGCGCGTTGGACGCCAAGTCGGACGTTCAATGGCTGTGCAAGGACCGGCGCGTTTACATGTTCGACGGAACGACCGTGAGCATGCCCGACACCCCAGAGAATCAAGCCGTCTATCCGCAGGTTTACAACCAGAAGCCGGGGATTGGCTTCCCCATCGCGCGGATCGGCGTCATCACGTCGCTAGCCTGCGGTACGGTCCTCAACCTCGGATTCTGCCGGCCGGCAAGGGACAAGGCGAGGTCAGCTTACTCCGCAGATTGTGGGACGTCCTTCGCCGCGGCGAAGTGCTGTTGGCGGATAGCCTGCTTTCCAATTGGACGGGGATCGTGCTGCTTCAAGAGCGGGGCGTTGACTTGGTCAGTCGACTCAACAAGGCCCACAGGAATGCCGATTTTCGCCGTGGAATCCGCCTGGGCCACGACGATCACATCGTCGGCTGGCGTAAGCCAACATCGATACGCTCAGTCGATCGGTCAACATACTACTCCCTTCCGGAGTACGTGTCGATTCGTGAAGCTCGCTTTCGCGTCGAGCAGCCTGGATATAAGTGCCATTCGTGTTCACGACCGACGCGCATTTAAGAAAACCTCAGAGCGCTTGTGTGAGAAACGCCCGAATATCGAATGCCGTTCACAACCACATAGAGTCTAAGCGACTTCGAATAGGACGTTAGGTACTCGACCTAGGGGTTGATGATACCGGTGCGGACGCGGAACGTTCGTTTTCGGGCGATTTCCGCTTAATACGCCAGGGGCGAGGCAGCGCAAAAACGCGTATTACTACCCGATATTGGCGGATACGCCTCTCTCATGCCGGCCATGGCTTGCTGAAATAGCGTGCCAGTCCACGTCGGCCCTGCCGCTGTTACCAGGCGCTGATGCGATCGAATGACTGCTTTACCGCGGTTGATTCAAATCTTCTCGCAACTCAAGTAGCGCTACGGCTTTGGCACGTCGGGCGATACGTTCTTAGAATGGCGGTCGCATCGCGTTTCGAAGCAGTCTCTTCCGGCTTGAACGTCGTTGCTCGCGGCATTCGGGCGCACAGAGACTTGCTTCGCCCGAGCCAAGCGTCAGAATGTACTCCGCCGCGGCAACGTATGCCATCCTGCGCTACGCTTGAGGAGTTAATGACGTGTTGAAAGTGGCTGTAACGCTCTTGCTGTGCCTCGCCTCCGCCGACAGCGCCGCCGAGAATGCTTCGCCGTGGCCGCGCTTCCGGGGGCCCAACGGTTCAGGCGTCGCCGAGGGTCAGCGGCCGCCCATCCACGTTGGTCCGGAAGAAAACGTCCTCTGGAAAGTTCAAACGCCGCCGGGCCTCTCGTCGCCGATTGTGCTGGACGATCTTCTCGTCATGACGGGGTTTGACGGCGGTAAACTCTGGACGATCGCCTACCGCCGCAGCGACGGCAGCGAGGCATGGCGGGCAGAGGCTCCGGCGGAGCGA
>JBGSMO010000221.1:0-10764 GCA_041740115.1 Pirellulales bacterium
CGAAGAGACTCCCCTGCCTGGAAGCTCTCCGCAGCGCGACGACGGCGAGCTTCCAGCTCCGTCGCACTGCCTGGAGGTCTCATGAAGACTCTTACGATGCTAGCGATACCAGGGGTTCGTTAGCGGCGCAAAGATCAATAACAGTGCGGCGCCCAGAAACGGGCCGCGCGCCTCAGGCAGAGAAGAAGGCGTCGTCGATTGGCAAGTTGACGGCGCTCGCGTGGTCAGAAGTTTGTTGGAGCGGCGTCGTCTTGCGACGACGGCGCCGTTCAGGATTCCGTCGGGGCAGTCTCGTTCGCTGGAATCGAGACGGTAAACCACCTCCTAGCTTGAGGAAGATTTGATGTCTAGCGCCATCAGCCGCGTGAAACGCGGGTTTACGCTCGTCGAGCTCTTGGTCGTCATCGCCATCATCGGCGTCTTGGTGGCCCTGCTGCTGCCCGCCGTGCAGGCGGCGCGCGAGGCGTCGCGGCGATCGAGTTGCCAGAACAAGCTGAAACAGTTCGGGTTGGCGCTGCTGAACTTCGAATCGGCGAAAAAGGAACTTCCCGCCGGGTCCCTCGGCGTGATCGGCGTTGGCGCCGGAAGCCCTCCCTATTATTCGCCGCACGCGCAGCTACTAGCTTATTTCGAGCAGGGGGTCATTGCCCAACGACTGAATTTCGACATTTCGCCATGGGATCCGCCGAACAACGAAGTCGCGAGAACGACGCCTGACATTTTTCTTTGTCCGACTGACCCGTTAAACGGTCAACCGAATCGCGAAGTGATGGGCTGGAGCAACTACCACGGCAACGCGGGCGGCTGGGTAAAGCTGACCAAATCCTGGGACGGGCTCTTCGGTCCCTACAGTTCTGAGAGGCCGAATGATAAAGTCGGCGGTTACGCTCAGTTGCCGCCGGTGACACTCGGCCAAGTACCTGACGGGACCAGCAACACGGCGGCGTTTGCGGAAATGGCCAACGGACACGGCAGCGATACGCAAGCGCCGAAGAACAAAACGGCCGATTGCTTTGAACGCGTGATTCCGTCAACGACGGCGACGGCCGCCTGGAATGCCATCAATGGATTTACGTGGGAAAATTCCGCTATCCCGTGGAGTGGTTCATGGCGGTGGCGCGGGTATCCCTGGACCGAGGGAACGATGTGGCGCACCTGGTACAACCATCTGCAGCCGCCGAACTCCGTCTGTTGGAAGCCTTGCGGCGCGGGGGATTGTTGGTGGGATCTCGTTTCGCCGCCAACGAGTTATCATACTGGCGTGACGAACGTCTTGATGCTCGATGGGAGCGTGCAAGCTGTCGCCGACGGTATGGACACCGAGCCGTGGCTGCAAATTGGCACGCGTGACGGATCGCCGCCCGTCCAGTAGCGGACGATTCCGCGACGCCGCCGTCGCCATGATCGTTAGCACGATGGGATGTCTTTTTTTGCATCGATCAACATGTGGTGAGATATTCATGAAAGTCGACCGCCTTCAACTGCGTCTCTTCGGAGTCGCCGTTCCGTCTACTGCAGGGTTGCTTTTGATCGCTTGTGCATTAACGACCGGTTGCGCGGAGAAGGTTGTTGAAAAGACGCCCGAGGACTTTGAAAAGGCGCGCGAAGAACACCGCGAAATGATGCGGCGAGAGACGGGCCAGGCGCCGGCCGGCCAGAAGTAGCTTTGCACTCGCGCGACAGTCGAGCGGCGCTTGGCACCGTCTGCGACTTCTTACCATACGGCGCCATAGCGCCCGTAGCCGGCGGCGATAGCGGGCTTTTTCGTTGCCGAAGGAGATCCCGAGGCGCTTCAAAGGTGAAGCCTACGGCGACGATTTGCCGGCATTCAATCGGGAAAACGCTCGCGCAACGATGCTCTGCGCCCGCATTTTATGGAGTAGACTTCAGCGAACGTCTACGCGTTGGATCGTCAATCTGGCGACGCCGACTTCCGATATTCACGCGCGGCTCCGACGCCGTTTCTTCGATGAACAAGCTACTCGTGTTGTTCCTACTGGGGGGAATCATGCTCGTGTCGGCGTCATCTGCGACGGCGGAGCGCGGGAATCCGCGCGTCGAGTTTGAAGGGGAGACGATCGATGCGATGATCGCCGACTTCATGGAGGCGCACCGCATTCCGGGAATGACGCTGGCGATTGTGCAGGCGCCGTATATTCCGCGCGTCGTCGGGTATGGCGTGTCGGACGTGGAGAAGCAACTGCTCGCGTCGCCAAAGACGCTTTGGAACGTGGGGCAAATGACGCAGGCCTACACGGCAGTGGCGATCATGCAGCTGGTCGACGCGGGGAAGCTGGGCCTCGACGACGCGGTCGGCAAGCATGTGGCGGGGCTGCCCGCCGCGTGGCAAGCGATCACCGTGCGGCAGTTGATGGCGCATGCGTCGGGGTTGCCGGACTATAGCCAGCAGACGGGCTTTGATCCGACGAGAGAATACGCGCCGGCGGAGGTCGTCGCTCTCATAGCGGACGCGCCGCTCGCGTTCAAGCCGGGGACAGCGGTCGCGAACAGCGCGACCGACTTCTACTTGCTGGGGCTCGTCGTCGAGGCGGCGAGCGGGATGAGCTACGAAGCGTTCGTCACCGAGAATCAGATCAAGCGACTCGGGCTGAAGAACACGATCTTCGCTTCCGACTTGCCGCAGGTCAAGCAGGAAGCGATCGAGGCGAATGGGCTCAAGCACAAAGAGTTTTTGCGCGAGCGGGCTTACATCGATCCAACCGAAATGGCGATGGGCTATGCGGAGCGAGACGGAAATCTAGCGCCGGTGAAGCGGAGCGCTCAAAGCGCGCTATTCGCGAACGGCGCGGTGCTCGCATCGGCGGAGGATATCAGCCTGTGGGACATGGGGTTAGCGGGTGAGTTGCTGGTGAGCACGAAGGAGAACCGCGATTTCCTGTACGCGCCAGTGAAACTGGCAGACGGTACGGTGGCGCCCGCGCATTGCGGCTGGCGTTTTCCTGGGCATCAAGGGCTCATGGTCATTCAGGGAAATGTGCCGGGGTTCTCGTGCTATCTGTCGCGATTCACCGATAAGTCGGAACTGCTCTGCGTGACGCTATGCGCGAACAAGGAGGGGGTCGATCTCTCGGAGCTCGCGCGGCGGATTGCCGGGGCGTTTATTCGGACGCTAGGACCGCCGGTCGGGCCGCAGTTGATGACGTGCCGTGAAAGTTGTTACCCGGTCGCGGAGACTGTCGATCGGCTGGAAACGTTGTTGAAAGTCAAAGGAATCGACGTCGCGGCGCGCGTCGATCACGCGGCGGCGGCAAAGATGAAGGGGCTTGAACTGCCGCCGACAGAAGTGCTGATCTTCGGTAACCCTGCCGTCGGTACGCAACTGATGCAAAGTCGTCGGAGCGTGGCGCTTGATCTGCCGCTGCGGGTGCTCGTGTGGGAGGAACCCGACGGGACGGTGTGGGCGGGGTACCACGACGTGGCAAGGTCGGCCGCGCAGCATGGGATCGGCGATCGCGACGAGGTCGTGGCGGCGATGCAGACGGGACTCGAATCGCTGCTACTGCAGGCGACGGCGCCTTATTGAGCATTCACGCAGCGCGCATAAAAGAACGCCGCTGCCGACAACGCCGGCAGCGGCGTATGACGTGATCATTTACTGGGCGTTTGAGCTAGCAAGCAGCTCGGCGCCGCCACGCGGCAACGGCGCCGAAGGCCAAAGCGCCCAGCAACGCAGTGTGCGGCTCAGGAATCGCGGCGGCGGCGGCGGAAACCGCGGCGGTGGCGCCGAAGTTAGCCTTCCAATCAGCGAGCGAAGCAGCGTCGTAGCCGGGCGTGCCGAAGTTGCGTTGCCACTGCAGGAAGTCGGCGCCGTCGACGTCTTGATCGCTGTCAAAGTCGCCCGGCAACGCGATCGACCCCAGGACCTTCAGCACGACCGAGGTGGCGCCGACATCGAGGTCCCACGAGAGCCCCGAAGCGAGAGGCGCCAGAGTGAAGTCGGCGGGATTGAGGAAGCTCGTGCCGCCGATCGAGCCGGCGGTGAGGAGCGTGTAGGTTTCGCCGCCTTGCGGGGCGTAGCCGCTGAGTTCGACGGCGAGGTTGCCGAATTCGATCTTCGCTTCGCCGCCGACGACAATCGTGGAGTGAGTGGCGCCGGTGATCACCGCGGACAACGTCGACTGACCGGGGTTCTGGAACTGGTTCACCGGATCGTAGGACATGAGGAGATCGCCCTTGATCTCGGCGTCGACGTTCGGGCCGACGACGCGGAGCGTCGAGTTGGCGGTGGCAGATGAATTGGCGGCGGTCATGTAGAGATTCTGCTGGATGACGAACGAGGCGTTGTCGCGGAGTTCGAACTTCGAGGCCCCGCCGGAGCCGGTTACCACACCGCGATTGTCGCCGCCTGAGAGCGATAACCCCTTAAGAGTGAATCCGGAGCCATCGTCGACGGCGGCGTCGACCGACATTTTGCCGTTGCCGGTGATGAGCAGGTTAAACTGAGCGTCGTCGTTCTGTCCAACTTGCGACGCGCGCTGCGGGCCGAAGGGATCGCCGGTGACGGTGGCGACGCCTAGATTCGGCGTCGCGAAGTTGAACGTGTCGAAGACGTGGAATTCGCCATTGTCTTGGATGGTGAAGTTCGTGACGCCTCCGCGCTGCTGCAGCGTGCGAGCGTAAACCTTTCCGGAATCCTTGATCACCATGTCGGCGGTCGAGGCGCCATTGACCGAGAGTGCCAAGTAACCTTCGTCGGTCCACCCTTGGGCTGAATTACCGGCGCCCGCGCTATTGCCGCTGACAACGAGGGCCGATCCGCCGACGGTCATCTTGCCTTTGCTTGGATTCGACTCGCTGAGACTGATACCGCTGCCCGCGGTGATCTGCGCATTGCCGTCGATGAGGACTTCACCGTTGCCGTTGGCTTCGGCCCCAATTTTTAGATCGTCGCTGATGCGGAGGATCGCGCTGTCGTGCATTTCGAGTAGGCCGAGACTTCCGGATGCACCGGTCCGGGCGCCAATCTCCAAGTCTTGACCGCCGCCATCGTCGCCAAGACCGCCACCGCCGCCGTCGAGCGGTTCGTCGAACAGCATCAACGCCGTGCCGCGCATGACGAACTTTGAATTGAGCGAATTATCGTCGCCAATGTGGCTACGGTTGAAGTCAGCGTGAACGACTAGCGTCCCGGCGCCAAAGTCGACATTGCCGCCAGTGGCCCCGGTCGTCCCGAGGTGGAAGCTCCCCAACTCGCGCGTGCCGGCGAAGTTCATCGACGCGGTGACGGTAGGGTCGAGAATCAGCGCGTTGTCGGCCCCGGTTGGGGCCGCGCCGGTGTCCCAATTGCCGTTGTTGTAAAAGTCGTTGTTGACAGCCGCCGTCCAGGTCGCGTCGGCGGCGCCGGCGGGTTGGGAGGCGCTCAGCGCACAGAATGAAATGAGAGCGCCCGACAATCGCGTTGCAAGCTTCATGTATTAGTTCCGTAGAAGTAGATCCGCCCCAACATCGCCGTTGGGAGTTGCCTGAATGGAATTTGGGCTCGACCAGCCCCAATTCGAAGAGATTTGCCGCTCATCCGTGATACCGCGCCAGAGGCCTAAAGTCTAACGGCGGCGGCTGTTTTAACGATTTTTTCGGCAAAACGGGCTATTCCGGCAATCTTTGGGCCCCCCACAGCACTTTGCGGAGGCGATGTCGCCCGGCGCTCTAAGCGGGGATGAAACAGGACGGGCCGCTAGAACAAGAGATGCACGCGGCATTTCAGAGATTCATGCACCATGCGCTTGCTCTTCACAGCGTCTTCATTAGCGAGCGATAGCATCGGCCAGCAGTGATAGGTCTGTTTTTGGACCATGATGTTCATTGCTATGGAGGATGCTCATGAGTCGGTTATGTTTCGCGTGCGCGGCGGCGGTCGCGTTGTTGTGCGGCGGTCGCGCTGAAGGCGCCATTCGCATTACCGAGTGGATGTACAGCGGGGGGTCGGCTGAATTCGTCGAATTGACGAACGTCGGCGGCAGCCCGATCGACATGACAGGGTGGAGCTACGACGACGACAGCGCCACGCCGGGCGTGTTCAGCTTGAGCGACTTCGGCGTCGTGGCGCCGGGCGAATCCGTGGTGTTCACCGAGACGAGCCCCGCCGGCTTCCGGGCGGAATGGAGCCTGCCGGCAAGCGTGAAAGTGCTGGGGCCTTATACGAATAACCTGGGACGCGGCGACACGATCAACATTTTTGACGCCTCGAACGCCCTTGCCGATCGCCTCACCTACGGTGATCAAGCGATTCCTGGGACGATTCGGACGCAAAATCAAAGCGGCAATCCGATGACGCTGGCCGCGCTCGGCGCCGACAACGTCGCCCAGTGGGAACTTTCGACGGTCGGCGATGTTTACGGGTCGTTCGCCTCGACGAATTTTGACGTCGGCAATCCGGGCGCCTTCAACGTCGTCCCCGAGCCGGCGACCCTCGCTTTGGCGGCGCTGGCTGGCTTGGCGGTCGTTTGCCGCGGCCGGAAGGCAGCGAAGTAATCCTCAACGGCAACTAGTCGTTCGATTCGGGGGCCAATCGACAGACCGGGCCGTTTGACAGGCTGCCATGCGGCGCTGCCGCATGGCGGCCTTTTTTTTGTCCAGTTCCAGGCGAACGATCGCTGCGGACTGGACTTCTGATTTCTCTGTTCCACTTTTCGGAGAGGCTCATGACGTTACGCCGTTATTGTCAATGGACCGCGTTTTGGGGAGCGATGGCGTGCCTAGCCGCCTGGGACAGTGCGCGGGCGGCGCACAGCTTTCAGTTCCAAAGCAATCTGCATGGGACGACCGTTACGGGGCAATCTTCGGCGGTCGTCACCGCAGGCGTCTACGGCATGTCGCTGATGGCAGGGCCAGTCGGCGCCGCGCTGAACGAAACCCATCCGCAAGGGATGGGGATCGACTCCCGCGGCGTCGCGGGAGCGCTCGACGTCACGAGTACGACCGGCGTCGACAAGATCAACGTGCTCGAAGGAGCAGCCAGCGGGGCGAGCGAGACGATCACATTCTCCTTTAACCGGAGCGGAGTGATTCGCGACCTGCTCTTCGACGGAATCAAGGACGAAACGCTGGAGTACTTTCAGCTAACGCTCCCCAATGGCGAGTTGCTGACGTTCGTCGACGCGGAAGCCGAGTTTCGTCTGACGCAACAGGGGTTCGGCCTGGCCGATTTGAATGTGCCCCACATCACGCCGCTGGTCGACGGCAACGACGACCGGCTGGGAATCAACCTGCCGTTCGCCGCCGGAGATGCTTTCGTCCTCTCCTACGGCAACCACTCGTTCCCGACCGGATACGTGCCGCTGCAGAACGAGTTGGGAAACGGCGCCCGTTGGGAGGGTCTCGTCATCGTGCCGGAAGCGAGCGGACTGGCGCTAGCGCTCTGCGGCGTCGTGGCGATCGGATGGGCGCGCCGGAAGCAACGATGAGGTTGTCGCCTCAATCATCCTGCTCGCTGTAACGGGCGATGTCTTGCCTGGTGAAGGCGAGCGTTACTTCGTTCTCCTGATTGGGGAGAACAGTGATGCGTTGCGAATAGGTGACACGCGAGAAGGGGGGCCAAGCGTTCGCCGTTGACGCCGATGCGCCTTCCCCGGTGGAGGCCTCTTTGAGGCGAATAAGGGTCGCCCAATGCTCGCCGACGATGGCGCCGTCGGCGGCGTCGTAGGACGTCAGCGTAAACGTACCGTCGGGCTGCAGGCGGCCGAAGGCCGCACGGCCGGCGTTGCGACTCTCGCCCTTGGCGACGGGGGCGAACATCACCTTGCCGGCGGCGAAGGGTTGGCCGTCTATCGTCACGACGCCGCGGACCGGAGCGAGGTCGTGGGGGGATTTTGAGCAGCCGATGCACATCGCTGGGATGAGCAGCGTGAGAAACCACCGCGGGAGAGAGGCGCTAAGCCGCGAGCGGCGGGGGGCGGCGTCAGTTGAGTTGGCCAATGATCTCTCCATCGATGCGATTGCCAAGCAGGAGGAACGTACGGACTTCGAGTTCTTCGCTGAGAAAGCGGACTGATCCGTCAACGAATCCGAAGTGAACGCCGGCGGGGTGCCAACTGAACGTGCAGTCGTCGGTGCCGCTGCCGCCGGGAAGGCGAAGGACGTCGTTCTCGGTGAGCGGATACCCCGCGCCGCCGATATTGCAGTTCACGGGATCTTGCGTCTTGAACAGCGTCGTGCCGTCTTCGCGCCAGGAGCCGAGCCACATGGGAAAGGCCTCGAAGCTGGGGACGTACGCCGCCTCGCCGACGGCGATCGTGTTGCTCGTGCCGTCGGTGACGTCGACGATGCGGACGCGCCGCAGGTCGGGGTCTTTGACAGTGACGTCAATCACCCCGTCGCCGGTAATGTCTTGGTAGCATGTCCCCGACTTCAGCCCCTCCTGCACGCGCCAGAACATGCCGAGGTCGCAATAGCCGCGCGAGCCCTTGTAATGAGAGACGGCGTAGCCGGACGTGGCGAAGGGGCCGGAGCCGAGGATCGGATCGGCGTCGGGAACGTGGGTCGGCAGGTCGGCCGAAGGGCAGCGGAACATGGTGAGCTCGGCGTCGCCGCCGGGAAGGGGTCGGCGGCCGGCGGCATGCGCGGCTCGAAAAATGCCCGGCTTCCAAGGGTTGCCGTCGTAGCCTGCAATGCCGTTGTTCTTGAGATTGTCGAAGATGGCCTGCGCCTCGAGCTGCGGGAGGATGCGCGAGGCCCAGCCGAGCCCGTCTTCGTGCTTGCGTTCTTTGTCGTTCTCGGCCCCGTAGACGCCGATGGGGAACTGATCGTGCGCGTCGTGGTACGCCAGTAGCCCGAGCGTGAGTTGCTTGATGTTGCTGCCGCACGACATGCGCCGCGCCGCCTCGCGAGCAGATTGCACGGCTGGCAGGAGCAACGCCACCAACACGCCGATGATGGCGATCACGACAAGCAACTCGACGAGCGTGAAGGCGGCCGTTGGCCGCTGCGTGCGGGAGAGGAGCTTCATGCTTGTTCCTGCAAGAGGTAGAGAGAGGGACTCGCGTTGGCTCGCGTCGCCCATATTCCGATTGTTTCGCAATAGCCCGCGGCGCTCAGCGAAGCGCGCACCATCAACATAAAGAGGACACGCGCGTGAGTGAATAACCAGGGAGAACAATTAGCAATTCGCTCACGATTTCTTCACAAAACTGTGTGACAACATCGGCACGCGATTGCACGACGGGCGGGATGGGAAACTGCGCGCATCGCGACGGTGACGGCGCAGCGGCGTCGCTCTGCAATACGAACGCGAGTCAACGGCGAGGAACCTCAACGTGAAAATGGCGGCACGGAGTTGGGCGTGGAGCATCGCGACGGCAGTCGCGGCCAGTTGCATGACTGCGACGGAAGCGTCGGCGCAGATGTTCATCAACGAGCTCTTTTTCGATCCGCCAGGCTCCGCCGCCGACGCCACGCATGAGTACGTCGAGCTTCGCGGCACGCCGGGGGCCTCACTCGCCAACCACTACCTCATCTTCGTGGAGAACGAAGACAATCTCTCTCACACCGGCGGGGCGGGACTGATTGAGTTGATCTTTGACCTCGGCTCGCGGTCGCTGGGGAGCAATGGCTTCCTGACGTTGCGGCAGAAGGCCAACGAGTTCAGCGTCTATGGCGACTACGCCGTCGATCCGGCGGCGACCAACCTGCAGAACACCGGGACCGGCGTCGGCTACGGTTCGGGCGCTGGAAGCTCCATCGGCGCGTCAAACGTCGGCAGCGGCGGCGCCCCCGACGGACGGATCGAGAACAGCGGCTTCACGGCGATGCTGATCCGCAACGACGGCGACCCGGCCGCTACTGCCCCGACGCTGGGGTTTGATCTCGACGTCGGCAACAACGGGCTCGACGTGCCGACGGGACGAACTGACTGGACGATTCTGGATTCAATCGGCATTTTTTCGGAACGTTTTGAGGCGTGGGACCCCGATTTTAACGCGCCGCTGGGTCGACTCTACGGTGCAGTCAATTTCGGTCCGGAAACCGCGGAAAATACGCCGGGGTTCGTCCCCAACATTGAACCGGGGACAACGTACCTGGGAACGGACTTCGAAATCGAGATCGCGGCGCGCTGGGGCAACTCCATTGGCCAGACCTCCGATGACTGGCATATCTCGAACGTCACCGACAATGCACTCTCGGGGTTCACGCCGGGCGGCAGCGACTTCCGGCAATCGGTCAGCGATCCTCATCCAACCGGACCGCTGGAATCGAGCAAGAACGTCCCGTACGGTACGGTGTTGACCAACACGCTCGGCTCGGCCAACTATCCGCTGAACGTGACGCCGCCGCTGGCGGGGGATTTCGATCTTGATGGCGACGTCGACGACGACGATCTCAATAACGAATGGAAGTTACGGTTCGGCGCCGATCTGGACGGCGCCGACTTTCTCGATTGGCAGCGAAACTACGGCGCTACATCGACCGACGCCGTTGCCGCGATAGGGGCCGTGCCGGAACCGGCCGCGGCGTCGCTGTTGGCGCTGGCAATCACAGGCGTAGCCGTCAGCCAGCGACGAGACGACCGTCGTCGAGCGTGAAGCGCCGTCCCATCCTTGCCGCGAGCGGTTCGCTATGAGTGACCGCGATGAGGATGGCGTTTTGTTCTTGCTGCAATTCCAGCAGCAGATTGACGATCGCGTCGGCGGTCGTGCGGTCGAGATTGCCGGTCGGTTCGTCGGCCAACAGCAGCGTCGGCCGACGGAGCAGCGCGCGGGCGATGGCGGCTCGTTGACGTTCGCCGCCGGAGAGTTGCGCGGGGCGATG
>JBGSMO010000229.1:0-2346 GCA_041740115.1 Pirellulales bacterium
ACCCGCCTCGAAGCCGAACACGCCGCGCGCCTCGCCGAGTTCGCCGCCACGCGCGACGCCGCGGTCGCCGCCGCCGACGCCAAGTTCCCTCCGCTCCTCGCCCAGCAAGCCGCCGACCGCCGGCGCGAAGAGGGCGAGAACGCCGAGAAGTTCGACGCCCGCCGCAACGAAGCGAACGCCAAACAAGCCGCAGCCTGGCAAGCGATGGCCGACGCCTGGCTGAACGGCTTCCGCGAAGTCGCCGACGAACTCGCCGCGATGCAAGCCCGCTGCCGCGAGCTCTTCCCCGATTGGAACGTCACCGATCTCGCTGCCTGGCAACGTCCCGTCGAACCGCCCGAAGCGATCCCCTTCGGCAACTGCCCGCTGCCGCTGCAGGCGGTGAAGCACGGCGTCCCCGACGACAAGCGGCTCGACCCCGGTGTCAAACGGCTCGTGCTCCCTGCGACGATGCCGCTCCGCGAACAGCCCCGCATGGTGATCACCGCCAACGGGGCAGGGCGCCGCGCCGCGGTCGAAGTGCTGCAGCTGATGATGCTCCGCTTCCTCACGTCGATGCCCGCCGGCAAGCTGCGGTTCACGATCATCGACCCCGCCGGCCTGGGCGAGAACTTCGCCGCGTTCATGCATCTGGCCGACTACGACGAACAACTCGTCGCCTCGCGCATCTGGACCGATCCGAAGCAGATCGACGACCGGCTGACCCTCATCAGCCAGCACATGGAAAAGGTGCTGCAGAAGTATCTTCGCAACGAGTTCGCGACGATCCACCAATACAACGAAAGCGCCGGCGAAGTCGCCGAGCCGTACCATGTGGTCGTCGCCGCCAACTTCCCGCACGGCTTTTCCGACTCGGCGGCGCGGAAGCTCATTTCGATTTCGCAAAGCGGCCCCCGCTGCGGCGTCTTCACGCTGCTCAGCATCGATACCGACCAAAAGCTGCCGCACGAGTTCCACATCCAACCGCTGCTCGATGATTCCGTCCACCTCCAGTGGGTCGACAACCGCCTCGTCTGGAAATATCCCCTCTTCGAAAAGCTGCCGCTGGAGCTCGACCGCATCCCCGACCCCGACACGCTCAACGGCCTCCTCCGCACCGCCGGCGAGCAATCGCGCAAAGCGAGCCGCGTCGAAGTCCCCTTCGCGATGGTCGCCCCCGCCCCCGACAAACTCTGGAGCGAGGACAGCGCCCGCGAGTTGGTCGTCCCCATCGGCCGCGCCGGCGCGAAGGAACTCCAGTCGCTCCGCTTCGGCATCGGCACGTCGCAACACGCCCTCATCTCCGGCAAGACCGGCTCCGGCAAGTCGACGCTGCTCCACGCCCTGATCACGAACGTCGCGCTCCACTACTCGCCCGATCAGGTCGAACTCTACCTCGTCGACTTCAAGAAGGGGGTCGAGTTCAAAGCCTACGCCAACGGCCGGCTGCCGCACGCCCGGGTAATTGCGATCGAAAGCGAACGCGAGTTCGGCGTCAGCGTTCTCGAACGGCTCGACGCCGAGCTCCGCCGCCGCGGCGAACTCTTCCGCACGCACGCCGTGCAAGACCTCGCTGGCTTCCGCCGCGCGGTCCCCGACATGCCGATGCCGCGCACGATGCTGATCGTCGACGAATTCCAAGAACTCTTCGTCGCCGACGACAAGCTCGCGCAAGACGCCGCGCTGCTGCTCGACCGCCTCGTCCGCCAAGGCCGCGCCTTCGGCATCCATGTGATGCTTGGTTCGCAAACCCTCGCCGGCGCCTACTCGCTCGCCCGCAGCACGCTCGGCCAGATGGCCATCCGCATCGCGCTCGAATGCAGCGAGGCCGACGCCCATCTCATCCTCAGCGACGAAAACACCGCCGCCCGCCTGCTGAACCGTCCCGGCGAAGCGATCTACAACGACCAGAACGGCCTCGTCGCCGGCAATCATCCGTTCCAAGTCGTCTGGCTCCCCGATCCGCAGCGGCAGCAGTACCTCACGACGCTGCGTGAGATGCCCAACCCGCGCATGCCGACGAGCGATCCCACGATCGTCTTCGAAGGCAACGTCCCGGCGAACCCGCAAGACAACCCCGACCTAGTCGCCGCGATCAGCCGTCCGGAGTTGACGACCCATCTCGAGCCGACGCTCTGGCTCGGCTCAGCGGTGCGCATCGAACCGGCGACCCACTTAGTCCTCCGCCGCCAGGGGGGCCACAACATCGCGATCATCGGCCAGGACGAAGAGATGGCGGCCGGCATGCTCGCCAACGCAATCATCGCCCTTCACGCCCAACATGGCGACGCAGGCGCTCGCTTCACGGTCCTCGACGGCACGCGCCCCGAGTCGCGCGTCCCCGGCATGTGGAGCGAAGTCGCCGCC
>JBGSMO010000255.1:0-1651 GCA_041740115.1 Pirellulales bacterium
CGGCTCGCCAGCGGCGTCGAGCATGCGGCGCGGTTCCAGCCGTCGCGGCGCCAGTCTGAAGGTCGGCGTCGCCGCCTTGGTCGGACCGGCGCCGAGCAGATCGGCAAGACGTCCCCACAGTCGTTCGACGGCGACGAACGCGCGACGGCGATGCTTAGGCGAGTTGGCGGCGCGTTGTGAGTGCGTACGTGAACGGCGGCGCGGAGGAGTAGCCATAGGCTGTCGGTCGATCCAGTTGGGAAAAGCTTGCCGGCGCGTCCTCCGCCTGAGGATTCGCGTCAGCCTCGATTATCCGGTCAATTTCACCAAGGTGTCAAACAACTTGCGCCGATTCATGCCTGCTTTGGCAGAGTTTGCGGGCGCCGCCGCTTCTGCTGGAGGCTCCGGTTGTAACGGACCGAAACAGGCCGATGGGGCGTCTTCCCGACGCGGCCCGGCAGCCCCGGTCGCGGGGCGACCTGTGATCAGGGTGCGATTCGGTATGGTTCAAACAATCAACTTTTTAAGCGGCATTACCCGCCGGCTTGCCCTGTTGGCCGGCGCCTGCCTGGCGGTGGCGGCAACTGCTAGCCACGCCAACTCGGCGCCAACGACGAGTCGTTTCGCCGGGCCGTTTAATGAAACCACGCCGGCCGCTTACCAAGCGCCGGCCGTCCCACTGCGGCAACCTCCTTCGCTCGGTCAGCCTGCCGTCGACGACGCGGTCATCGCCTCCGAACAGGAAGCTGCCGCCGACGCTGCGGAAGAGATCGACGTTCGCGACGAACCGCTCATGGATCCTGAAGCCAACGCCCGAAGGATCTACCGGCCGATCGGTCAGGTCTCCGTCAACACGGCCCTCCCTCCTGGCGAGACGCCCAGTGCGATGGAACGCCAAGAGGGCGATCCGCCGCCGGTGATCATGCCGCTAGTAGGCGACCAGCGCCTCGAAGGTGGCTGGGGCGATCAGATGTTCAACTGGTCGGCGACGCAATTCTGCCACCAGCCGCTCTACTTCGAAGAAGTGAATCTCGAACGGTACGGTTACGGCTGCCGCCCCGTCTTGCAGCCGCTCGTCTCGGGCGCCCACTTCTTCCTGACCGTGCCCGCGTTGCCATACAAGATGGTCGTCAACCCGCCGCGCGAGTGCGTCTACACGCTCGGCTACTACCGCCCCGGCGATCGCGTGCCGTGGCAGCGTAACTTTTTGCCCTGGGATACGCGGGCTGCCGTGGTCGAAGCGGGCGTCGCCGTGGGGCTCGTCTTTTTGATCCCGTAAGTTGTGTTAAGACGCGCACGGGGGCGTTACAGCACGCGCTGCAGGGCTCGGCGGACGGAGTCGACCACGAGCGAGCCGATGTTACTGCGCTCGGTGGTGATCTTTGCCGTGCCGTGGGCGCCCGGAAGCAGCGTCAGGCGGGCGTCGTCGACGGCGATCTGGACGACGTGGTAGCGGTCGTCGCCGAGGAGCGATTGGCGGGCGGCGGCGCCTGATTCGCTCTTGTCGTGATTGGGACGCGCGCGGCGGGCGACTTGCGTGACGCGACCGTTGAGCGGCGCGAACGGTTGTTCGTCGACAAGCAGACTGACAGATTGCCCGGCGGCGACAGCGGGAGCGTCGGCTTGCTCGACGCCGGCCCAGGCGACGGCGCCTTCGCCCGACACGATGACG
>JBGSMO010000205.1:0-3745 GCA_041740115.1 Pirellulales bacterium
AGCGCCCGCGGCACAGCCTTCGCCGCCCCCGCCGGCGTGAACCCCGAAAAGCCGACGAGCGCCCCGTCCGGTATCAAATCAGCCGCCTCGCAAGCCGAGAGCTTGCGAAATCCTTTGCCTGCCGCCATCGAGCCGCCCTGCCAACATGAGGAATGCCATCGGGGGCGCACAGAGAAGAGTCGCCGCCGATCGAAGATCGTCCGCCGCCATCATGCCCCGCCAACGCACCCTTAAGCAAATCAAGCGCCAGCCCTGAATGAGCAATACTTGTGCAAATGTGAGCGATCTGACCTCGCTCCATGCGCGCCATCTGGCGCACTTGCGCCAAATTGAAGCGCAGCCGCGTCACTTAGGCTGACCCGATTCGCTCTTATCGATCGGTCGCACCTCAAAGGTCCCATCCGCCCGCCCCGTCACGTCGACGATCCGGTCGTGCACGTAAATCCGCGTCACCGTCAACTCCGGCCAATCCGTCGGCAACTGAGGATGGACCTCAAAGCCGTCAACTGTCGGCTGAAACCCCAAGAACCCGTACAGCATCACTTGCGGCACGAGGACGCTCTCGAAGAATTCCTTGTCGAGTCCCAATCCTCCTGCGACGTTCCCTCCTTGCATCGAACCTCGCGATGGATCCTTGCCATAGTACGCCCGATAGCCGCCGTCGGCCTCGACTTCCCCGAACCAGTTGGCGATCTCCGTCAACCGCGCCGCCGCGGCGTCGGGCCCGGCCGTTTTCAGCCGCGCCATCAAGTCGTGGTATGACCAACCGAGCACCGCGCCCCCGTCCTGCACTTGGTTCCCCCACGGCACGCTCTCCGGCGCCGACCAATTCCAGACGTAATAGTCAATGTTCCGCAGCGTCGTCGACCGCGGCCCGAACCGCCAGCGGTAGATGTCTGCCCCCGTCGACGTATCGCCCGCGACTGTTCGCGTGCCCTGAATCCAATCATCAATCGACTTCGCCTGCTCGGCAGTTGCAAAGTCGTGATAAACCGCTTCGTTGTTGAGAAACGTAAAGCCGTAGTCATGCAGCGCGCCGTCGAGGTCACGGGTGCCGAATCGCCCCGTCGTCATGTTCCAGAATCGCTCGCCGCCGTAAGCCTTCACTTCATCAGCATGGCGGCGCAGATCGGCGGCATTGTAGGGCGCCTCTGTTGAGCCGTCCGCAATACTCCATTCAGGATGCGCCGCGATTGCTTCCTCCAACTCCGCCAAATCCCGCAGCGAGTCGTAGTAATAAACCGTCGCCAGCGCGTCCTCCCCGCCGAACGGCAGCAAGTCCCAATAATTGCTCCCCACTCCTTCGCCCGGCACGATCGTCTTCACGCCGTCGACCACTCGCACGCCGCTCCGCCCCTCATGCCCCGGCCATGTCGTGTAGATGCACTTCCGCTCGCGCGTCTGAAACTCGCGCTCGACGAACCGCATCGCCACGCGGATCCGCTCGATTTGCTCCCGCAAGAACGCCACGTCGCCCGTCCACATAAAATAGTCGTGACAGGCTCGGATGAAGTTGAGGTTGTTGACGTTGTGCCGCGTGTCGACCGCCGTATGAATCGACTTGAAGACGACGGTCGCCGGCCCCTGATTGCCGAAGCCAATCCGAAGTCCCGTGATCGTTCCCTGCCACTCCGCATGGCGATAGAGAGCGACCATCGTTCGCGTCTCTCCGCCCGAGACGTCGACTTGCCCATTATCTAAACGCCTTCCTTCCGCAGGTGCGAATGAAATCCGCCGCTCGGCCGAGTACTCGGGCGACTTGGCCGTCGTCCATTCGACGGTGCATTCAGCCCCCTCGAGTCCCGCTGCCCACCAATTGATGCGCAGCCACGGCGAGCGCGCCGCATCGATCGCGAACCCCGGCGACTCGATCGCCGCCGCCGGTTCGTCAATCGTCACGCTCCAACCCTTCGGCCCAATCTCGCCCCCTCGTCCCCCCCGCACGCTCCATCCCTCTGCCGTCGCCGCTGGCCCCTCATACCCGCCGCCGACGCCGATCGGCGCAAAGTGCCACCCGATGCCCCCCGCATGCATCCAGAACGGAAAGGGCCAGCCCTCCGCATGCGCCGGCCCGTCATGCTGGCGCGTGTGGACATACCCCTCCGCATTGAGCGTGCGACTGGCCAGCGCCTTGCGCCACCGTCGCCGCATCGAGTTGAGCGCGTCGGTCGACGCCGCCACGTCACTCGTCGGCGCTCCCGCTCCCACCGCCGGCCACAACGTCGCCTTCGGCAACCACTCGTCCCAGAGCGGAATCAACGGCCCGGCATGTTCGTAGTGCAGCCAGAACAGACGCCGCATGGCGTCCATCTCGCGCTCTTGTCCCGGCACGACAAACGACGGAAAGTCTGCTGGCGGCTTAGCGGTTTCCGCGCAGCAAGTCGCCGCGCCTCCCAGCATCGAGCCAAATGCCAAGATTGCGGCGACGAAAACATATCGCGGAAATATGAATTGGGTCACGGTCGCCGCCATGTTAAACTCCTCGGTGGATTTGCAGATCAGCGCCCATTGTCTCAAGTTTCAGTTCACTCTGCGACCGCCCTTCCAGCCGCATGCGGCTTAGCGCCATGCACTTCAGCCTCCGCGCGCTCCTGATTGCCGCGACTGCTGCAGCCGTCTACATCGGCAGCTTTCTCGCGCTCATCCGCACCGTGGCGCCTTATAGGGCGTCCAGTCCGCTTGCAGTCGTCCACCACACTTGTGACTTGCCCCTCTTCGTACTTTGGTGCGTCGCCGGCGAATGGGCCTTTCGTCGCCGTTCGTCGGCCTCTTCCGCCCGCCTGATGCTCGCCGCCATCCTCATGATCGCCGCTTGGCGCCTCTTTTCGCCATTCGTTCAAGCCCTTCTTTTCCAATTTCTCGAGGTCAACTTTGGCGACGTTGGCGTCCTTCAGTGGTACGGCGTGATCGCCACGCTCATCAATAACATTGTCGAGTTTACTTCCTGGCTACTGATGACCTTTGCCGTCATCTGGGGAATGTATGCGTGTCCAGCGAACTCTCCAAGTGGGCGTTTTGTCCACATGCACTTCAGCCTCCGCACCCTCCTGATTGCCACGACTGCTGCAGCCGTCTACACCGGCAGCTTTCTCGCGCTCGTTCGCACCGTGAGGCCTCAAATGGCGTTGACTGTACTTGGAAACGTCCGCTCCACTCTCGGCGTGCCGATCTTTGTGCTTTGGTGCGTCGCCGGCGAATGGGCTTTTCGTCGCCGCTTGTCCTCCTCGGCAGCCCGACTGATGCTCGCGGCCATTCTCACGATCGCCGGGTGGCGCGTTCTTTCTCCATTCGCACAAGCCCTTCTCTTCCGATTCGTCACGCTCCATTCCGAAAACGCCTGGCAGTGGTATGGCGTCATCGCAGCGCTCCTCGGCAACATTTTCGAATTTGCTTCCTGGTTCATGATGATCTTTGCCGTCGTTCAGGGAATGAAAGCCATGCCAGAACCGGCCGCAGCCTTCTCGTGGGAACCTGAAACGCTTTGTGAATAGCTCGTCTCTTGTACTGGCAAGCGAACGCCTCAACAAAGCATACAATCGCCATGCACTTCAGCCTCCGCACCCTCCTCGTCGTCATCACCGCCGTCGCCATTTACATCGGCTTTCATCTCGGCATGATCCGCACGCTTCACGGAGCGACGGCGTTGCGCGCGCCCGGTTTCCTCAGCATGCTTTACCGGCTTCCGCTGTTCATCATCTGGTCCGTCGCCGCCGCCAACATCTATCCTCGTCGTCATCAGTCGCCG
>JBGSMO010000370.1:0-11131 GCA_041740115.1 Pirellulales bacterium
CACCGCCGGATCAAATGCTTCGGCGTCGGCGAGAGCCAGCTCGAAGCAATGCTCCCCGACCTCATCCGCCGCGGCCGCGAGCCGTCGGTCGGCATCACGGTGAGCGACGCGACGATCACGCTTCGCATCACGGCCGCGGGACCGGACGACGCCGCTTGTTTCGAGGCGATGGAACCGACGGCCGCAACCATCTACGAACTCCTCGGCACGATCGCCTACGGCGAAGAAGAAGACGAACTCGAAACCGTCGACGCCCGACTGTTGGAGCAACAGCACAAAACGGTCGCCGTCGCCGAGTGGGCTACCGGCGGATTAGTCTCCGAATGGCTCGCCAAGGCCGCGCCGGTCGACGACGTGCTGGCGGGCGGGTTCGTCATCGGCAGCCTTCGGCAACTCGAACAACTCACCGGCGACGCCGCGCTGCACGATGCGATGCCGAGCGACTCCGCAGTCGCTACTATCGCCGCCGAATGGGTCCGCCGCGCCGTCGGCGCCGACTACGGCATCGGCATCGCGGCGTTCCCGCCGGCGACTGACGGCCCGGAGGCGAAGGTCTGCATCTCGATCGCTGCGCCAGACCGCACCCGGCGGCTGCAGTTCGGCTGTGCGTCGCACCCCGCCATCAAGCAATCCCGGACGGCGAAGCAGGCGCTCAATGCCCTCCGCCTGATTCTGCTGTCGAAAGAGCCAAAAGCCACCGACTGAGCTTCGTATTCAAGCAGCATGTCCCGCCTATCGCGCCGCCCGCTGCGGCGTATACTTTTGGCATGCTGAAACTCCGACTCGCTGCCGCTTCGTTGAACCAGACCCCACTGGACTGGGCCGGCAACCGCGACCGCATTCTCGCGGCCATTGCCGAGGCGAAGGCCGCCGACGCCGCGATCCTCTGCCTCCCCGAGCTCTGCATCACCGGCTACGGCTGCGAGGACCAGTACTTTTCGATCGGCCTGCAGAAGACAGCCCTCGAGATGCTCGCCGAGATCGCCCCCGCGACGGCAGGGATGGCGGTCGCTCTCGGCCTCCCGCTGATGGTTAACCGCGGCCTCTACAATGCGGCGGCGATGTTGTGCGGCGGCGAATTGCTCGGCTTCACGCTGAAACAACACCTCGCCGGCGATGGCATTCACTACGAACCGCGCTGGTTCCGCAAATGGCCAGCCGGCGCCGTCGAGCGCATCGAGATCGACGGCCGCGAAGTCCCCGTCGGCGACCTGCTTTACTACTGCGGCGGCGTGCGCATCGGCATCGAAATCTGCCGCGACGCTTGGGTCGCCGATCGCCCCGGTGCACGCCTCGCCGCCGGCGGCGCTGACGTGATCCTCAATCCGACGGCAAGCCATTTTTCGTTTGGCAAGCAGGAAATTCGCCGCCGGATTGTGCTCGAAGGCTCGCGCACGTTCGACGTGTCGTTCGCCTTCGCCAACCTCCTCGGCAACGAAGCGGGCCGCGCCATTTTCGACGGCGGTACGCATATCGCCAGCAGCGGACGCATGCTGGCCGAAGGGCCGCGGCTGACCTTTGGCGACCACTCGCTGATTTGCGCCGACATCGACGTCGAAGCGAACCGCCGCTTGAAGGCGACCTCAAGCGAACCCAGCCTCCTGCCGCAGGCTTACGGCGGCGAGACGGTCCGCTCGGCGTTCGAACTAAAATCGCCGCGCGACCCCTGCCCCGTCGCGCAGCCGTCGCCGTGGGATTCGTCGCCCCCGCCGAAGCACGAAGAAATCGCGCGGGCTTTGCCGCTGGCGCTCTTCGACTATCTCCGCAAGAGCCACAGCCGCGGGATGGTCGTCTCCCTCAGCGGCGGCGCCGATTCGTCGGCCGTGACGACGCTCGTCTGGCTGATGACGAAACTCGGCGTGTCCGAGCTCGGAGGCAAAAAGTTCGCCGCCCGCCTGCCGCAGATTCGGGATCTCGCCGAGGCCGGCACGCCGGAAGAGATGGTCGGCCGCATGTTGACCTGCGTCTATCAGGCGACCCGCAACAGCGGCGAGACGACGCGGCACGCCGCCGAAACGGTGGCCAACGCCGCGGGCGCCGAGTTCCTCCAGTGGAACATCGACGCCCTCGTCGAGGGCTACGTCGCCACCGTCTCGAAGGCGACCGGCCGCGAACTCACTTGGCACCGCGACGACGTCGCTCTGCAGAACATCCAGGCCCGCGCCCGCGGCCCCGCGGCCTGGCTGTTGGCCAACCTCCGCGACGCGCTGCTGCTGGTCACCAGCAACCGGAGCGAGGCGGCGGTCGGCTACGCGACGATGGACGGCGATACCTGCGGCGGGCTCGCACCGGTCAGCGGCATCGACAAGGCGTTCCTCCTCGATTGGCTGAAGTGGATGGAAACCACCGGCCCGCTCGGCGTCGGCCCGCTAGCGGCGCTGGCGGTCGTCAATAGCCAGCAGCCGACTGCCGAACTCCGCCCCGCCGCCGAAGGGCAAACCGACGAGGGCGACTTGATGCCGTACCGCATCCTCGACGCCATCGAACGGGCCGCCATCCGCGACAAGCTCACCCCGGTCGAAGTGCTGGAAACCATTCGCCCGCAGTTCGCCGCCGAAACGGTCGCCCAACTAGCCCAGTGGGTCGAGCGGTTCTTCAAGCTCTGGGCCCATAACCAATGGAAACGCGAGCGCTTCGCCCCCGGGTTCCATGTCGATGACCGGGGCCTCGACCCCAAGAGTTGGTGCCGCTTCCCAATTCTCAACGGCGGCTTCGAGCGCGAACTCGCGGCGCTGCGCGACTACGTCGAATCGCTCGCCGACTGAAGCACTGCAATGCCCCCGTCGGCCTCCAGTTCGGCGCCAGCACTTCACCCCAGCGCGGCGCGTTAATCTGGGAACTTCCGCGAAAATCTACCGCATCTACGGAAACCCCTGATTAATCCGCATTTCTGAGTCCGATAAGTTGTTCCGAGCCCGGAGAACGTCGCCGCTCGTGCGACGGCCTTCGAGCGCTTGCCACGAATCAACGGCAGGAAATGGCGAGCTCGCGTCGACCGGGGGGTCGATGCGACGGCTGACGGGGTCCTTCCCGGGGGGGACGGATCGGTCGAGCTCTCGTCGCACTAGGGGGAATGCACGGATGAAATCGCTTTTCAATCGCTCGACGGCGGCCGTGGTCGCTGCAGCGCTCGCCTGCGGGGCCGGTCACACGGCCTCGGCTCAGTCGCCGCAAACGCCGGCTTCGCCGTTGGCTGGCGGACAAGCTGCCTATCAAGGGGGCGCCTACATGGACGCCCATGGCGACCAAATCGTCATGCCCGCTAGCTACTGCGCGCCCGGCGCCGGCTACGGCGAAATGTGCCCTCCCGGCGACGGCTGCGGCTACGGCGATCAGGGCTACGCCGACTTCGGCGGCTACAGCATGCCCGATCAGTGCGGGCCGCACTATTTCGACGTCGCCGCCAATGCCGTCTTCCTGCAGAGCGATCGCTCGTTCCAGGACGTCCCGCCGCTCGGCTCGATCGGCGTCGCCGGACCGACGATTCTCGATCCGGGCGATCTGAACGACGATTATGAACCAGGCTGGGAAATCGCCGCTCGGCTCGATCTCGGTCCGCTCTCGGTCATCGAAGCGACCTACATGGGGATCTACGACCTCGGCTTCAACTCGACCGTCAACTCGGTCGACGTCGCCAACGGGGTCGACTTCCAGCTCAACTCGGTCTTTTCCGACTACGGCATCGACCCGATCGAAGGTCTCGACGAGGGCTCGGTCTATAACGTCGACTATCAGTCCGACTTGCAAAGCACCGAGTTAAGCTACCGCCGCTATTGGCTTGGTCACAACCCGCGGATCTCGGGCACCTATCTGGCCGGCTTCCGCTATGTCCGCATGACCGAAGAGATGAACTTCAACGCCATCGCCCTCGACGGCGACAGCAATATCGAATGGCAGTCGACGAACGATCTGGTCGGCGCCCAACTCGGCGCCGACGGCTGGATCGCCCTCCTCCAGGGCCTTCGGCTGGGCGGCGAAACGAAGGGCGGCATCTACAATAACCGCTTCAAGTACGGCCACAGCACCAGCATACCCGACCCCGACATCGATAACGTCGACTTCGGCGACGACGGCAATCAAGTCGCCTTCGTCGGCGAGGCGAAGATCGACCTGGTCGCCGACATTCTGCCGAGCATCTCGATCCGCGGCGGCTACCGCGTGATGTACATCAGCAGCCTAGTGACGGTTGGCAACAACATCGACCCGACCGACGTCACCTCGACGACGCTCTATACCCAGGGGGACGCCCTGTACAACGGCTTCCATGGCGGCATCGAGTACATCTGGTAGCCTTGCTCAGCTAACCGTCAAACGAAAATTAAACCGCTGGGCGAATCGTCGCCCAGCGGTCTTTTTCGTTTGGAGGACCTCAGTCGTGGCTCCTAACGCTTTCGCGCATCGAGTCCTCGCCGACAAAGCCCAAGGAGGCCGACCCTGGCGGAGTCGGTCACGCGATCTCGGCGAAAGAGTCGAAGAATCTCGCAAAAGTCGCTCGCCCCATCGGTGCACGCCTCGATTCGGGTAAAATTCTATTGGAATTAGGGTTGCACGGTTTTTGCCTATTCTGACGCCGCGAATTACAATAGCGGCTTGTCTGCGCAGATTGCAGGCCAAGACGGCACATGAGACTTCTCCCGGGAGAGCGAGCGAGATGGGCAACGGTAACTGGTTCCGCCGAGAGCGTAAGCGTGCGCAAGGCGAATCTCGACGGAAGCGCGCGGCGACTTCAAAGCGATTGTTTGGAACGATCAATCGCGACCTATTGACCTTCGAGCCGCTGGAGGACCGTCGCGTTCTGGCGACGTTCGTGGTCATCAATACGCAGGACGCCAACGCCGCCGGCGACACCATCTTTGGTTCGTTGCGATGGGCGGTCGAGCAGTCCAACGCCGACGACGTCCCCGATACGATTCTCTTTTCCGACAACATCTTCAATGGCGGAGCCGCCCAGATCGGGCTCAATGAAGGCGAACTCGCCATCACGGAGCCGGTCACCATTCTCGGGCCAGGAGCCGGCAAGCTGACCGTTCGCGCCGAGGGAGGTTCGCGCATCTTCAATCTCAACATTGCGGACCGCGTCGGCAACGTTGAAATCTCGGGCATGACGCTCACCAATGGCAGCGTCGCCGGAGAGGATGACTCGTTCGGCGGAGCCATTTACAACCGCGAACGCTTGAGAATGACCGAAGTCATTGTCTCCGGTAACAGCGCTTCGGCGGGGGGCGGCGGCATTTACTCGGAGTTTGGCTCGCTGACCGTCGATCGCAGCCTGTTCCAAGACAACAGTGCCGGCGGAGTCGGCGGCGGAGCGATCCTAAATGGATCGGGAGAAGAAACGGAAGAAGGCGAACCCGTCTCGACCACGACGGTTTCTAACTCAACATTCTATGCCAACCGGGCCAACGCCGCTCAAGGATACGGAGGCGGCATTTTCAATCGCAAGGGGACCCTCGAGGTTTCTCAGAGTACGCTGGTCGATAACACGGCCGGTTCCGAATTGGGCGAAGGAATAGCGAGCTTGGGCAATCCGGTCGCCGAAGATCCGGAGGCGGATCCGCCGCCGAAGGTCGTCTTCACTAGCATTTTCGGAACGATCATCTACCGCGAAGGGGGCGCAAGCGACATCGCCGTCGTGGGGGAGTCGGGGGGCGAGGAGCCGGGTCCTCTGGAACCCTCCTTCGAAGACGCCGATTACAACCTCATTGGCGCTCCGGGCGATCAATACGAACCTGGCGATCACGATCTCCTCGAGGTCAATCCCAACCTGCTGCCGCTTGACGACTACGGCGGCTCGACGCCGGTGATGCTGCCGAACACCGACCCGGACAATCCAGACTTCGAAGGCGTCAGCCCGGCTCTCGACGCCGGCGACCCCGAGTACGCCGACTCCCAGTTCGAACAGCGGGGCCGGCATTTCGTCCGCATTTACAACTGGACCGGTACGGAGGACGCGATCGTCGACATTGGGGCGACAGAATCTCAAGCCGGCCGCTTCGTCGTCGACTCGCTCCTGGATGAGTCCGATCTCCAGTATTCTGGAACGACCGACCCCGTCACCGAAACCATCAACGCAAACTATCTGGGCGGCAACGACTTCTCGCTGCGCGAAGCGCTCGAATTCTCCAAGAAGAATCCCGAGCTCGATACGATCGAGTTCTCCTTGTCGCTGCGGAACGAGATCGACCCGACGCTGTCGGCCGCGCCGACGATTCTGCTGGCGAGAACTCTCGGTTCCCTCGACATCGATCACGAAGTGATCATCCAAGGGCCGACGACCTTCATCCTGGAGATTGACGCGACGGGGACCGATATCACGCCTTCAATCAATGACGGCCAAGGGTCTCACGTATTTACGATCGACGACGACGACGTCGAATCGCTCTTCAATATTGAGATCAACAATTTGACGATCATGGGGGCCGATCAGGTCGGCCCCGGCGGCGCCATCTACTCCAATGAGAATCTGACGCTCCGCCACGTTACGATGAAGGAGAACTACTCGACATTCCGGGGGGGCGCCATCTTTATTCAGTTCGGCAATTTGGCAGTCTACGAAAGCACGTTCCACAACAACGCGGTGGCCGGCGACGGCGGCGCGATTTTCGTCAACACCAGCGGATTTGCCGACATCCAGCAGCAGGCGCTGATCGTCAATTCGACGATCTCGGGGAACGTGGCCGGCGGGTTCGGCGGCGGCATCGCCAACTCCAATGCCCGCGTCGAGATCCGCCACAGCACGATCACGCTCAACAGCGCCGCGTCGACGCGCGGCAGCGGCGTCTATAATTTCAAGTTTTCGAATACGCTCACCGAGGTTTACTCGTCGATTATCTCCGGAAACCTCAATAACGACATTGAATACGCCGTCGGCGGCAACAACGTCATCTCGCTTGGTTACAATCTCGTCGGCCGCGGCAACGCGTCGTTCGCCTTCACGCAGACTGGGGATCGACGCAACATCCTCAATCCGATGTTGGCGCCCTTGGCGAACACGGGCGGTTTTATCCAGACGCATCGTCCGCTGGTGGGAAGTCCCATCATCGACGCCGGTAATCCGACCGACGAGGCGGGCGTCGGCGACGTGCCTGCAAGCGATCAACGAGGCGGATTTTTCGTCCGCGTTTACGACGCGACAGGCATGGGAGCGGGGGCCGGCATCATCGACATCGGCGCCTACGAGCTTCAGCCGACGGTACTCATCGTCGACAGTTTGACCGACGTGAACGACGGCGATTATTCGGAGGACAACTTCTCGCTTCGCGAAGCGATCGCCATCGCGAATGAAAATCCGCTGCCCGATACGATCGACATGACCGGTCTCGAGGGCGTGATTAACGTCACCGGCTCCTCGCTGGTAATTACGGATTCCGTATTCATCGAAGGTCCCGATTGGTTCACCCTGCGCATCTTCGGCAACTCGTTGACCGCTGGTCCGATGTTCGTCGTGGACGATGGCGACGCGAACAATGACATTGACGTGTTCATTAGCGGAGTCGGCATTGAGCGCGCCGCTGCAGGCGCCATCCTTAGTTCCGAAAACCTTAATATCGACGAGGTCTTCTTCCAGGCGAATCGTAAGGCCACCCACGGCACCGTTATTTTCCAGCAAAACGGCAGTCTCAACGTGACGGGGTCGGTGTTCAACGGCAATACGACCAACGCCGTCGGCGCTGACGGCGGAGCTATTTACGGGCTCAATACCGAAATCACGCTGAACGAAGTCCAGGTGGCCGGCAATGTCACGCTGTCGGCCAACAGCGACGGCGGCGGCATTGCCCTGGTGAACTCGACTCTCAACGCCACGGCCACGACCATCAATGGCAATCAGGCTCCCGGGGGAACCGCCGACGGCGGCGGCATTCACGCCATCGGCAGCACGGTGAATCTGATCGAATCGACCGTTAGCGGCAATTTCACCACTGGTTCCAACTCGGAAGGGGGCGGCATCGCCGCCTACAACACCGCCGTGAATCTGGTCGACACGGTCGTCGGGTTGAATCGCACCACCGGCAGCCAGGCGTCGGGCGGCGGCATTTACCTCAACGGCGGATCGCTGTCGATGCTTCGCTCGATGATCACGCAGAACACCACCGGCGGCCAAGCGTCGCCTGGCGGCGGCTTGACGATGATCGGCGGCACGGCCTCCATCGTCGAATCAAGTCTACAAGGAAACTCGACCGCAGCGAGCGGCGGGCACGGCGGCGGCATCTACAACGTCGGCGGCAACCTGACGCTGCGCAACTCCTCGGTGATCGAGAACTTCGTCACCCACGCTCAGTCGAAGGGGGGAGGCGTCTACAGCGATACCAATCTTGCCGGCACGCAGTCGACGCAGATTCTCAACACGACGGTCTCCGGAAATTCCGCCGCGCTCCGCGGCGGCGGCGTCTTCAACGCCGACGGCCTTTTGGAGATCCGCCATACCACCGTCACGAACAATTCGACGCCGTTCATGAACGTCGGCAATGGCGTCGCCAGCCAAGGCACGGCCGCCACATTGACGAGGATTTACTCGTCGATCGTCGCCGGCAACGTCGGCGTCCTCGGCGGGACTGGCAGCGACGTCGATTCAGTCGACGGGGCGGTCAATTCGATCCAGTCGCTCGGCTACAACGTGATCGGCGTCGGCAATGCGAAAACATTGTTCAGCGCTGCTGGCGACCAGTCAGGCGTCACGAATCCCTTGCTCGGTCCGCTGCAAGACAACGGCGGCGATCCGAGCAACCCGTTCTCCGTCTTCACCCATGCACTGCTCGCTGGCAGTCCGGCCATCAACGCCGGTAGCCCAACATTTACGCCGAACGCCTACACGCCCGCGTTGACGACCGATCAGCGCGGCCAAGGCTTCGCGCGTGTGAAGAGCGGCCGCATCGACGCCGGCGCCTTCGAGTCCGACCTGGCGCCTGCTCTGCCGGCCGATTTCAACGGCAACGGCATGGTCGACGGCAGCGACTTCCTCGCGTGGCAACGCAATTTCGGCAAGACGGGTGCGATTAAGGCTGACGGCGACGCTAACGGGGACGGCAACGTCAACGCCACGGACCTGACCGCCTGGAAAGCCGGCTACGGTTCGGTGGCGGCAGTCGCCGCTGCTTCGTCCTCCGCCAGCGTCACGTCGACCGCCGCCCTGCTGGCGGAAGAAGAAGCGGCTCTCGCTCCTGCAAGTGGCGACGTCGTAGCGTCCGCAGCGCCGATGGCCGCTGCAGTCGCAGACGTCGAGCCGACGGAGCTAACCGGTCGCTTCGACTCCCTGGCGTCGCTCGGCCGTACAGCCGCTGCCGGGAAGTCCGCCGCGGCGCCAGTATTGGACGAATCGGTCTTGTGGAACGGCTTCGCCGCTCCGCCTAAGCGCCTCGCCTCGATCTTCCTGGAAGAAGAGAAACTGGCGGAGCTCGATCTGCTGCTCGCCGAGGAGGCGGATAGCGACGCCGAGGACGCCGTCTTCGCCGCCTGGGGCGAGGAACTTCTCTAGCGGGCGACGCCAAACTGTCTTCCCTAATTAAATTCCGCGGCCCGCAACGCTCTCCAGCGTTGCGGGCCGTTTTTATGCTGCGCGAACCCCGCCTAGGTCGCTTGCGTCATGGAGGGTATAATCAGGTGAGCGGCAGCCTGCTCATCAAATTCGCCGCCATCCGACCGACCAAAGGAGTTCCCCCCCACAAGTGTCAAATACCGATCGCAAGCAGAGCGTCGACAGCGAGTCCGCCGTGCTGGTTGGCGTTCAGCTTCCCGAAGATACTTATCACGACGATCCCCTCGACGAACTGACCGGCCTCGTCGAAACCGCCGGCGCGGCCATCGTGGGTCGCCTCACTCAGAAACGGCAGGCGCCCGACGCCGCCACCTACGTCGGCCATGGAAAGGTCGACGAACTCAAGTTCCTCGTCGACGCCACCGAGGCCGACGTGGTAATCTTCGACAACGATCTCTCCCCCGCGCAGATCCGCAATCTGGAAGAGACGCTCAAGGTGAAGGTCCTCGACCGCACCGAGGTGATTCTCGACATCTTCTCCACCCGCGCGCAGACGCACGAAGCCCGCCTCGCGGTCGAACTCGCGCAGCTCGAATACTCGCTCCCCCGCCTGAAGGGCATGTGGAAGCACTTGTCGCGCATGAAGATGGGCGTCGGCATGCGCGGCCCTGGTGAAAAGCAGCTCGAAACCGACCGCCGGCTCGCCGAGAAGCGTATCACCGATCTTCGCCGCGATCTGGAAAAAGTTCAGAAGCGAAAGGAACGCGAAGTTGCCGGCCGCCGCGATCGGATGACCGTGTCGCTCGTCGGCTACACCAACGCCGGCAAGAGCACGTTGATGAACGCGCTTACCGATGCCCATGTGCTGGCCGAAGATAAACTGTTTGCCACGCTCGACACCCGCACTCGCCGTTGGCAGCTTCCCGGCTGGGGACCAGTGTTGCTCAGCGACACGGTCGGTTTCATCCGCAACCTGCCGCACAATTTGGTGGCTAGCTTCAAGGCGACCCTCGAGGAGGCCCGCCAGGCCGACCTGCTGATCCACGTCGCCGACGCCAGCAGCCCTGTCGCGCTCGATCAGATCAAGGCGGTTTACGACGTCCTCCGCGAAATCGGCATCGAGGAAAAAGACGCCTTGTTGGTCCTCAACAAGGTCGATCAGATCGACGATCCGGCGAGCCTCGGAGCGATCCGCCGGCTCTACCCTTCGGCCGTCGCGATCAGCGCCCGCACCGGAGACGGCCTGCCGCGCCTGGCCGCTGCAGTAAGCGATGCCCTTAGCCACGACTTCCTCGACTTGGAATTCCGCTTCAGCGTCAGCAACGGCCGCCTGCTCGCCTATCTCGCTAAGTACGGCGAAGTGATCAGTCGCACGTTCGTCGGCGATCTCGCGACGGTTCACTGCCGCCTGTCGCGGCAGCACCTCGGCGCCTTGCGGGACGATCCGGAGATCGAGATCCGCCCCTACGTCGCGGCGTCGATCAACCGTCACGCGGCCGATGGAGCCGTCGGCGAAGTCGCCTAACGGACTCGAGTGCTTTGTCACATGCAAATGGAGTTGTCAAAGCACTAGAATGGCTCGCCGTTCGCTTGCTCATAGCCGCGTTCTAATCACCGGCGCATCGAGCGGCATCGGCCGTGAACTCGCGCTCGCCTTCG
>JBGSMO010000380.1:0-5111 GCA_041740115.1 Pirellulales bacterium
ATCCCGGCCCCGGCGACCGGCGAACTGCTCCGCGGCGTGCCGCTGGCCGATTTTGCCGCGGAAGGGGAACTGACGACGCCGACAGGGGCGGCAATCGTCGCGGCACTGGTCGACGAATTCGGCCCGCTGCCGGCGATGACTGTTGAGCGCATCGGTTACGGCGCGGGACAGAAAGATTTTCAGCATCCGAATTTGCTGCGACTGCTGGTTGGCGAGTCCACCGCCAATCGCACCGGCGCAGCTTCGACAAGCGACACGATTGTCTTGCTCGAAACAAATCTCGACGACGCGACCGGCGAAGCGATTGGACACGCGACCGAATTGCTTTGGCGGGCCGGCGCTCTGGACGTGTCGACGACGCCGCTGGCGATGAAGAAGAATCGGCCTGGGGTGCTGTTGGCGGTGCAATGCCGGCCGGCTGACGCCGGGCCGCTCGCCGCGATTGTGTTTCGCGAGACGACGGCGCTTGGTTTGCGGCGGTCGACGGTCGAACGAATGACGCTGCCGCGGCGGCAGGTTTCGGTCGACACGCCGCTCGGCCCGATCGCGGGGATCGCCGCGACGCTTCCCGACGGGAGCGAACGGTTTTCTCCCGAGTACGAAGCTTGTGCGAAGCTCGCGGCGCAACGGTCCCTGCCGCTGGAGACGGTGCAGAACGCCGCGCGGCAGGCATTTGTAGGAGCGGTTAGCGAATAAGCGTGAACCACGGAGACACGGAGATCACTGAGAAAGATTTAATCGAGAATTGTCCCAGATTTCAGTTTCCTCCGTGCTCTCTGTGCCTCCGTGGCTAAGCTCTCACATTAAAAGAACAAGGAGGTTCGATGGCCGGTATTCACGAAATCGTTCGCGAGACGCCCAAACCAAAGCCCCCTGCCCCGCTGCCGGGCGAGTTAATTGCGAGACTGCGCAGCCAAGTCGCCCGGTTCGAGGAGTTCGCTTCGGTGAATCGCGAGTTGGCGAGTCTTGTTGAGGCTCGATTGCAGCAACTCGCGGCGGTGACGGAAGCATCGACGGCCTTCTAGAGGTCGTCGACCGTCAACGCATTCTGAGCAAGGTGGCGGATGGCGTAGACGACGACTTTTTTGCGGGCGAATGGCGAAGACCATCCGGTGCGTGAGTCGCCGTCCTCCGCCACAACTGAGTTGCCGAAGATCGAGCGGTTGCAATTCGACTTCAGAAACTTTGCTGGACTGAAGCGGATTGCGTTCCAGTAAGTCCAGCGTCGCCTGTTCGATTGCGGCAATCCATTTCGCCTCCGCGGGAAGCGATTGGGCCGCATACCATTCGCAAATTCGCTTGAAGTCAGCGGCGGCCGCTTCCGTAAATTCGACGTCGTAGCGGTTCATGAGGGGCGCTGCTCGTGCGCCATCTTCGCCTTGGCGACGACGTCGCGGGCGGAGACCAGCCGGCCGGCTTTTTCGTCCTCGATGCCGCGCCGAATTGCCGCCAGATCGTCGTCCTGCGCTCGCTTGAGTGCGGCTAGCGCGTCGCGCAGCAGTTCCGCTTCGTCCGTGTAACGACCGCCGACGAGGAAGGGCTGCATGGCGGACTGCAGGTCGGGCGGGAGTTGCAGGTCCATGAGGTTTGTTCCTTTGTTGCTATTCTAAGCGCTGGGCGGCGGTTCGCCAAATGTACTGGCTAGGTTCATTCTGGCGACGGTTCCGCTGGTTTCGGTTCGAATGGTAATTCGAGCGGCGGGAGGGGGAGGCGAATGACGAGGTCGCTAGCGTCGGCGACAGGTCGACCAAGCTCCTCTTCGTCGACCCATTCGCCGGCGACAATCGGGTGCGTCATGTCGGCGCCTCCGTCGTCTCGGCGATTCTCACTGAGACTGTAGAGCAAGTAGCCTTCGTTACGGCGTTCGTAGTGAAACGGCGCGGCAGCGAAGGGGTCGTTGGGCAACTCTTTCAGGACGTCGGCCTGCGTCAACTGGTCCAATGAATCAGGATAGACGCCATACTCGTTCCGATAGATCGCAAGGGCGGCAGCGACGCGCACCAATATCAGGTTGCATTCGTCTCGTTTATGGGCGTCTACTGCGGCTCTCAGGGCTGGAGCCGTCAGTTGTAAGAAGTTATTTCCGATGATTTGCGACCGCTTCGCTGAGCTAAAAGTCGCGTGAACTAAGTCGAACCACGACTTTTGCGTCGAGGAATCCAACTCAGAGAAGTGCTTATCAAGCTCGTCGTCACGGATTTGCCACTCATTAAGGGCGACGACGGCAGCCGTTCGATCGAAGAATGCATTTGTCGATTGCAGTAGATGATTGGCGTCAAATGCACTGAGTTGTTTCATCGAGGCGGCGGCTGGATCGCCGACGCCGCCAAGGCGTCCTGTCGTCACTCGCAGTCCGGAGTCGATCAGGCTCAAGCGTTCAGCGACATTGACCGACTCGACGATCGAGTGTCGCGATTCAAGGGACTGTAGATCGCGGAGAATTTCTTGGGCCGTTTCGTGGGGCAAGTCTGGCGAGTCGAGAATCGCCAGCGTCGCGTTCATGGCGCCCGCCCGAGTCGAGATTCCGACGAAAGCTTCAGTAAGCGTCGGTCCGTTTCCGACCAACTGTCCCAATCGCCAACAGGCGAGAACGTCTTGCCAGGCTTGCACATGGTCGCCGTGGCCGAGGCGGTTCATCGCACGCGTCGATAGGGACCGCACGGCGTCTCGCACGAACTCGGCATGGGGTAACTCCAAATCGATGACCGAAGCGTTTGGGTCGAGCAAGGCGTTGGGGGGCGGGCTGAAGAACCTCGGCCGCCGGCTAGCCTCGACGAGCAGATCGAGGGGACGTTGATTCTCTGCGAGCCAAGCAGCCAGCGGCGGGAGTTGCTCATCGGTCCAAGGGCGCGTCTTAAAACTTGACGCCGCATCGAACGGCGTGCGTAAAAACATCTCGGCGTCCTCCGCGGTTGCCTGATCGCTTCCCCCCGTCTGTTCCGCGATCCATTTGTTGAGTCGTTGGGCCGTGTCTCGATCGGCCACGTCGACTAGAAACGGACCGGTCAGGTCGATTTCAAGGTTGAGGTCTTTGCAGATGGCCTCGTATTCGCCGGGTCCAAGATCACGGGGACCGATCGCCTGCCAAAAGGGCCTTGCCGCGTTATTTTCGTTCGTTACGCCTGTGCGATACTTGTCGAGAATCGCGAGAGAGAAGTTGGGCAATCCGTCTGCTGCCAGCGGCGAGGTGACGTAGGTCGTGTCGCGGCCCAGACGGACCTTCGTAAACGGCCACCATGCCGCTAGGAGGAGAAGCAGCAACGGAGCAGCGAACAGTGCGCGGCGGAGCCGTTTGTTACGCATGACGATTTGATCTGCGATGACGGGCGTTGAGCGGATCCCTTTATACGAATTAGCCGCGGGGCGAGCCCCGCGGCTAAATGGGCGATTTGGGGGTGGATGCCTTCAGGGCGGCTTAGGTCTCTTCGGTCGCTTCGACGGGTTCTTCGCCGCCCCCTTCTTCTTGCGGCACGCGAACGACCGCGGCGAGGGCGTCGCCTTCGTCGAGGGACATGATGCGCACGCCCTGGGTGTTGCGGCCGATGACGCTGAGGTCACTGACCTTGATCCGCTGGATCTTGCCGCGGGCGGTCATCATCAGGAGCTCTTCCGTGTCGTCGACGCGGACGATGCTCACCACGGGGCCGTTGCGGTCGGTCGTCTTGATGTCGCGGAGGCCCTTGCCGCCGCGATTCTGGGTGCGGTAGCGGAAGCCTGACGACGACTCGCCTTCGGCTTCGTCGGATGCTGGTTGCTGGATGCTGGATGCTGGGGGTTCCGGCGCAGCTGCGGCGCCTTCGCTGGCGTCGTCGGGAAGGGGTTCGACTTCGCCGGGGGCGGCGTTGGGGCCGAACGGGGTTCGCTTGCCGTAGCCGTTTTCGCACGCGGTGAGCAGCGTTGCGTCGGGGTCGGCGACGACCATGCCGACGAGCGAGTCGTTTTTGCCGAGGCTGATTCCCTTCACGCCGCTAGAGTTGCGACCCATCGGTCTCGCATCGGCTTCGCTGAAGCGGATCGCCATCCCGAGCGAGGTGGCGAGGATGATCTCGTCGCCCGGCTTGGTGACGACGACGTCGACGAGTTCGTCCCCTTCCTTCAGCTTGATCGCGATGATGCCAGTCTTCATCGGACGGCCGTACGCCTTGAGCAGCGTCTTCTTTACGAGCCCCTTGCGGGTGGCCATCATCAGGCAGTGGTCGGGGAGGTCGAAGTCGCGGATCGCGCGGCAGTCGGCGATTTTTTCTCCCTCGGCGAGGTTGAGGAGGTTCACGACCGCGCGGCCTTTACTCTCGCGGGAGAGGGCCGGGAGGTTGTAGACCTTTTGCCAGTAGCACTTGCCGAGGTTCGTGAAGAACAGCAGGTAATCGTGCGTGCTGGTGACGAAGAGATGCTCGACCGGATCGTCTTCGTCGGTCTTGGCGCCTTTGATTCCTTTGCCGCCGCGGCGTTGCGCGCGATAGGTGCTGGCCGGGGTCCGCTTGATGTAGCCTTGGTGGCTGATCGAGACGACCATCGTCTCTTCTTCGATGAGGTCTTCGAGGTCGACCTCGCCGATCTCTTCGCCGCTGATCTCGGTGCGACGGGCGTCGCCGCGCTTGATCAACATTTCGCAATCGTCGCGGATCATGCCGTGGATGCGGGCCTGGTCGGCGAGAATGCCGCTGAGGTCGATGATCTCGGCCAGCAGTTCCGCATGCTCGTCGGCGAGCTTCTCTTGCTCGAGATTCACCAACTGACCGAGAGTCATCCGCAGGATCGCATCGGCCTGAACCGGGGTGAGCGAATACTCTTCGGCAACGCCCCGCTCGGACTGGAACTGCGCGTACCCCTCGTCGCCGAGCGCTCGCTTGAGCATGGCGCCGGGGGTCTTGATCTGCATGAGGCGCTCTTTCGCCTCGGCTTGCGTCTTCGAGGATCGAATGACGCGGATCACTTCGTCGATGTTCGCGTGGGCCAGCAGCAAGCCTTGCACCGTGTGCTTCCGCTTGCGGGCGCGGGCGAGGAGGAACTGCGTGCGACGCCGGATGACGGTGACGCGATGCCGGATGAATTCCTCCAGCATCTCCTTGAGCGTCAAGACGCGCGGTTTGCCGTCGACCAGGGCGAGCAGG
>JBGSMO010000455.1:0-2574 GCA_041740115.1 Pirellulales bacterium
CCGACCGCCGACGTTGCCCGCCTGTCGCGGGCGCTCAGGGGCGACGGGGGCCGCGGGGCCTCCCTTGGCGGCCGACTTCGGACCGGAGCCCTTGAAGTAATCTTGAATCTTGACGACTTCGTCTTCAGACAAGCTGGCGAGCGCCGACCCTTTGCCGGTGATTCCAATTTGCGTACAGAGATCGACCAGCTCTTTGCTGTCGACCTTCAGTTCTTTCGCGAGTGAATAAATACGAACCGCCAAGTTGATCTCCCCGTGTCGTCAAGCGGCGGCGGATAACCTCTCCGCTCGCTACGCCGACGTTAAAAGCCCCAGCACTTAAACCGCCATCGGTCTGCTCCTCCCAAATCGTCTTCGTGAGGGTGGCGTCGATCATGACGCCGTTTCCTCACTCTCGGTTCCGCCCATGTTCTCCACGGCCGATTCAATCGGATCGACTTCGTCCGGAACGTCTGCCAAGTCGGCGTCGGCAATGCCGCCGTCAGCCGGCGCCGTCGGAGCGGTTGGGATGCGGCCGGCGGCGATGTCGGCCGCCACATGCTCCGCCTCGATCGCCGCGATCCGATCTTCTTCACGCTTCTTGCGACGCGCCTCTTGAGCGGCCGCTTCGGCTTCCATCGCCTTGTCTTCGGCTTGAGCGACGATCTTGTCGACCTCTTCCTCGCTCAACTCGCCGATCGCCATCAGGGCGTCGGGCTCGATCACCGACAGGTCGTCGTAGCTCAGGAAGCCCTCTTCCACGAGCCGTTCGGCCAGGTCGACCGTCATGCCCTCAAGCTGGCTGAACCCGGTGACGGCCCGGTCGATCGACTCGGCCAGTTCGTCCTGGGTCATGATTTCGATGTCCCAGCCCGACAGCTTGCTCGCCAAGCGAACGTTCTGCCCGCGGCGGCCGATGGCCAGCGAAAGCTGATCTTCACGGACCAGCACAATCGCCCGGCCGAGCATCTTGCAGAGAATCACCTGCTCGACTTCAGCCGGCTGCAGCGCGTTGGGGATGAGGACTTCCAGGTTGTCGTCCCAGCGGACGATGTCGATCCGCTCGCCGCCGAGCTCATCGACAATGTTTTTGATCCGGTTGCCGCGGACGCCGACGCAGGCGCCTACGCAATCGACGCGGGCGTCGCTGGAACTCACGGCCACCTTCGAGCGGTAACCTGGCTCGCGGGCCATGGCGCGAACTTCAATGACGCCGTCGATGATTTCCGGGATTTCCTGCTCGAACAGCCGCTGTACCAACTGCGGACGCGTGCGGCTGAGGATCACCTTCACGCGGCTGCCGCTCTTGCGAACTTCGAATACGGTGGCGCGGACTCGTTCGTTCACATGGTGCGTCTCGCCCGGAATCTGCTCGCTGCGCGGCAAGATCGCTTCGACGTTCGGCAGAGCGACGGTGGCGGCGGCGCCTTCGTAGCGGTGGATGACGCCGCTGACCATGTCGCCGATTTGTTCGGTGTATTCGTCGTACAGCGCGTCGCGTTCGGCCTCGCGAATCTTTTGGATCATCACCTGCTTAGCGGTCTGAGCCCCAATGCGGCCGACGACTTCTTCCGACGGCAAAACCTCGCCGTCGCAGGTGGCCGAGACGTTGCCCGTCTGGCGGTCGATCGCAACGATGATTTCTGCTTCTTCGCCGTAATGCTTCTTCAGTGCCGAGACGAGCGCAGCCTCGATCCCCTCGAACACGATCTCTTTGCCGATGTTCTTGTCGCGATGAATTGCGTCGACGATGCGTAGGATTTCGTTGGGATTCATAGGCTGTTTACTTTCGCGACGTATTCGCCCGTCGCGCGGCAAACCGGGTTGTTCGAGTTGTTCAAATTGTGAGCCGTCAATCACGACGGCCTCGCCGACAGCGCGAGAAATAAACTCCCGGCTGTGGGCGGAGTTTCAGCGCCGTTCGCCGGAGCCGAACCCCGACGAAACGCCAAACTCGTTCTACGGAAGCACTTAAAGCGTTCCGCAATCTGGTTAGGTTACCGGGACCACCAGGGGGTGTCAACCCGCTGGGACTGGGCGAAGTGGGGCCAAACGCGACCTCTGGCTCACGGCAGAGCGATTGGAACGATCGCGCGGAAAGGGAGTTCAACGTCATCCTGAACGGAGTGAAGGGTCTAGCGCCAAGGCAGGCCAGATTCTTCGCTTTGCTCAGAATGACCGGGCGTCGGGGCGTGCCGTGAGCCTAAACCCGGGCCACTACCAACGCCGCCGCTTGCCCCTGCGGCGTGACGCTCAGCTTCAAAAAGCTGTTCCCAGCGGGAAGCGACGCGCTGCCGGAGGCGTGGACCGGACACTCCGGATCGGGCGTCGAGAAATTGAGCGTCGGGAATAAGGTCCCTTCGCGAAGGGCCAGCAGACTGGCGACGGTTTCGACAATCCCGCCCGCGGCGCCGAGGTTCCCGAAAAAGCTCTTCGCCGCCACGACCGGGACCTCATTCCCGCGGTCGCCCAGCGCGTCGCGCAGGGCGGCCGCTTCTTCCACGTCGCCGACGCGCGTCCCCATCGCATGGGCCGAGACATGGCCCAACTGCTGAGGCGAAACCTTCGCCGCGCTGAGCGCCGCCCGCGCCGCGT
>JBGSMO010000507.1:0-4080 GCA_041740115.1 Pirellulales bacterium
CGCGAGTCGCCGGCCGGCGCCGGTCGTGGCTCGGCCAGCCGGGAATCTCTCGGCGGAGGAGATTGACTATTGGTTGTCTGAGTTTGGAGATGTAGGGGACATTGAAGTTCCGCCGTTGGCCAGGCGGGCCGTTCCCAGCCCGAAACCGGCGACGAATGCCAAGCAGCCACCGATAAAACAACAGGGGAATGAATCGCCGCCCGCCAAGAAGCAGGCGCCGAAGCGGAAGCGGACGGCGAAGAAGCCGCCGCACGAAGGGGGGGATTTGTCGAATCCCTTTCCGCCGGGGTATGGGGAGGATTTGTTGGGGGGCGATTCGTAATTTAGGGAAGAAGAATGGGACGCGGATTTACACGGATTTGGCGGATTGCCGCGGATCAAATGCAGAATTGAATCCGTGTCCATCCGCCTTATCCGCGTAGATCCGCGTTCTATTATTCGTCTTCCGAGTAGCCGCTCCGGCGGGTCGTTGACCCGCGGCTCTGGGGGAGGTTTACCGTGAAGATGGCGCCGCCTGTGGCTGGCGAGTCGGCGGTGATGCCGCCGCCGTGGAGCGTGATGATTCGCCACGCCTTGGAGAGGCCGAAGCCGAGGCCGCGGCCGGCTTCGCGGCCGGAGTAGAAGGGATCGAAGATGTGGGGGCGGACTTCGGAGGGGATGCCGGGGCCGGTGTCTTCTACTTGCAGTTGCGCTCCGCCGTCTGGCGAACTGCTCACAGCGAGTCGGATTCTGCCACCGCGGCCGAGCGCGTTGATCGAATTCGCGATCAGCGCGTTGATCGCCACGGCAAGTTGAGTGGCGTCGCCGTCGACTGGCGGCGGTTGGCCATCGACGACGATGTTCAGTTCGATGCCACGGCGCTCGCATTCGGCCGTTAAGCTGCTAGCGACTTGGCGAATCACTTCGGACAAGTCGAGCCGTTGCCGCTGAAGCTGCGGCGGCCGGGCGAACAGCATCAGGTCGCTGATCATCTCGTGTGCCCGCAGCGCTTGGAGATGGATCGCCTCGAGCGTTCGCCGTCGTTCAGGATCAAGTTCCTCGCGCAGCAGCGACTGCGCGCGGGCCGAGATGTTGGCCAGCGGGTTGTTAATCTCGTGGCTGGCGCCGTAGGCCAACTCTTTCATCGCATCGAGCTTCGCTTGCTCGAGGCGCGCATCGAAACTGGCGTCGGGATCGGCCATGCGCGGTCGTTACTTAATGCCGACCGTCTCCACGTCGAGCAACTGGCAGACGCGCGTCACGAGCTGATCGACGTCGAACGGCTTCTTCATGAACTCGTCGGCGCCAGCGTCGCGGAGTTCTTGAATCTTTTCCTGCTCGACCATGCCCGAGATGCAGATGATGCGAACGTCGTCCATCGTCGCATCGCTGCGGACGAGGTTGCAAACTTCCTTGCCGTTAATATCGGGGAGCATGACGTCGAGGACCACCAGGTCGGGGCGGAACTCCTTGATCAGCATGCCGGCGCCGAAGCCGTTGTTGACGCTGCGGAGGTCGAAGCGGCCGTCGCGGTTGAGCGCGTCGACGATCAATTCGACCAAATCTTCGTCATCGTCGACGACGAGCACCTTGCGCTTGCCGCTATCGAGGGCGTCGGTCGGAATGCCGTTGTCCCGCATGAAGGCGTATAACTGGTCGCGCGGAATGCGGCGGAAGCGGCTGCCGGGGACGCGGAAGCCTTTGAGCTGCCCCGAGTCGAAGCAGCGAATGATCGTCTGCTGACTAACCTTGCAAATCTTCGCGGCTTCGCCGGTCGTGAACACAGTCTTCATGGTCGAACCACCTCTCTCCTTAGCCGTGGTTAGGTCATGGCCCGCGGGCCAGTGACTTGTATTGAAGGCGAGCGCGAACGGACGGTAACGCTTCAGTTCACCCCGTCTAGCTTCCTTGCCGCCCATCGCTCGGTTGCGTCGAATCTCCTCGCGACGCCGCCGAAGACCCCGTGGTGTCCCGGAGTCCCCCGTGATGCGTAGTCGCCTGAAGTTCCGACCGCCGACTCAAAGGTGCGAGGCTATTTAGACGGCAACGTCATCCATGCCTGCCGAAGTTTCCTGGATTGCCAACTGGGGAATTATAACGGCCGCGCAGGCTGAGTCAACATTGATTGAAATGATGCAAACTAAATAGCTGCAATCACTTACGTCATAGTGGCGGGAAAATCGGCATTCGTCCGCTGTTAGTGGTCCGTGGTCAGTTGCGGGGAATGGAGAGACGTTTTTAGTGAAACCTAAGGGGTGCCTTGGCCTCTGTCATCCTGAGCAGAGCGAAGGATCTAGTACTCAACGAGGGACCAGATTCTTCGCTCCGCTCAGAATGACGGCTAAGAGTTGTCGAACCAGCTAGCGAGTTAGCCCTTTGCCTTCGAGATGGATCATCACCAGCGCGATGTCGGCCGGCGTGATGCCGGTGACGCGGCTTGCTTGCGAGAGGTCGACCGGACGGATGCGTCCAAGTTTCTCGCGCGCTTCGGCGCGGAGATGGACGATGCGGCCGTAATCAAAGCTCGCCGGGATCCGCTTGGCGGCGAGGCGGCGCTGACGCTCGACGTCGACTTCTTGGCGCGAGACGTAGCCGGCGTACTTCAGGTCGACGAGAACCTGGCTGGCGACGTCGTCGGGAACGTCGACGAGTTCAGGCAGCATCGGCACAAGATCGGCCCATTCGATTTCAGGGCGGCGGAGTCGCTGGGCCAAGGAGAGTCCGTCACGCCGCGTGGTTTCGAGGAGGCGGGCAATCCGCGTAATCTCGGCGCACTTAGCTTCAAGCCGCGCGAAGCGATCATCGCCCACAAGCCCAACTTGGCGAGCCAGCGGCGTGAGCCGCCGGTCGGCGTTGTCCTGCCGCAACAGCAAGCGGTATTCGGCGCGACTGGTAAACATGCGATACGGCTCATCAACGCCGCGGGTGACGAGGTCGTCGATCAGCACGCCGATGTAGGCTTGGTCGCGCGTAAGAATCAGCGGCTCACGGCCATCCAGTTTCAATGCGGCGTTGGCGCCCGCCATCAAGCCTTGGGCGGCGGCTTCTTCGTAGCCGGTGGTGCCATTGATTTGGCCGGCGAAGTAGAGCCCGGCGACCTGCTTTGATTCGAGGCTCGGCTGCAGTTGATCGGGCGGAGCGTAGTCGTACTCCACCGCGTAGCCGTAACGCATGATCTCGGCCCGTTCGAGCCCGGGGATCATCCGGAACATCGCATCCTGCACGTCACGCGGCAGACTGGTGGAGACGCCGTTGACGTAGACCTCGCGCGTGTTGCGTCCCTCGGGTTCCAGGAAAAGCTGATGCCTCGATTTGTCGGCGAAGCGCACGACCTTGTCTTCGATCGACGGGCAGTAGCGCGGGCCGCTCGAGTTGATCTGCCCGCTGTACATCGGGGCCCGTTCGAGGTTGGCTCGAATCAATTCATGGACGCGCTCGTTCGTATAGGTGCTGTAGCAAGGGAGCTGCTCCAGTTCGAGCCGTTCGGTGAGGTACGAGAACGGCTGCGGATGATCGTCGCCTGGTTGCAACTCCATCTGGGCGAAGTCAATCGTGCGGCCGTTGAGGCGCGGCGGCGTGCCAGTCTTGAAGCGTTTGAGCTGAACGCCGAACCGCGTCAGCGCCGCGCTGATGCCGCCGGTCGTCCCTTCGCCGCCGCGACCGCCGGGGGTTTTGGCCTCGCCGGTATGCATGAGCGCTTGCAGAAACGTGCCGGTGGTGAGGACGACGACCCGAGCGCGGTAGATCGCGTCGCCGCGGACGCGGACGCCGGTGATGCGGGGCGACTCGCCTGCAGCGTTGTCAGTCAGGATGTCTTCAACGACTTCTTGTCGGAGCGACAGATTCTCTTGCTCTTCGCAGAGCCGCTTCACTTCGGCCTGATACAGTTTTTTATCGGCCTGAGCACGCGGGCTGTGCATCGCCGGGCCTTTGCGGCGATTGAGCAATCGGAACTGGATGCCGGTGGCGTCGATCACCCACCCCATGGCGCCGCCGAGGGCGTCGATTTCGCGCACGATCTGCCCCTTGCCGAGGCCGCCGATCGCCGGATTGCAGCTCATCTGGCCCACGGTGTCGCAGTTGGTCGTCAGCAGGGCGGTG
>JBGSMO010000522.1:0-1668 GCA_041740115.1 Pirellulales bacterium
ACGACCCGGCAACCAGCGGCCCGCGCGGCGGCGGCGCGGGCGAAGATGCTCCAGGGGGTGTCGTCGTCGGCGACGCGGATGCGCACGTTCGGCACCGCGAGATAGCGGCGGAGATTGTCTTCGCCGATGAGGCGGAAGTGATCGTGCGACGGTTCGAACTCGTCGAGCATCCACTCGAGGTAGCTTTCCATCGCGGCGGCGAGTTGCTTTACTTCGGTCGACGAGAAGAGGCGGCTGGTCCGTTCGAAATCGTTGATCGAGTCGCGGAGCGAGTGGAGTTGCTGGCGGCGTTCGGCGAATGATTCGTGGGGGAGGACGAGCGATTCGGGGGGGAAGGTGATGTCGAGTTCCTCCGGCGAATCCATGTAGCCCTCGGCTCCGCCGGGGGGTAACGTAAAACTGGGGCTACCATTCTTGTGAATGGATGCCGACCCCCGGGCGGAGCCCGGGGCTGCAACGGCGTCTTCGAAGTCCATCAACGGGGCGACGTAGTTCGGGCCGCCCGCTTTGATGCCGGGGCCGAAGGCGCTTTTGCCCATGCCGCCGAAAGGTTGCCGCAGGACGATGGCGCCAGTGGTGGGACGATTGATGTAGAGATTGCCCGCGCGGATCCCCTCCTGCCAGATGCGGTGCTCGCGGTCGTCGAGGCTTTCGAGGCCCGACGTGAGTCCGTAGCCGGTGGCGTTCACCAGGTCGATCGCGGCGTGGAGGTTCTTCGCCGATATGACGCCAAGGAGGGGGCCGAAGAATTCGGTGAGGTGGGTGACGCTCCCGGGTTGGACTCCCCATTTGACGCCGGGGCTGACGAGCGAAGCGTTGCCGTCGACGCGGAGTCGCGGCATTACAGCCCACGATTCGCCCTCTTCGAGTTCCTTGAGCGCACGTTCGAGGTCGCCGCTCGGCGAGCGGATGAGGGGGCCCATCTTCGAGTGGAGGTCCCACGCCGAGCCAACGCGGAGGCTTTCGACCGCATCGCAGAGCGTGGCGCGGAACTTCGGGTCTTCGTAGACCTCTTCTTCGAGAATCAGCAGCGACGTGGCCGAGCACTTCTGCCCGCTGTGACTGAAAGCGGAGTGGAGGATGTTCTTGATCGCCAGATCGCGATCGGAGAGGGCGGTGACGATCGTGGCGTTCTTGCCGCCCGTTTCGGCGAGGAGGTTGATCGACGGCTTGCGGTGAAGCATGTCGAGCGCCGTCGCCGTGCCGCCGGTGAGGATCACGGCGTCGACGGCGTCGTGACTCACGAGCTGCTGGCCAACCGTGGCGCCGCTGCAGGGGACGAACTGTAGGGCCGTCCGCGGGACGCCGGCGGCCCAGAAGCATTCGCAAAGCGCATGCGCGATGAGGACTGTATCGGAGGCGGGCTTCAAGATGACCGTGTTCCCCGCCGCGAGGCCTGCCGCGACGCCGCCGCAAGGAATCGCGAAGGGGAAGTTCCAGGGGGAGACGACGACGACCACTCCCTTGCCGTGGGCGGCGAGGCCGGGCAGCTCGTGGAAGTGCTCGGCCGTGTCGGCGTAGAAGCGGCAGAAGTCGATCGCCTCGGAGATTTCGGGATCGCTCTCGGTGAGGAGTTTTCCTCCTTCGGCGAGCATGGCGCCCATCAGGTCGCCGCGGCGGCGGGCGATTTCGGCGGCGACTTCGTGCAGCGTTGCGGTCCGTTCGCGC
>JBGSMO010000523.1:0-17773 GCA_041740115.1 Pirellulales bacterium
CTTGCTGCCGCTGCGGACAACGCCGCCGGGGAAGGGCGTCACCACGCCCGGCATGTCGGCAATCGCTTCGACCGCGCGGCGAGCCGCGGCAAGCGCCACGGCTTGCGTCTCGCCCTGGATGATGATGTTACCGCCGGCGACTCCCTTCGCGACGCCGACTTGCTCCTCGGCGATGAACTCGCCATCCATCACCGGGATCCGCCAGTAGCGGCGGTCGCCGATCTGCTTGCTCTTCTGAAAGCCATCGCCGAAGAAGCGGAGGTTCTTGCCGAGCGGAACCTGGTCCTCTCCTTCGGGCAACCCGTTGAACACTGCGGAGGTCGCGCACGGCAGCAGGCACTGCCCGGCGCGATTGAGCATTGCCTTCGCGAGCGCGTCGACCGAAAAGCCAAAGGCGAGCACTGCGGCGCCGGGTCGGGCGTCGGGCGTTTCTTGGGGGGCAAGGAAACGCTCGACGCCGACCTCGGCGTCGCAGCCGATGACGCTCGAGCCGTAGCCGCAGAATTCGCGGAGGGCGGCGTCGAGCCAGAATTCATCCAACGCGGTGACGATCACCCGCGCGCAGCGCATGCGGAAGGCCTCGGCGAACGTGTCGATGATGAGCGTCGGGCCGAGATGCATGCGGTGAGCGTCGAGTGGTGCGGACGGTAGCCGCGGGTCAACGACCCGCCGGAGCGCCCGCCGAGCCGCGTCAGAATCCGCCTCTGCCGCCGCGCTGCTGGCGCTGGTTGTCATCTTCGCTGGCGGCAGGCGCGTCGGCAAGGTCTAGGGATCTCTTCAACTCTACGTCCAAATGAATTCCGCTGCGCGCCACGTTTGGATCGGCCTCAGGACGTGGATCCGCGGATGCAATCTCGCGGACGATTCCCTCAACTTGCCGGACCACGTCAGGAACGTGCCGGACAAGCACGCGATTGGGAAGAACGTAGAGAAACATTTCTTCCCTATCGACTCCTTCGACTTCGTCTTGCCAATTGACCGATTTCTGCAGGGCGTCGCGGATCGTGTCGCGAGTCTTCGGACAATCGGCGATCGCGTTATCGTTGAGCGCAATCGAACGCGTCACCGGTCGACTAGCCGCCATGTCTTGCTCCTGAATCGCATCGGCATCGATCTCCGCCTTCGCCGTTCGCAAGCGCTGCAGCAGATCTTCAACCTGATCGTGAACGCGGCGAGTTTGGCTGATCACCATCATCCCGGGACCGAAGAATTGGATTTCTCCTTCGCCGGTGCCATTCTCCATCCACGATTCGTGCTCCACGGTGGAGATGATCACGTCGCTCAATTGATCAACGCCCGCGTCGCGCTCCGCTGCCGTCGCAAAGCGATCGCTGTCGATGAGATCATCGACGCGATAGACGAGAGTTTGCAGACGTTTCTCGGCTTCCTCTTGCGTGGTGATCATCAGCACTTCTTTGTCGATGATGTAAGTGAGCTCCCCCTCGCCTGCGTTCTGCAACATGAGTTCGAGGGCGGAGCGAAACGTGACATTACCGATGGCGATCGAGACCTCGACCTCCGGGCTGCTGGCGACGGCATCGAGGGCGGCCGTGTCGATTACAATCGGTATTTGGTAGTCTTCGGAGAGGACCTGCGTGACCTGATTGAGCGGCGTCTCAATGAATTCGAGCGGCGCGCGGAGCGGCGAATCAAGCGCCGCTTCGATGCGTCGTTCGGCCGCGGCTTGCAATGCGGCCCTTTTCTGGCCGGATGACGGCGACGACTCGCTCGCCGCATCGCCTTCCGCCCGCAGCGGCGTCGTGAGGGCGAGCGACGCGATGGCAGCGAGAGCGCAGCGATAACCCCACATGTTCTGGCCCATGAGATGCCTCCTCGACCCGCCTGTCGGCGAGTCATGCTAGAGAGAAGTGTTCGTCGAGGGGCGGTTCCGGACGCCCGCTCGCAGACGTGCGGCAGTGTAGATCGGCCAGTTGGAGGATGTCAAAACTTTTCTGGAATTGGGCCGTTTCCCGTATTTCTTTGCGTCGCTTTGCGACTTCGCGGCTTTGCGAGAAAGATGCCGGCAAGTTTCACGCAAAGCCGCGAAGGCGCAAAGGACGCGCAAAGAAGAAGGAAGAAGAGATAGCCACAAAAATGCACAAAGGACGCAAAAGGGACTCTTAGCGAGCCTTTTTGCGTCCTTTGCGACTTTTTGCGGCTAGATTCTTCGCTGCGCTCAGAATGACATGACTACTTCGCAGCCGCTTCCTCGGCCTTCTTTTCCGTCGGGGTGCCGAGGAGCTTTTCCAGCTCTTCGCCCAGCACCGGGCCGCGGGCGTTCATGTTGACGACCTTGCCATCCTGGTCGACGAGGATCGCCGTCGGGATGCCGGTGATGCCGTAGTAGCCGACCAGCGGGTTGTTCCAGCCGCGCTCGTCTTCGTTCTTCGGGAAGACCGACGACCAGGGGAGCTTGTTCTCGGCGACGTACTTCTCGGCGGCTGCGGCGGTTTCGTCGAGCGAGATGCCCAATACGTCGAAGCCTTTGTCGTGGTAAGCCTCGTACAATTCGAGGACGTTCGGGATCTCGGCGCGGCAAGGGCCGCACCAGGTGGCCCAGAAGTCGACCAGCACGACCTTGCCCCGGTACGACTCCCAATCGACCGGCTTGCCGTTGAGGAGCGTGCCAGAGATTACCATCGGCTTGCCGAGGAGGGTGAGACGACGATACATGCCGGGAAGGTTTGCTTCGGTGAGTTGCTTCTGGACTGCTTTGTCTTCGCTCTTCTCGAAGATGGGCATCACCTGTTCGAGCAAACCGACGACGGCTTCAGTGTCGCGGTCCTCAAGCTGCATGCTGGTGACCTGGACGATCGAGACGTCGATGGGCGCCGGCCCTGCTTTTACCTTGTTGACGATCAGGTCGATGAAGGCAGCGCGTTCCTTCGGGTCGAGCGCCGACCAGCGGCTGACCGCGTACATGATCGTGTTCTGCCAACCGAGGCCGATGATCGGCTCGCGCTTGTCACCACGGGCGGCGGCAAGAACTTCTTCGAGTTGCTTGCCGGAGTCGGGCTGGTTCATCGCCGTGAGGGCTTGGAGCGCCTCGATCTTGTAGGCAAAAGCCTGAGCGGCTTGGTCGTCGTCGGGCTTGGCGGCAAGCAGTTTGTCGGCGGCTTCGACCAGAGTGCTGAGCGCCTTCACGCTGAAGGCCATTTGGTCTTCTTCGCTCTCGCCTTCCGGCGCGGTTTGGGCGAGGTTTTTCATAAACTCTTGGATCTCGTCGGCGCCGCCCGCGGGGATCTTAAAGAGCTCTTCGTTTTCAACGACTCCCTTCCCCTTGGCGGCTTCGTCGGCGCGGAGCCTGCTCGGCGTCAGCGACGCGGTCGCTCCGATCGTGCAGGCGACGGCCAGGAACAGGCGTGCGACTAAGGTTCGACGAGCCAGGGTTCGACGAGGGGGGCGTGTCATCAAATGATCTCGCTATGCGGAACGTAAAGTGTGGGTGGATCGCGAAGAGCGTGGCCGCCTGGCCGTGCTGGCGAAGTTGTAATTCTGGCGATCTGCGGCGTGAAGGCAAGCGAGTGGCAAAATAGGGGCTTTTCTGTGGTAAATCGCCCCCCGTCCTGGCGGAAAGAAAGGGGAACTGCAAAGTCCAAAAAACTGAACCGCCAAGGACGCCAAGGAGCGCCAAGGGAATACAAGAACTATTGGAACCGCCGATGAACGCGGATAGACGCAGATAAAAAACCATTTGCGTTCATTTGCGTCCATCGGCGGCTTCATCTGTTCCCTTAGTATTTAATCGTGTCTAGGTCGTCGCGATTGAATCCTTCCCGCATTTCCTTGGCGCTCTTGGTGACCTTGGCGGTTCAGCAGTTTGAATTTACGGTCCGAGGCGGTGGAACTCGACGACGAGCTTCCACGCCTGCTCGGGGGTGTCGGCGAAGTGGATCAGTTTCATGTGGTCGTCGGCCACGACGCCTTCGTCGGCGAGCGCCTGGAAGTTGATGATCCGGTTCCAGTAGTCGGAGCCGTACATGATGATGGGGATTTCTTGCATCCGCCCCGTTTGGCGGAGCGTGAGAACCTCGAACAACTCGTCGAGCGTGCCGAAGCCGCCGGGGAAGATCACCAGTGCGGCGGCCCGCAAGATGAAGTGGAACTTCCGCATCGCGAAGTAGTGGAACTGCAGGCAAAGCTCCGGCGTGATGTAGGGGTTCGGTTCCTGCTCGTGCGGCAGGACGATGTTGAGGCCAATGGACTTGGCGCCGATCTCGAACGCGCCACGGTTGGCGGCCTCCATGATGCCTGGGCCGCCGCCGGTCATCACGACGAGATCGCACTTCTCGCCATGTTGGCAGTATTCGGAGACGAGCCGTGAGAACTGGCGGGCTTCATCGTAGAAGTGGCTCTTGGCGAGGCAGCTCTTGGCGCGTTGCACGTCGCGGCGGGCTTGAGGCAATTCAGGATTCTGCTTCAGACGCGCTTCGGCGTCGACGAGACGGGCTTCGGCGGTATCGCGCGGGACGATCTGCGTGCCGCCGAAGACGACGACGGTGGAGCGGATGCCCCCTTCGCGGAGGACCGTCTCGGCCTTGTCGAGTTCGAGCTGCATCCGCACGGGCCGCTGCTCGGCGCGGCCGATGAATTCGACGTCGAGCTCGGCGAGACGATAGCTGGGCGAGGCGAGAATCGCTTGGCGATTGCGCTCGACGGCTTCTTCTGGTTGTTCGTTCTTTGTTTCGGTCATTTGACTTTTTTGTCTCTCGCAAAGGCGCTAAGGCGCAAAGGACTCGCAAAGAAGACATAAGGCATCAGGAGCATTGCGTCGTCTCGCAGCCACCATTTTCCAATCGTTCTCCCCGTATTCTTTGCGTTTACTTTGCGTCTTAGCGCCTTTGCGAGAGAAAACAAAACTCTCCAACGTTAATCAAGCTGCACCTTCTCGCCCATCGCCGGCGTCGCGACGTTCCAGCCGCGGGTGGTGCGGAGTTCTTCCGCTAGCGCATCGGCCGCCGCCGGTTCGCCGTGGGTGAGGAACGTTTGCTTCGGAGCGTGCGGGAGTTGGCCAAGCCACCGGAGCAGATCGCTGCGGTCGGCATGGCCGCTGAGGCCGGGGATTTTTTCGACCGCCGCGCGGAGCGGGACGTCTTGGCCGAACATGCGGACGAACGGCGCGTGTTCTTCGATCAACCGGCCGCGGGTGCCGACGGCCTGGTAGCCGCCGATGATGATCGTGTTGCGCGGGTCGGGCATCCGCTGTTTGAGATGGTGAACGATCCGGCCGCCGGTCATCATGCCGCTGGAGGCGATGATCACCGCGGGCCCCGCCGTTTGGTTGATCCGTTTCGATTCGGCCGCGGTGCGAGCGAGCGTCACCTTGCGGCCGCCGAGCGCCGGATGTGCGGGGTCGAGATCGCCGTCGCTCAAATCATGATCCTCATGATGTTCGCGATAAACGGCCGTGGCGTCGCAGGCCATGGGACTATCGAGAAAGATGGGGATGTCGGGAATGCGATCGGCCGATTTGAGAAGTTGCAGCAAGTAGATTAATTGCTGTGACCGGCCGACGGCGAACGCGGCGATCAGCATCACGCCGCCGCGCTTCACGCTGCGATGGATCACCTCTTCCAGGGCGTCGAGAATCGACTTCTCCGGATGTTCGCGGTCGCCGTAGGTGCTCTCGCACACGAGATAGTCGCACTCCGGCGGCGGGGCGGGATCGTGGTAAAGGGGACCGTCGTACCGGCCGACGTCGCCCGAGAAGAGAATCCGCAGCGGATCGGGGCGGTTGCGGATTTCGGCCTCGATCATGTTCGAGCCGAGCAGGTGGCCCGCGTCGTGAAACCGCATCGCAATCGGCGCCGCCGGCGTGAACCACTCGCCGCGGGGGATCGGTTGAAACAACTTCAGCGTTCGTTCGACGTCGCGAGCATCGTAGAGCGGCAAGGCCGGCTTGTGTTTCGAGTAGCCTTTGCGATTGGCGTACTCGGCGTCTTGCTCCTGGCACTTGGCCGAATCGAGCAGAATAATCTCCGCCAGATCACGGGTGGCGTCGGTCGCGTAGATACGCCGATTGTAGCCTTGCTTAGCGATCCGCGGCAGGTAGCCGACGTGATCGAGATGAGCGTGCGTCAGCACCACGGCGTCGACGGATCGCACATCGAACGGCACGGGCCCCCAATTGCGATCGCGGAGCTCTTTGAGGCCCTGGAATAATCCACAGTCAACCAGGACCTGGGCGCCATCGGCTTTGAGGAGATACTTCGACCCAGTGACGGTGCGCGCGGCGCCGTGAAAAGTCAGTGTTGCCATGGTTCCAAAGATAGCCGGTTCGACGGGGGAAGGTAACTCTGAAGACTTTGCCGCAAAAAGTCGCAAGAAACGCGAAAGGTTCTTATTTCAGCATCTTGCGAGTTTTGTGCCCCTTAGCGGCCACTCCCCGAATTCTTTGCGTTCCCTTTGCGTCTTCGCGCCTTTGCGAGAGACCAACCGGAATGTCTCTCGCAAAGGCGCGAAGACGCAAAGATTCGCTAAGAAATGGGTAACAGGGGAAGAAGAAAAGACCGCTTAGATAATTCCATGCAGCGGCCCGCCCGGGGCGCCAAGAGCATCGACGCGGCGGGTGATTTCGGGGTCTTCCTCCAGCAGCGGAGCGTGGTGCGGTTTGATCCGAGCGTCGATGATCAGAGCGCCGCGGCAGCCCCAGTGTTTTTCGCTGATGAACTCGTCGATGCCGTAAATGTCGTCGGCAGGGTTCGAACGGGTGAAGACGCTCCAGACAAAGTTGTTGAGCGACTCGCTGACGAATCGGCTATCGTCGACGACCACGATGAGGCGGAACTGGTTGATCGGGTGGGCCGCATCGAGATCGTTGCAGAAGCGGCGCATAGCGCCCGACGTTTCTTCACGGGCGGCGCTGCGGGCGCGAATAGATTCGTCGTAGTCGAACGATGGCTTCGGGCAGGCCGGCCCGTCGACCGCGAGGACGCCCGGCATGACGACGCGCGGGTGGCGGAAGCCGTCGGGGAGCGGCAACATTGCTGGCAGTTCGGTCGCCAATTCAAATCGCTTGGGCCCGGCAGCGGCGATGACGACTTTCGAACCGGCGTTCAATCCGCCGCCGGAATAGTCGAGCGTGTCGATCGTCGTGTGGGTGTGGAAGTGAAGATCGCGGCGCCAGTCGGCCCGCTGCAGCATGTGCGCGAAGAACGCGGCGACGTTGTCGACTTGTAATCGAGGGTCGTCATCATGGGCGGCGATCAGCAGGTATTTGGCGAGCGAAAGTTGGCCTTGGCCGAGGATCGCGCAGGCTTGCGTGAGCAACTCCTGCGGCTGAGCCGCGTCGAGGAACGGCATGTAACGCTCGCTGCCGATCGCCAGCAGCAGCGGGTGCACGCCGGCGGCGTCGACCGCATGGACGCCATGCACGCCCGGCAGCACCGTGGGGATCATCGGCCCCGTGAGTTCATGGATCAGTCGACCGAACATCGTATCTTCTTGCGGCGGCCGACCGACGACGGTGAAGGGCCAGATCGCGTCGCGGCGATGGTAAACCGCTTCAACCTTTAGCACCGGAAAGTCGTGCGCGAGGCTGTAGTAGCCGAGGTGATCGCCAAACGGTCCCTCGGGAAGCAGGCGATCGGGATCGACCGTGCCGACGATACAGAAGTCGCTGTCGGCATGGATCGGCAGCGCGCCGGGGCGGCGAATCATCCGCACGCGGCGGCGGCCGAGCGCCCCGGCGAAGCCAATTTCGCTCATCCCTTCAGGCAGGGGCATCACGGCGGCAACGGCCAGCGACGGCGGACCGCCGACCAGCACGTTCACGCGAAACGGCTGACCCACGCGCTTCGCCGCCGCGTGATGAACGCCGATGCTGCGGTGAATCTGATAGTGGAGGCCAATTTCAGCGTCGCGCTGGTATTGATTCCCGGCGAGTTGCACGCGGTACATGCCCAGGTTCGAGCGGCGCAGGCCCGGTTCGCGGATGTCTTCGGTATAGACGACCGGCAGCGTGACGAACGGGCCTCCGTCGCGCGGCCAGCTCTGCAACTGCGGCAACTGGCTTACCGTGGTTTGCCCGGCGAGGATGGGTCCGCTGCCGACGTGCTTCGGCAGCATGTAGAGAGCGTCGAGGGGCGCCCGCCAATATTTCCAGATTTCTCGGAGGGCAGCCTGGGGGTTCGCCTTGAGTTGGACGAGTTGCTCGACGCCGGCGAGCGCGTCGCGGAACATTAGGCGGGTGCGATCCATTGTCCCGAAGAGGTTGCTCACCATCGGGAACTGGCAGCCGCTGACGTTGGCAAAGTAAATCGCCGGACCGCCGGCGGCGTGGACGCGACGATGGATCGCCGCCGCCTCCAGATGGGCGTCGACGGGCGACTCGATGCGAACGAGTTGGCGATGACGCTGGAGGTCGTCGACGCATTCCCGGAGACTGGCGTAGGACATGGGCTAATGCTGAATGGGGAATGGGGAATGCAGTAATGACAGTTCAGTAGCCGCGGGTCCACGCCCCACCGGAGCGTCGCAAGACAAATGCCGAATGAGGGAGAACTATTCCACCTAATATCTGACTTCTACCCCATTCCCCATTCAACATTCCCCATTTGGTACATCGCTCGGGCGGCTCGTTGAGCCGCGGCTACTTGCGTCGTGGACTGCCTCCCCCTCTACTCTTCGCCAGGACCGCTACCACCGGACGCGGCGGGCAGATTTTCCTGCCTCTGGGGAGGGGGCGGGCGGCGAGATCGCGGCCAAGGCTGTTTATGCTAAGACGCGGGAGTCGGGGCGGATAGCGGCCTTCCCGGCTCGATTGTCGCTAGCTCCGCCGGAGACTGGGGTTATTCTCCCAAAAACTGGTGGTTCTGGCGCGATTGACCTACAATTTTCTAGTGTCGGGTCGCCCCCCTGGGGAATTCGCCAGTTCAGCACTAAGATGCCGGACTGGCCCCCAGGAGATCCAACGAGGCAAAGCGAAAATCGCATGAGTCGGGAACAAGACGAGCGTATTCCTGAAATTGCCCTGTGCGGCGACCTCACCGAACACGAATCGGAGTTGACCGATCGGTTGCTCGACGTCGAACCGGGAGGGGAGTGCCTGATTTACTTCGACTCGCCTGGCGGCAGTCCCTACTGCGCGATGTCGTTGATGACCCTCATTAAGCTCCGTGGTCTGCGGGCGACCGGCATCGTCACTGGCGAATGCTCGTCGGCGGCGCTGTGGCCGTTCGCCGCCTGCGTGAAGCGGCTCGTCACCCCCTGCAGCGTGCTGTTGTTCCACCCGATGCGGTGGCAGAGCGAAGAGAACGTCGGCCTCGCCGAGGCGGCCGAGTGGGCCCGCCACTTCGGGCAACTCGAGAAGGATATGGACGTGCTGCTCGCGGGGCTGTTTGGCTCGTCGGTCGAGCAGATGGACAAGTGGATCAACCCGGGGCGGTACGTCGGCGGACCTGAACTGGCCGCGGCGGGGCTCGCGGAGCTGATCACGTTCGATCGCCTCGGCGACATGAGCTACCTGCTGGCGCCGTCGGTGAACGGTAAGTCACATAGCGGCGCGAAGGTGAAAGCGCGGGCGTAGCTGACCGCTATCTGCTCCCCACAGAAACTCGACTCCCCAGTCCCCCCAGCTTTGCGGTATGATCGGCAGCCGCGAGACGCCCGGCGTTCTCGCATGACGGAGCTAGCCGATTCATCTGGGAGGAAGCGAAATGGGAGTTCGCACGGACTTGTCGCGTCATGGCGCGACGTTCTTATTGGCAGTAGGTGCGATTGTCGCGTTTGCCGCACCGCTTTACGCGGTTGATCCGCAGCTGGCGAGCGCCGTCGCGGCGGTCCCGGCGCAAGACGACAACTTGCTGGGCGGCCTGCCTCCCTACCTACCGAAGGCGCCGATCAGCGGCAAGCTCTCGGTCGCCGGATCGTCGGCGATGAATCAGATGGCTTTGCTCTGGGCGGACGGGCTCAAGCAGGTACATCCCGAAGCCAAGCTCGACGTCACGATGTTCGAGTCGGGGCTGGTCTTGCCGAAGCTCGGCGCCGGCGAGATGGAAATCGGCCTGATGAGCCGGCCCCTCACTGAGCAGGAACTCAAGGATGGGGGCGTCATTGCGATCGCCACCGGGAAGGATGTGCTCGGCGTGGTCGTCAATCAAGACAATCCGCTCGAGCAACTCACCATGGAGCAAGGGGTCAAGATTCTGCAGGACCCGCTCGCGAAAGAGAATCCCGGCGCGAAGACGTGGGGCGACCTTGGCGTCGCCGGTCCGCTCGCGAAGGCGCCGCTCACGTTGTATGGCCGTAGCACAGGTACGGGAGCGTGGGGGTACTTGGTGAATCGATTCTTAGGCGAAGGGGCGACGAGTCGCGCGGGAAAACATTGCAACGGCTACGCGCAGATCTGCGAAGCGGTGACGAAAGATCCCAGCGGCGTCGGCTACTTAAGTCTGTCGCTCGCCCCGGCGACTCAAGGAAAGGTGTTGCCGCTCGTGCTCAACACAGGGGAAGTCGTGCCAGCCCCGAAGATGGGCGAAGCCGTCGACCCGCGCTACCCGCTCGTGCGACAGCTGTACGTCGTGGTCAAATGGCAACCGGGAACGCCCATGCCGGCGATGACCGAAGAGTTGCTCCGCTATGTATTGAGCCGGTCGGGACAGGAAGACGTTGTGAAGGCGGGCATGTTGCCGCTACGACGGGACGAAGTGCTGGCGTCGCGCGACGCCCTCGGCTGGACTGGGGCGCACTAGAAATTCTTCTGGCTCCCTCCCCCTTGAGGGGAGGGCTGAGGAGCGGGTGGAACGCTGGTACACGACGTCGATCACCCCTCCCTAACCCTCCCCCTCAAGGGGAGGGGACCAGAGAGACAACCTTTGAACATGAACACTCTCGACTCCTAAACACTCAAGACGTCCGCCACTCAGGAGCCACATCAATGACGCCGATTTTGCGTCTCAACCTTCCCGCGATCGCACACTCGTCACTGGCCGTCGCGCTCGTCTTGGCCCTCTCCCCTCAAGACGCCGCCGCCCAGGCCACCATCCGCAGCCGCGACCTCAGCGAGGCCTGGAGCGCCGCTCCCAGCCTGCTGCCGACTACCTCGGCGACGCCGTCGTGGAACGCCCAACCCAATTCCTGGCGGCTCGGCGTAGCAATCCAGAACGTCGACACCGGCGTCGTCCTCACCGACGTCGAAGCCGGCATGCCGGCGGCGCAGGCGGGGCTTGAAACGGGCGACATCATCGTCAACGTCGATGGCTTTCAGGTCGGTTACGTCGAGGGGGCGTTGTTCGACCTTGGCGACGAGATCCGCCGCCGCGTCGATCAGAACGGCAAAGTCGACTTCCTCGTGTTCGACAACCGCAACCGCCGGCTGCAGAACTTGCCGGTGACGCTGACGCAGCAATCGGCGGCGGCGGTGCGCGGTGAAGTCACCTGCAGGGAGCGCGTGACGCTCACGCAACAGGCGGTGCTCACCGTGCGGCTGCGCGACGTCACTTACCCGAGTTGGCAGAACGTCGAAGTCGGCAAGCAGGTGATCACCAACCCGAAGCATCCGCCGATTCCGTTCTCGATCGCGATCGACCGGACTCAGATTTACCCTGACCACAAGTATGCGGTCGACGCCTACCTGGTCGATCGCGGGCAGATCGTGCTGCAGAGTTCGGCCGCCATCCCCGTGACGCCGCTGGCCAACGTCCCGACGGTGCAGGTGAATCTCGTGAAAGTCGGCGCCAGCGTCCCGGCGAACGGCGCCTACGCTGTCGGCCAGCTCGATCAGATTAACCAGTGGTACAAGCAGTACCTTCGCCGCGACGCCTCGCCGCAGGAGCTCAACGCCTGGCAAAGCTACCTGCAAGCGGGCAAGTCGCCGCAGGATATTCAAGCCTACATTCTGGGCAGCAGCGAGTACTTCGATCGGATGGGGAACCAGCGCGATCCCTATCTCGCGGCGCTCTATCAAACGTTGCTCGGTCGCCAGCCGACGGCGGCGGAGATGCAGCAGTTCGTGACGCAGTATCAGCAGTACGGCGGCGCCCGGACCGATTTCGTGCGGGACGTGATGAGATTGCAACCGTAGGCTGGGACAACGTCCCACCTGATGTGGCGAGCAACTTGGCGCGCAGGCGGGACGGTGTCCCAGCCTACGCGAGCTGACCGAAGTAGAGTTCCGTGTCGTACTCGATGACGACATGCCCCTCGATTTGCTCGCGGGCGAACAGGTCGTCGAGTTCGTTCAGCAGCGCCGCTTGCGCCGGGTCGCCGTCGGCGGGGACGTAGGATGACGACTTGAGCCGGCCGCGGATGCCGTCGAGCGTCAGTCGTTGGAAGTTCTCGACGCTCCGCTTCCGCCACTGGTCCGGGCCAAAGAAGAGATCGAGTCGCGACTCGTCGACGTTCTCATGGCGGACTTGAGCGTAGTCGGTTCCGTACTTTGTCAGCAGCCGTTCGTAATCGCGCAAGAATGGCGTCGAATCGAGGCGGCGCGCGTTCCAGAGCAGCACGGCCCAGCGGTCGGCTTTCAGCATGCGCCGGCACTCGACGCCGGTCTTCACGGGATCGAACCAGTGAAACGCCTGCGCCGCGACGACGGCGTCGACCGAATTCTCCCGCAGCGTCGTCGCTTCCGCCGTGCCGTCGACGCTGTGGAACTTCGAGTAGCCGGCGAGCAGTCGCTCGGCCGCGGCGCGCATCGGGCCGTTCGGTTCGACGGCGAAGACTTCGTTGCCATTCTTCAGAAACAACTCCGCTGAGATGCCGGTGCCGGAACCGAGGTCGGCGATCGACCATGCGGGCGTGAAACCGATTTCGCTGTGCAGGATGTCGAGCACTGCCGCCGGATACGTCGGGCGATAGCGGACGTAGTTCTCGACGCGGTTCGAAAAGCGTTCGGTGGGGGAAGGCATAGCGTTCTACGTTGCTGGTTGCTGGAATGATGCGGCGCTCGGCCGTCGCGGCAATTCCACTCGACAGTTTACGCGGATTACGCGGCTTCCGTAACACTCGGCGGCGCCCTGCGCATCACTCGGCAACGGCGTCGACAGCCTCCGCAAGCTCAGCCCGCTGGCGGTCGATTACCTGTTCCAAACCGGTCGGGAGTACATCAACGGCCGGCCGCAGGGGTTGCTCGACAACGTCTACAGCGTTCAATCAGCGACGCTGGCCAAGCATTGAACTTGAACGGCAACTCAACGCGCATGTCGGCCCGGCAGATCTTCGGTTTGTCGGGCCGATTTTTTGACCGCGGAAGAAGCTCGATCTGACGACGCGGTCGGCGGCGACGGAGGAGTGAGATCGCAGGCCTAGTCCCAAAGATATCGCTCGTCGGCGTCGATTTCGTACTTTGCCAGCAAGCTCCGAAACTCGCTCTCGAACGACTCGCGGCCATGATGGTCGCGTTGATTGGCGATGTAGCGTTGCAGGTCCGCCAATTGCGATTGGCCGATGGAGAAGGCGCCGCAGGCGTTTTGCCAAGCGAAGTCGAGATAGGCGACGCCTTGTTGCTTCATCCAGTGCGACGAATCTTGCTTGATCTCTTGAATGAGTTGACTCACGGCAACCGTCCGCGCCAGCGAGCAGGCATGTGAATGTGATCGTCGGCGGCGCCGATGCCGTGAGTGGGGCAATGAAGCGATCTGGCGACCGTGGCGACGTATTTGAAGAGGTCGCGTTCGATTGATTCGTCGATGAACCGTTCGCGATTTTTGGTACTGAAGACGATGTGAAGCAGGATGTTTGAGAGCGATTGCGCCATGGTGCGTGAGCCCAGAGTTTCGTGATTGATTTGGCAATGGCTATTTCGCGATTTATATTACCACAAACAAGGCGTCTAAATATCAGTTTTGCAAGCATTTCCAGGCCTGAAAGGCCGCGCCATGAAAGCCCAGGGCAAAGCCCTGGGTCGAGGCGTTGGTATTAGCCTGGAGCCCTGAAAGGGCGCGCTTGGGCAAACCTCAGCGCGCCCCTACAGGGCTCCGATCCTCTTGGCGGTCAATTTCCCAGGGCTTCGCCCTGGGCTTTCATGGCGCGTCCCTTCGGGACTGAAGACTGCGAGCGAACATACGTTGATCACTCGACGTCCGCACGCGGGCGTGGCGCCAAGCGTTGGGTGTCTTTATCCCGCGATTCGGGCCGCCTGACGATCGGTCCGCGATTTGCGGGTGCTGTGTTACGTCACACTGAAATAAACGCATCGCAACATCTACGCTGGGAGAACTACCATGTCCGCCGCGCCTGACGACAAACTTCGTGAACTGCTCGACGACTTCGATGCCGCCATGCTGGTCACGCGGCGGCCCGACGGGTCGCTGCGGTCGCGGCCGATGGCGGTGGCGGGACTCGACGCCGATGGGACGCTCTGGTTTCTCACCCAGGACGACTCAGGGAAAATGGACGAGATTGCGACCGACAATCATGTGAACGTCGTCATGCAATCGTCGCTGAAGTTCGTCTCGATCAGCGGCAAGGCGGCGCTGGTGAAGGATCGCCGCAAGGTTGAAGAGCTATGGAACGAAGGTTGGAAAGTCTGGTTCCCCGGCGGTAAGGACGATCCGCACCTGGTGCTACTGAAGGTGCAGGGCGAGACGGGCGAGTATTGGGACAACAGCGGGACGAGCGGGATCAAGTACATCATCGAGGCGGGGAAGGCGTACCTCAGCGGGACGCGGCCTGATGTGGCGGGGGATCCGAAGATTCATGGGAAGGTGGCGATGTGAGGGCGCACGACATGGCAAAGCTACTCTTGCGGACGATTGCAATACTCTGCCTGGTAGGCATCAACTCCCCAAGCAGCAAACTCAAATGACTCTTTATGTAAACGCTCCCAACAATCCCGCAGTTTGGGAACATCCGCAGACGAAACGATTGGTTGATCGATAAACGCAAAATGGTCGAAGGCGGGGTACGCAAGCGTCGGACCAGAGGAGTCTCCAAGGATTGTTGAGCGAACAAAATTAAATACTTCGCAAAGCGACCTATGACATTTCATCAGTTTGTCGTGAGCTAATTCTATTTCATCAGCTTTCTTTCGTGTCTCCGAGTTTTTGCCAGCGGCGTGCGCCACAAAGTTGTTTGCGTACAACTCAACTTCGTGAGAATCGCTCTCAATCTTCTGGAGAAGATTTTCGAAAAGACGCTTTGGAAGGTGATCGTCAGGCTGGCGACTTGACTCATCTTTTCTTACTAGACGATCTATTCTCTCGTGCCGATCGGCGATTACTTCCCAATCTAATTCGCTAGGAATGTTGATCACTTTACCAGGCTGCAGATTCTGTTGAACAAACAACTCCTCTGCCTTCCTTATTGGTGCGTAGTCGTACGGCTTGTTCTCTGCACTTAGAATTGCCGAGCGAGTGAAATGCCGAGAATTCTCGTTCATTTCCATCAGAATGCGCGTGAGAGACACTGTACCTTTTCTTCGATCTGTCAAACGTCGCAAAGAACTCAACAAATTGGAGTAGAAGCCGACTCTGAGTAAATCGATAATCAGCGAGTTAACCTTTCGACGTCCGATTTCGTTTCGCGGTGACAACTTTATGGCCTCACCTATAATCGTAAACGCCGCCACATCCCAACTCAGCGATTGCAGTTGTACCCGAACGGAGTTTCGATCATCACCGATTAATCCCTCAAGCCATCTAGCGCGCTGCGCTGAAAAATCGATGCCTTTTTTCTTGTTGCCCATGCGATCGTGTCCTTACGCCTCCCACAGCGAGCCCCAGCAGATCGCAAGCAAACAGCTGGTCGCCTGATTTAGTATCTTATATGTAAACGTGAACGCACAAAAAACCCCCGGCCTGAAGGGCCGGGGGCTAATGGGCAGTTCGGATTAGGAAAAGCGTCATCGCAACGCGATCGACGACTACAGCGCTTCGACGACCAAATCGCCAACCTCGCTCGTCGTGTACCCCATCTTCCCTGCGTTCTGGCTCTTCATCTTCGTCGCGGTCACCTTCATGATCGCGTCCATCACGCGCTTCCCCGCCTTCGGCTGGCCTTGCTGGTCGAGCAGCATGCTCACGGCGTTGATGGCGGCGATCGGGTTGATCTTGCCCGTGCCGGTGTATTTCGGAGCGCTGCCGCCCATCGGCTCGAACATGCTGACGCCGCCCTTGTCGGGGTTGATGTTGCCGCCGGCGGCGAAGCCCATGCCGCCTTGGATGATGCCGCTGAGGTCGGTGATGATGTCGCCGAACATGTTCGTCGTGACGATCACGTCGTAGTACTCAGGGTTCTTCACGATCCACATGCAGCAGGCGTCGACGTGGTTGTAGTCCTTCTCGATATCGGGATACTCGGCGCCGACTTCCTGGAAGGTCCGCCACCAGAGGTCGTGGCTGAGGATGACGTTGGTCTTGGCGACCAGCGTGAGCTTCTTCCCCTTGGGGTTGTTGCGCTTCTTGCATAGCTCGAAGGCGTAGCGAACGGCGCGCTCGCAACCCTTGCGGGTGTAGAGGGCCGTTTGGGTGGCGACTTCGCTCGGCGTTCCCTTGTGCATGAAGCCTTGCACGCCGCAGTAGAGGTCTTCGGTGTTCTCGCGGACGACGACGAAGTCGATGTCCTCGGGCGTCTTGCCCTTGATGGGGCACTCGACGCCGGGGAACAACTTCACGGGGCGGAGGTTGATGTACTGGTCGAGGCCGAAGCGGAGGTCGAGCAGCAGCTTGCGTTCGAGGATGCCGGGCTGCACGTCGGGGTGGCCGACGGCGCCGAGGAGGATGCAGTCGAACTTGCGGAGTTGGTCGAGGCCGTCGGCGGGGAGAGCTTCGCCGGTCTTCAGGTAGCGATCGCCGCCCCAGTCGAGTTCGGTGAGCCTAAGGTCCTTGTCGAAGCCTTCGAGCTTGGCGACTGCCTTGAGGACTTTGACGCCCTCGGCCGCTACTTCAGGTCCGGTGCCGTCGCCGCCGATGACTGCGATGTTCATTGCTACTTTCCGTTGTCTATGAGTGATGCTTGAGAACTGATTTATTCTCGCAAAGGCGCTAAGGCGCAAAGGAGGAACGCAAAGAAAACAAAGAAGCATCGAGCCGAGATTCGCTCAAGATCGAGCGAGCCGTCGACGGTCTTCTTCGCGATTCTTTTGCGCCTTCGCGTCTTTGCGAGAGACTCAAGCGCCCGCCAGCGGAGGCGAGCGAATCCCTGATTTTAGCGGCTTGGCCGAAGGTGCGAAACGGGCACAAACGGCGGGGAAATTTGACGTAAGGCGTCGTGGCTTCTTAGAATGAGCGGCGTCGTCCGGGGGGATGCCGCGTGTGACGCGTGCTCGCTGCGCCGGACGCTTCTCTGCTCGCTTGAGGGTTACCCTCGAAGGTGGTCGCGATGGGCGTTGGTCCTACTCTACTGGGCGGGATTGTCGGGGCGGCGGTCGGCGTGGGGCTGCATACGGTGCTGGAGACCGGCATGCTCGGCAAGCCGGTGGAGGCGTCGTGGTTCGCGATCGTCATCGGGCTGCTCACCGGGCTTGGCGTGCGGCAGGCGAATCGGACTCACATGGAGCGGAGTTACCTGCGCGGGGCTCTTTCGGGACTGATCGCACTCGCGGCGATTTACGGCAGCAGCGTAGTGATTGCCGAAGTGATGAAGAAACGCGATCTAGCGATGGTGATGAAGCCCGCGGCGGCCGTGGCCGACCCCGATGAAGCGAGCGATGACGCGACTGCGGGGGACGACGCGGCGACAGCCGAAACGGCGACGCCGGCGGCCGATGCGGATCGCACCATGAATCCGGCGTTAGCAGGCGGCGTGGTGGGGAATCCGCGCGCGGGCGATTTGAACCCGTGGCAGTTCGTGTTCATGGCGCTCGGAGCGCTGGTGGCGTACGAGTTCGGCCGCG
>JBGSMO010000018.1:0-23407 GCA_041740115.1 Pirellulales bacterium
GTTCGACGACCGCCGCGCAGAGCTCGAACTCCGCTCGCTCCATCGGATCAAGTCGGTACGGCATCCGTTTTTGCTGTCGCTCGAACGAATCGAGGTCGTCGACAATCGCCTGGCCATCGTTACCGAACTCGCTGACTCGAGCTTGAAAGACCGTTACGACGAATGTCGCCGAGCCGGGTTGCCCGGCGTGCCGCGGGCGGAACTGCTCGGCTTCCTGCGCGACGCAGCCGATGCGCTCGATTTTCTCATCGAACGTCACTCGCTGCAGCATCTCGACGTGAAGCCGGAAAATCTGCTGATCGTCGGCGGCCATATCAAGGTCGCCGATTTCGGACTGGTGAAAGAAGTCGGCCGTACGCAGGCGTCGTTGGTCGGCGGACTGACGCCGCTCTATTCGTCGCCGGAAGTCTTTCAAGGAACGCCGGGGGCGCGCAGCGATCAATACAGCTTGGCGGTCGTCTATCAAGAAATGCTGACCGGGACGCCGTCGTTCACAGGACTCACCGCGGCCGAGCTGACGATGCAGCATTTGCAAAGCGACCCGGATCTCGGATCGCTGCCGACGCAAGATCGCTTCGTAATCGCTCGCGCGTTATCGAAGAATCCGATGCAGCGGTTCGCCAGTTGCACCGAGATGGTCGAGGCCCTGTTCGCGGCGACCGTCGCGGATGAGTCAGCCCCCGCCGTGAACGTCGAAGAGCCGCAACGATCGTTCGACGATTGCGTCTCGGCGTTCCCCGATCGTCGCGCCGAACCCCGTCCGGGGCCGGTCGCCGAGTTCCTCGACGAACGCAGTCCAGCCGCAGACGGGAAAGGAACGGTTGTGCTTTGGAGCGCAGCGGAGAACGACGGGCCGCCGAAGCGACAAACGATCGCGCTCTCTAACGCGGCGGCTGAGTTCCGCGCGACCCCGACGGCGGTGATCGGCGTTGGCGGACTCGCCGGCCGGGTGATGCGACAACTACGCTCGCGGCTAGCCCGCGAAGTGGGCGACGATCATCGTGAAGCCGTCGCGATGTTATTGCTCGACAGCGACTCCCGTGGGATCTCCGCGGCGGTGCAAGGCAACGATCGCACGGCGCTTCGCCCTGATGAAACGGTGACGTTGCCCCTTCGGCGGCCGCAGGAGTATCGCGAGGACTCTGCGCTGCTGATGCGCTGGTTGAGCCGACGCTGGCTCTACAACATTCCGAAGTCGTTGCGCACTGAAGGCCTCCGTCCTCTGGGACGGTTGGCGCTGGTCGATCATTCGCGGCAAATTGGCGAACGCATTCGTTTGACGCTCGATCGCGCACGAAGCGGCGACGCTGAACCGAGCGATGCTAATCTGCCTGTCGCCAAGAATGCGACCAGTCGGCTTCGCGTCTACCTCGTCGCCGGCGTCTCCGGCGGCACTGGCAGCGGGATGTCGCTCGACGTCGGCTACGCCGTGCGCGCGATGGCGGCGAAGCAAGGTCTCGACGACGTCGAAGTGATCGGCGTCTTCCTCCATGCGACCGGCCGCGATGCCCAGCAGAACGAGCTAGCGCGGGTGAATTCGTTCGCCTGGTTGCGCGAATACAATCACTACCACCGGCCTAACGGCGTCTATCCAGGCGACGAAGGATGCGGTCTGCCGGCGTTTCCGCCTGGGAAAAAGGCGTTCGACGCCGCATACTTCCTCGACCTGGGCGTTGCCGTCGACGACGAGGCGCTCAATGCCGCCGCCAGCGAGGTTGCGGAGTATCTCTACCTCGACGCGGCGACACCGGCTCAACAATTTTTCTCGACTTGCCGCGCGGTAGAAACCAAAGGCGACTACGCCCCACTACGCAGCTTTGCATTGACGACGGCGTCAGCGGCCGACGATCGAGCGATTCACGCCGCGGCGATTTCAATTAGCCGTGCCGTGCTGATGGAATACTTGGGATGCGGACCGAATCGGACGGACGTGCAGCCGGCGGCCGAAGCGATCGATCTCGCGGCGCTCGCCGGGCGAACGTGCGAAGTAATTGAAACTCTCCTGGCGTCGAAAACCACGCCAGCGGCAGCCACGCCTTTTCAGTTGGGCGCTTTCATCCGCGCCGTCGACGCCGACTTCACGGCACCCGACGAGCGGCCTGGCACTTTTGTCGCGGGTCGTTTGCTGGAAGAGATAACCGGCGGCATCGCTGCGGAGATGGCCGACAGGCTTACGGCCAACATCCTGCACCAGGTCGACGAGCGCGGCGCGCGGCTTGCCGGCGCCATGGGAATGCTAGAAAGCTCGCGGCAACGTTTGCTACAACTAGAAGCGGAATCAACGAAGCTGGCCGGCGGCATCGCCCAGCAGGCGGCCGCGGCCATCGCCCAACTTGATCGTTGGCAGCGCGAACGGTCGACGACCGAAGCAGCGGTCGCGCGCGAGCGCGAGTTCGGCGAAGCGTACCGCCGGCTCCGCATCGATCAACACGCCATGCTAGCCGCGGCGACGATCGCGCGACGACTCACCTCGGACCTGCGTACCATCGGCGATCGGCTGGGCGAGTTCGGGCGTCAGGTCAAAGGCTTCGTTCTGCAGTTTCCGCAAACGGCCGCGATTCATGGGGACGATCCATTCGCCGTGGCCCTCGCTGCGGAGTTGCCGCAGCTTGTCGCGGACGTTGACGCCCAGTTAGAGCAGCAGTTCATCGAGCCAATGGGCGGACTGCTGGCCGTGGCGATGGGAAGCCCGCGCGTCCGCGAGCAGCTTGGCGCCGAACTGTTGCGATTGGCAACGCGGCGTGCCGAGCAATTGGCGACGAGCCCGGCATTGATCGCGGCGGTCGCCTTGCCGACGGCGGCCGATGGCGTCACCCAGTCGATTGACGGCGTTGAATTGCCTTCGGTTCCCTGCCTCGGCGGCAAGTATGCCGTTCTGGAAACGCAACCAGGCTCGGCCGCCGGAACTGCCGCGTGGCAAGCGACGACGCCAAGCGTCGTGATGCTCGCGGGCGTCGGCTCGCAGTCGGTCCGCTGCTGCGAAGCATGGAATCTGTCCTTGCCGCGCATTGCGCTCAACCTGATCGACAACCGTCGCGACTGCATTGAATTCGCCGAGCGCGTCACCAGTCGTTGCGACGTCGACTGGACGCCGCTGGGCCAAGCGACGGGGCTGCCATCCGTTGCCGCGGCGGCGTTCCCCGTAGAAACATCACCGATTGCCATGACGCAGGTCCTCTAGTTCGATTTCCCGCATGTCTCTCTCGACTCTTTCATCGCCGAACGACGAGACCTGGCTCCTCACGGGGCAACTAAGCGCCGACCAAGCTGCGCGGAGCATCTCCGTCGCCAATTCGCCATTCGTCATCGGCCGCTGCACGAGCGCGTCGTTGACGATCGCCAGTCCCGCGGTGTCGACCAGCCACGCCGAATTGCGGCTTGAGAACGGCGAACTCTGGGTGCGCGACCTCGGCAGCACCAACGGCACGTTCGTTAACGGCGTGCGCGTCGCGATCGATGCGTCCGTTCGCGCCGGCGATCTGCTGCAGATTGCCGGGATCGTCTTCCGCGTCGGCATTCAACGGGGCTATGTCGACTGCAAGACGATTGCCGGCGACTCGACCGATCAGGCGCTGGCTCTCATTCAGTTTGACAAGTTGATCGCCGAACGCGCGGTGCTCCCGCACTATCAGCCGATTGTCGAGATGTCGACGCAACGCACCGTCGGCTTCGAAGTGTTGGGACGCAGCCTGCTCTTCGGTTTGGGAACCCCGCACGCGATGTTCTCGGCGGCGGCGTTACTCGATCTCGAAGGCGAACTGAGCCGCATCCTTCGCAACGAAGGAGTGCGGTTGGCCGAGGCGTTGCCCGCCAATCCGCTGGTGTTTCTCAACACCCACCCGGCGGAGTTGCAGGACCCGGCGTTGTTGGAGAAGTCGCTGCGCGAGTTGCGACTGGCATTTCCCGAGGCCGCGCTGGTTCTCGAAATCCACGAAGCAGCCGCCACGAGCGTGCCGCAAATGCGGGCCTTGCGGTGCGTTCTCAACGAACTCGGGATGCAACTGGCGTATGATGACTTCGGAGCCGGGCAGGCGCGGCTGGCGGAACTCGGCGACGCTCCTCCCGATTATCTGAAATTCGACATCCAGCTCATCCGGGGCATCGACGGCGCGAGCGCCGAGCGGCAACGGATGCTCGCCAGCTTGGTCCGCATCTCGGCCGATCTGGGGATTGTCAGTTTGGCGGAGGGGATCGAAACCGCCGCCGAACACACGACCTGCCGCCGACTCGGATTCGTCTACGGCCAGGGCTTTCGCTACGGTTCGCCCGCCACGGCGGGGACGTTCGCCACGGAAGCGAGTCGCATCACGCCATTGGCGACTATAGGCCCAAGGCTCGGGGACATGTATTCTTAAGGGATCGCTACCCACCCCGCCTGGCGGTCTGCTGAGAGGATCCTCGATGAAGCCACGTTCGCTGTTTGTCTTTGTTGTCTTGCTTCTGCTTGCGGGCCGAGCCTCGGCCCAGTCGGCAATTGATCCCGCCGAAGGCCGCCCTGTCGTGAAGTGGGAAGAGGCCCGCTCGGTCGTCGGTCAGATGGCCTTCGTCTGCGGCAAGGTCATCGGCGTGCCGACGGTGGGGACGATCACGTTTGTCAACTTCGACGCCCAACGGCCCGTGCGCTTTGCGGGGGTGATCTTCGACGACAAGCTGACGAACTTCCCCAAGCCGCCGTCCGAAATGTACAACGGCAAGATCGTGAAGATCAGCGGCACGGTGTCGCTCTTCAAGGACCAGCCGCAGATCGTCGTCACGAGCCCCGCGCAGATTGAGGTGCTCGACGCGATGCCGACGTTGGTCCCTCCCAAGAAGGCGTCCGGAGCCATGGCGAAGCCGGGCGAGGTCGTCGTCGCGGGGTACAACATTCTCAATCTGTTCGACGAGCACGACGATCCCTACAAAGAGGACGAAGGAACTCCCGCCAAGCCGCGCGCCGAGTTGGAGCGGTTGGCCGAGAGCATTCGCGCCCTGAACGCCGACGTGATCGCCGTCGAAGAGGTCGAGAATCGCTTCTATCTGGAGCGTTTCGTCAACGTCTTCCTGCCGGAAATGGGCTATCGCGACGTCGTGCTGTTCGAGGGGAACGACGGACGCGGGATCGACGTAGGACTGATCTCGCGCATCCCGGTCGGTGCAGTTCGCTCGCACCGCCACCTGCGGTTCCCGGGCCACAGCGGCGGCGAAGCGCGGTTCAATCGTGACGTTCTCGCCGTAACGCTTGAACCAAAAGACGCCGACCCCTTCGACATTTGGGTGGTCCACCTCAAGAGCAACTCCGGGGGGCGCGAAGCGGCGGAACCAATCCGTTTGGCCGAGGCCCGCGAACTACGGCGCTTGCTCGACGAAGAACTGACGGAGAATCCGGAAGCTCGCTTTATCGTCACCGGCGACTTCAACGACACTCCTGAGAGTGAAACGATCAAGACGATCGTCGGCGCCGGGACGAACGCCCTCTGGTCGGCCGGCGGCGACCTGAACGATCCTGACGCCGTCTCCTACAACCGGGGCGAGTACCGTTCGGTGATCGACTTCATCCTCTGCTCCCCGGCGATGCAGAAGGAGTATGTGAAAGGCTCGTTTCAAATACCGCAGGGAGCGGTCGAAACGACGGGATCGGATCACAATCCGATCAAGGCGACGTTCAAGCTGAACTAAGCTTTGGCCGCCTTGATTGCACGGCCGCAGCCGCGCGCTTACCCTTTCAGTCCCCGGACGCCATCGATCAGTCGATCGATCTCGTCTTCGGTCGTATAGCAAGCGCACCCGGCGCGAATGAGGCCTTCAGGGGCCAGGCCGAGGCGTTCGACGACCGTCATCGCGTAGAAATCGCCGTGGGAGACGAAGACCCCCTGCTCCGCTAGCAATCGCGCCGCCTCACTCGATCGGACGCCGGCGACGGTAAACGAAAGCGTCGAAGTTCGCGCCGCGTCAGGCTGCGGACCAAAGAGCCTGACGCTCTCAATCGCGGCGAGCTTGTTCCATAACCGTTCCAGCAGCGCCATGCTGCGGTGGTGGAGTTCGTCGAACGTGCGTTGGAGACGTGCGCGCCGATCGCCGGCGCCGCCGGCAAGCGATGCGAGAAAGTTCACCGCTGCCTCGGTTCCTGCAATCCCCTCGTGGTTGAGCGTCCCGGTTTCAGCCCGCTCGGGAGCCAGATTCGATGACGGAGCTACCTTGGCGTATGGCAACGACTCAAGCACATTCTTTCGCGCATACATCACGCCGACGTGCGGGCCGTAGAACTTGTAAGCCGAGCAGGTGAGGAAGTCGCAGCCGATCGCCTGGATATCCGCCAGTTGATGGTGGGCGAAGTGGACGGCGTCGACGAACGTCAGGGCGCCGACGCTGCGTGCCAGCTGCGCGGCGCGCGTGAGATCGTTGATCGTGCCAAGCGCGTTCGACGCCGCTCCGATCGCGACGAGCTTGGTCCGCGTCGTCACCTTTGCTGCGAAGTCGTTCCAATCGAGCGTTCCTGATGCCAGATCCATCCGTACTGCCTGCAGCGTCAAGCCGCGCTCGCGGGCGAGCGCTTCCCAGGGGCCGACGTTGGCGTGGTGGTCGAGCTCGGTGACGACGATCTCATCGCCTGTCGCAAGCGTCATGCCGATCGCGCGCGACGTGTGAAATGCCAGCGTGGTCGCATTGGCCCCGAAGTAAATCTCGTCGGGCGCGGCGTTCAGAAAATCCGCCATCGCCTGCCGCGCTCGCGCGAGCATCGCGTCGGTTTCGGCGCTCGACGGGTAGCTCCAATGCGTGTTGGCGTTGTGATAGTAAAGATAGTCAACCATTGCCTCGGCGACGGCGCGGGGAGTTTGCGTGCCGCCGGGACCGTCGAAGTAGGCGACGGGATGGCCGTTGTGCGACCGCTCGAGCGCCGGAAATGGGAGCGAATCTCCGCGGTCGAGGGGAATGAATCGCGGCTCGGAGGGGCGGCGGGGCGTAGCGCGGCGGCGGACTGGCTCATCGGCGTGATCATCCTGCAAGTGGAGCGGAGCGGCTAGTTTACTGCTCGGATTTGGCTTACGCTATCGGCAGTCGCTTCTCTCAACACCATTGGAGCCGGATCGATGCCGCACGACGAGTCGAATCTCTCAGTCCCTTCCGTTTCTCGACGTCAATTCGCCGCGATTGGCGCCGCCACGCTCGCTGCCGCGCATACGCTCCACGGCAGTGCGCACGGCGCTGAAGCCGCCGCCGGTTCGCCGTTGAAACAAGGCATCACGCTCCTCTTCCAAGGCGACTCGATCACCGACGCCGGCCGTAGTCGCGAAGCGGCAGCCGAAGCGAATTCGCAACCCGCGCTTGGCAATGGCTACGCGTGGCTCGCGGCGTCGCAACTCTTGGTCGATCGCCCTGGCGACGGCATCAAGATCTTCAATCGCGGCATCAGCGGTAACAAGGTCCCCGATTTGGCGGCCCGCTGGCAAGCCGAGTGCATCGACCTCAAGCCAAACGTGCTAAGCATCCTTATCGGCGTCAACGACATTTGGCGGACGTTCGACAGCGGCGCGAAAGGGACGGCCGAGGAGTACGAGGAAGGCTACCACGCCCTGATCAAGCAGACGAAGGATGCGCTCCCCGACGTCACGCTGGTGATCTGCGAGCCATTCGTGTTGAAGTGCGGAGCCGTCACCGACAAATGGTTCCCGAAGTTCGACGGCTACCGCGCCGCAGCGAAGCGCGTCGCCGCACAGGCGGGGGCGATCTTCGTGCCGTTCCAGACAATGTTCGACGAGGCGTCGAAGATCGCGCCGCCCGAGCGCTGGGCCGACGACGGCGTGCACCCGTCGAATGACGGAGCGGCGCTCATGGCGCACACTTGGCGCCGCGTCGTCGACGGCGGCGCATGATTCCTTCCTAACTCACAATGCTAAGCGAGCCGGGCCGTCCCGGCCCCGGCGCACTTTGTTTTTGATTACGAATACAGAAACGCCGGGGGCGAGACGTCCCGGCTCGCTTAACGCGCTCGCAGAAACTCACCCAAACAACAACGGCGTTTCGCTCTCCCCTTCGCGCTGCTCCCATTGCCGCCGCACTTCGCCGAGGCCGTAGACGCAGAGCTCAAAGTTGTCGCTCAGCCGTTGCAGCACGTCATCAGTCGCCGGCTCCTCGGCGGCCGGCGGCAGCGTGCTAGCGATGTAGTAGTTTTTCTTCCCTTGATCGCAGTAGTCGATCAGGCTGTCCGCCCTCCCCTGTCGCATCCGCTTGGCGATTTCAGGATAGACGCCGAGCCAGAAGAGCGTGAAGTCGCCGATGTGCCGATGCATCCGGCGTCGGGCCGAACCTTGCCGGGCCTGCGCTTCCGCGAGCATATCGGCCACCTGCAGCAGCCGATCGCCGCGCGGCGTGCGCAACCCGTAGATCGCGTCGTTATGAACGAACCGCACGAGCAGTTCGGCGACGTAGTCCACGAGCGGCGGGTCGGCGACCCCCATGCGGATCGCGAACGCATGCTCCGTGACGCCGGCAAAAAACCGGCGCAGCAGTTCATTTCGATCAGGCAGATCGGCGGTCATCGGCAGACGCTCCCACGAGGTGCAGCGGTGCGTGTCAGTACCACGACCCAGGCGCCATCATCCGCTGGCAGCCTCCGGTGGTGCGTCGAACAAGAAGCGTACCACCCAACCACCGGACGGCGGGTCGCTATATAGGGCGGGATTGGAAAGCTACTGTCGCCAATCTTGGCACAGCCTTCCGTCATTCTGAGCGAAGCGAAGAATCTAGAAGTCCGTTTGAGACACTAGATCCTTCGCTCCGCTCAGGATGACAGTGCTTCCAACCCGCTCAATTATAATTTCGATGCCGCGCGCAGGTCAAATCCAGTCTGCGCGAAGGCGCCGCCAATTCCGGGTATCGGTCCGGCTGGCGGGGGTTAAGAAGTAAAAAGCTAACCACCAAGGCACAAAGACACGAAGGAAGCACGAAGAAAGACAGAAGTAGAGAGGGGACGAACTCGCCGCCCCAGCTCGCTCACGAAGCCATATTTCCTTCTCGGTGCATTTCTTAGTGCCTTCGTGTCTTCGTGGTTAGTCTTTTCAGGGAAGCGCCTTGATCAGCGTCGCGACATAGTCGCCAACTTCCTTCAGCACTTCCTCCCGCGGCCGTTCCGCCGCTGTAGCGATGCGGCGGACGATCGCCGAGCCGACGATCAGCCCGTCGGCCGCCGGAGCGAGCAACTTCACGTGCTCCGGCTGGCTCACGCCGAACCCAATGCAGATCGGCAGCTTCGTCTGCTGCCGCAGCCAGGCGACATTGTCGGCCAACTCCGGCGGCAGTTGCGTTCGCTCGCCGGTGATCCCCGCGACCGAGACGTAGTAGACGAACCCCGTCGACGTCTCGCAAATCCGCAACGCCCGCTCACGGGGCGTCAGCGGCGTGACGAGTTGAATGAGGCTCAGTTCGCGAGCCGAACAAATCTTGAGCAACTGCGGCGATTCTTCCACCGGCAGGTCGGGGACGATCAGCCCCGCCACTCCCGCCGCCCGCGCGTCGTCGCAGTACTTCTCGACGCCATGCCGGTAGACAATCGCGTAGCTGACCATCGTCACCGCCGGCGCCCCGAGCTTCGGCGTCGTCTCGCCGAGCATCGCGAGGATGTCGCACAGCTTGATCTTCTTCTCCAGAGCCCGCGTGTACGACGCCTGAATCACCGGCCCGTCGGCGATCGGATCGCTGTACGGAATGCCGACCTCGCACATGTGGGCGCCCCGCTTCACCAATTCCTGCAGCACGGCGGAGGTGAACGCGACGTCGGGATCCCCGGCGGTGATGAACGGCATCAACGCCTTGCGATTTTCGGAGCGGAGCTGGGCGAAGAGTTGGTCGATTGCTGTCATGCGAGAAAGTTAACACTAAGTGAAAGTTACTACGATCTAACGAGCGACCAAGAACAACGTTCTTCTTTAGAAGAGATGCAATTTAACGTCAGCGTTCTGATAGAGTTCGAATGCGTGGGGAAGCAGAACGCGACTGCCGGCCTTTGACACTGCTAGTCGAGTTCTAATATGGCGGTTGATCTTGTTTGAGATAGCCGTCACGGTTTTCCAGTTCCAAGTAGCCGTCGGTCCCAGTCGGTCCATGCAAGTGGGCTCCCAGGCGACGGCTCGTTTCTCAGTGTTGTGATTGGTGTGGGATACATGAATTCCTGTATCATCTGATCCGCGCAAGTAAAGTTGGATGAGCCCCCAGCCTTCGGTCGTTGATCGCCAAACGTTCGGACCAACTCGCTTGGAATCGAGTTGGAATCGACGAATGTTGAGACGTCCACCCATGTCGTTCGAGTAAAGCTGCAAAATTATTTCAGGCCGTGGTTTGCAGCGGTCGTAGACTTCGAACACTTCGTTGACAGACTTGAACTGCCGTAGTTCCTCATCTAACGCCGAATACGATTCGTAAACTTGACAGTTCGTTTCCTCAAAAACGAACTGCATCACCTGAATAGCGTCTGCACGAAGCGCGTAGAAATCGCAATTCGGCATATAAAGAACCTAGGTAATGCGGCTGCGAATTAAAGGTATCTGCTCCGATCATCCAAACTTCACGCCCTTAATCCGAGCAATCTCACTCGCATCCTTATCCCCGCGTCCGCTCAGGCAAACGACAATAACGTCGTCCTTTGCTCGCCCCTTCGCCAGTTCCATCCCCTTGGCGATCGCATGCGAGCTCTCCAAGGCCGGCATGATCCCCTCAGTCATCGCCAGCGCATCAAACGCCCGCATCGCCTCGTCGTCGCGGCAGCTGGTGTAGCGCACGCGGCCGGCGTCTTTCCAGTAGCTATGCTCCGGTCCGACGCCCGGGTAATCGAGCCCGGCCGACATCGAGTGGACGTCGCTCGTCTGCCCGTCCTCGTCCTGCATCACGTAGCTGAAGCTGCCGTGCAACACGCCGGGACTGCCGTAGGTCAGCGGCGCCGCGTGTTCGCCAGGCTCGTTGCTGCGGCCGCCCGCTTCGACGCCGACGAGTTCGACTTCCTTGTGCGGAATGAACGGATAGAACATCCCCGCCGCAGTGCTGCCGCCGCCGACGCAGGCGACTGCCATGTTCGGCAGGCGCCCGATCCGCTCGATCGACTGCTCGATCGTCTCGCGGCCGATGACCGATTGGAAGTCGCGCACAATCTGAGGGAACGGATGCGGCCCGACCACCGAGCCGAGAATGTAATGCGTGTCGCCGACGCTCGACATCCAGTCGCGCATCGCTTCGTTCACCGCGTCGCGCAGCGTGCGGCTGCCGCTGGTGACCGGCCGCACCTCAGCGCCGAGCAACTTCATCGAGAAGACGTTCGGCGCCTGCCGCCGGATATCTTCCTCGCCCATGTAGACGACGCACGGCAGGCCGAAGTGCGCGCAGGCCGTCGCGGTCGCGACCCCATGCTGCCCGGCGCCCGTCTCGGCGATGACGCGGGTCTTCCCCATTCGCAGGGTCAGCAGCGCCTGGCCGATCGTGTTGTTAATCTTGTGGGCGCCCGTATGGTTCAGGTCTTCGCGCTTGAGCCAGATCTGGGCCCCGCCGACCTGCTCGCTCAGCCGCTTGGCGTGGTAGAGGGGCGAGGGCCGGCCGACAAAGTATTTCAGCAGGTCTTCCAGCTCCGCCTTAAACGCCGGGTCGGCGCACGCTTTGGCGTACTCCGCCTCAAGCTGGTCGAGGGCGTAGACCAAAGTTTCGGGGACATATCGACCGCCGAAGCTCCCAAACCGCCCCTGTTTGTCGGGCACGGCCGCCGCGGCGTCGCGCTTTTCAGCGCTACTTGCTATATTGGTGCTCACTGTTGAGATTCCTCCAACCCTCGATTGTCGATGGCGGCCGGCGATCTAGCAAGGCGGGGGGAGAGTCGACGGTGCGCGGGATCACTTTTCTTCAGGCTGGAGACGCCAAGACGATGAGTCGACAGGCTGATTCACGGAATAAACTCAATTTTCGCTCCGTTCGGTCGATCGGATGCTGCGTCGCCGCTGCAGTCCTGTCTATCGCTATCGGCGTGGCCCGCGTCCAGGCCCAAAGCCCCGCCCCCGTCGACGCCGACATTCTCCTCCGGGGGGGACAGATCCTCGACGGCACAGGTTCGCCCGCCCGACCCGGCGACGTGGCGATCGTCGGCGACAAGATCGTCGCCGTCGGCGAGATCGTCCCCGGCCGTGTCGGCGAGACGATCGACTGCACCGGCCTGATCGTCGCCCCCGGCTTCATCGACCTCCACAACCACAGCGACGATTCGATCGTCGCCGACGAGACTCGCACGGCGGAGAATTACCTCCGCCAGGGCTGCACGACGCTCGTCACCGGCAACTGCGGCGGCGGCGCCGTCGACGTCGAAAAATATCTCGCCGATATCGACGCCCACGGCGCCGGGACGAACGTCGCCCACCTGATTCCCCACGGCTCGACGCGAGCGCTCGTGCTCGAACGGCGTCAGGTCGACCCGACGCCGGAAGAACTCTCCAAGATGCAACAACTGGTCGACCGCGGCATGCGGGAAGGCGCCTGGGGGATGGCGACGGGGCTCATCTATATCCCCGGCGCGTATGCGAAGATCGACGAGCTCGCCGCGATGACCGAAGTCGTTGGCCGCCACGGCGGCATCTACGCCAGCCACATCCGCAGCGAAGAGAGCGCCCTGCTCGACGCGGTGAGCGAAGCGATCGAGATCGGCCGTCGCGCGAACACGCCGGTCCACATCTCGCACTTCAAAGCTTCGGGTAAACCGTACTGGGGAATGGTTCGCGCCTCGGCCAAGCTCGTCGAAGACGCGCAAGCCGCCGGCCAAAAGGTGACCGCCGATCAATACCCCTACACGGCCAGCAGCACGTCGCTCGAAGCGATGCTCCTTCCCGACTGGGCCCGCGAAGGTGGTCGCGAGGCGACCATGGCGCGCCTGGCCGACCCAGCGCAACTTGAAAAGATCCGCCCTGCCCTGCAGACGGCGCTCGACGAACGCCCCCATGTCCGCATCGTTTCGTACAAGCCGAAGCCCGAGTACACCGGCAAAGCGATCCACGAAATCGCCGCCGCCGAGAATCGCCCGCAAATCCAAGTCGCGATCGAACTCCTCCGCGACGGCAGCCCCGCGGCGATCAACTTCGGCATGACCGAAGAAGACGTCCGTTTCGTGATGCAGCGCCCCTGGGTCGCCACGGCGTCCGACGGCTCAGTGAAAGCCCCCAGCGGCGACATGGTCCACCCCCGCAGCTTCGGAACATTCCCCCGCAAGATCGGTCTCTATGCGGTGCGCGAAAAAGTGCTGCCACTGGAGCAAGCGGTGCGCAGCGCCACGGGCCTGCCGGCCGACATCCTCGGCCTCACCGATCGCGGCTACCTGAAGCCGGGCCAGTTCGCCGACGTGGTCGTATTCAATCCACAAGAGATCATCGACGGCGCCACGTTCGACCAACCCTTCCAACCGCCGCTCGGCATTCCGCTCGTGATTGTCAACGGCATCGCGGCCGTCAAAAACGGCGAACCGACTAAATCGCTCTCCGGTCGGGCGCTGCGACATCCGTCGAAGCTGGCCCCGTGAGAACGACTTGTCGGCTACACCCAATCTTCTCTATTACCTTCTCTGCTATCCGGTTGAGGCCCGCCCTACACCACCGGCGGCCGCCGGCCGGTCAGCAGTCCAATCAAAAATAAGACGATAAACACGACAAACAACACACGCGCAATCCATGCCGCCGTGCCGCCAACGACGCCGAGGCCAAGAACTCCAGCGATGATGGCAATGATCAGAAACAAGAGCGCCCAGCGTAACATATCGGCCTCCGGGAATAACCGCGTCAGTGTTCGCCGCGGCAGCGTCGAGCGTCGGCCCGAGTGGATGCGCTCCGTTGGCAGTCGCCAAACCAATGTCGCAAGTGGCGTGCCGGAGCTGGCAGGCCCCGAAAAACCGGAATAACCAGTTGCGGTCCGCAGTTTGCACTGCTCGGCCACCGTTCGCCTGAGGGCGATTCACTCAGCGATCTGGTTTCCAACCGAGCAACGGAGGAGTTTTTATGGGCACAATCGGCGCCATTCTCTCTTGGATCATCTTCGGCCTGGTTATCGGGCTCCTGGCCCGGGCCCTCTATCCTGGCAAGCAGAAGATTGGCGTCCCCAGCACAATCGCCCTCGGTATCGGCGGTTCGATCGTCGGCGGGCTGATCGCCTGGGCCCTCGGCTATCGCCCTGACGGCGGCGCGTTCCAAGGCGCCGGCTGGATTATGTCGATCGTCGGCGCGCTCATCGTCGTCTGGGGAGCGACTGCACTGGGAGCCAGGCGAGCTGAATGACGCCGTTTGCCCTCGATAGCGCCGGAGGGAAGCATGAAGCAACAACTTATTTAGGACTTCTGAGAACCGCCAAAAACGCCGGCATCGGCCTCGAACGATCCGCACGGCACGCGATGTGCATGTGTAAGGATCGGCGTGGGCGTTGCGCGAGCAGCGATAGCTCCTCAACATCTGGCGGACGCAGCTTTGAATTGGGGCATTGGTGATGGCGGGATACGAAGGCCATGCGGTCAAGATAGCACTGGCCGACGACGAGCCTGATCTGCGCACGTCGATGGCGCGACTGCTGACGCTGCTGGGACACGAGGTCGTTTACTCCGCGTCGAATGGCGCGGAATTGTTGGAAGCCTGCAACGTCCACGACGTCGATCTCGTGATCCTAGACCTCGACATGCCAATCATGGACGGTCTGACCGCCGCCGAAGAACTTGCCGAGCGCGGCATCCCGGCGGTTCTCGTTTCTGGTCACCCCGACATTCAAGAGATTGTGCTGGAATACGAACCGGTCGTCACGCGCGTGATGAAACCGGCGACGGTCGACAAGCTTCGCGACGCGATTCGGGTGGCGCTAGCGAGGCGGTAACGCGAGGCGTCATCCTGAGCGGAGTGAAGGATCTGGAACCTCGCTTGAGACGCTAGATCCTTCGCTCCGCTCAGGATGACAAATAGTCAGCTATCGAATCGCTCACCCAACGGCTCTCACCGCCGCCGCCGTTTCCACGACGTTCTGTTCGACGACCGCCCGATAGGCGACGCCGTGAAAGAATCGCTGATCGCACAGATTGATCGGCACATCGGCCGACAGCGACTGATCGTCGGCGGGACCCGACGCGCCGACATGAACCTGCCGCACGCCAGTGGCGGCGATCACTTCGGCGACGTTCGCCGCATTAATCCCTCCGCCAGCCATCAGCTCGATTCGCCCCGCCGCATGGCCCACGAGTTCCGCCAGCCGCGTCGCTCCCGCCGCTGCCGACGGCTGCCCGCCGCTCGTGAGAATCCGCGCGACGCGCAAGCCAATGAGCGTCTCCAGCGCCTCGAACTGGTCGGCGATGAAGTCAAACGCGCGATGAACCACCGACTCGCGCGTGCCGATGCGCTCGACGATCTCCTTCGTTCGCACTTCGTCGATGCGGCCCAAGTGGTCGAGCACGCCAAACGCCAACCCAGCCGCGCCCGCCGCTAGAAACCGGTCGGCATCGCGCAGCATCGCTTCAAATTCGGCATGGTCGTAGTGAAACCCCCCGGCCCGCGGCCGGAGCATCGCGATCACGGGGACCGTGCTCATCGCGACCACCGTTTCGACCAAGCCCATCGACGGGGTCAAACCGCCGATCTCCAACCCGGCGCACAGCTCCAGCCGATCGGCGCCCGCAGCGATGGCGGCTTTGCCATCGGCGACCGAGCCGACGCAAACTTCCAGAACAATCTTTGATGCAGTTAGAGGCATAGAGCGAGAAATCGAAAAAGGTATTTTCAGCCCCCAGCTCCGAAGCTTATTCAGCTGCCAGCATTCTCAAAATGCTTGACGGTTACCGCTTTAACCACAGAGCACACAGTGAACACAGAGGAAGAGTTGAGGAATTGGCTCTTTCTCGTTTCTGTGGCCTCTGTGTGCTCTGTGGTAAATGCGATGGATGATGGCAATGGAATAAGCTTCGGAGCCAGGGGCTGCAGGAACGTCCAGTATACAGACTTCGCGCTCGCTTATCCCCTGTCCTAGCCGGCAATGGCCTCTTCCGCCGGCGACGCGCTCAACTCCGCTTTCGGCCCGAAAAACTCATAGTGGAGATCGGCTTCGTCGACGCCCCAGTTCTTGAGGTCGCGCGCCACGTTCGCCATGAACGCCTTCGGCCCACAGAAATAGAACTCGGCGTCCGCCGTCGGCAGCAAGGTCGTCAGTCGCTTCGCGTCGAACACGCCGTCGCCGTCGCAACGTCCCGCGGCAACGTCATCGTGCAGCGGCTGATCGTAGACGAAATGCGTCACGACGTTCTCCCGCTCTGCCGCGAGTCTTCGCACTTCCTCAGCGTGCGAATGAATCCGGCTGTTCCGCGCGGCGTGGAGGAAGTAGACCGGCGCGTCGACCTTTTTGTCCGCCAGGCTATGCAGCATCGACAGCAGCGGGGTGATGCCGATGCCGCCCGAGAGCAACACGACCGGCCGCGCGCCGACTTGTTCCACGTCGAGCGTGAACTCGCCGCACGGCGGGCCGACCTCGAGAGTGTCGCCGACGTTGATTTCGTCGTGCAAATAGTTGGAGATCAATCCCCCCGGAACGTCATCCGTCAGCCCCGCCTCGCGCTTCACGCTGATCCGGTAGTAATCGCGTCCCGGCCGATCGGAAAGGCTATAGTTCCGCGGCGAGGTCGGCGTCGTCGGGTGGTCGACCCGCACGGTGATGTATTGCCCCGGCTTGAACGCGGCAATCGGCCCGCCGTCGATTGGCTTCAAATAAAGCGACGTGACGACGTCGCTCTCCACGACCTTGCGGTCGACGCGGAACTGGCGATAGCCGTTCCAACCGCCCGGCTGCGCGGCCTGCTCGTCGTAGATCGCCTGTTCGCGGTCGATGAAGATCTTTGCCAGAAACTGGTACGCTTCACCCCACGCGGCCAGCACCTCTTCCGTCGCCGCCTCGCCGAGGATATCGACGATCGCCATCAGCAGATACTTGCCGACGATCGGGTAATGCTCCGCCTGAATGCCGAGCGAGCAATGCTTCTGCGCGATCAACTCGACCGCCGGGCCAAGCGCCCCCAGGTTATCGATGTTCGCGGCGTACGCGCAAATCGCGCCCGCGAGCGCCCGCTGCTGCCCGCCGGAGTGCTGGTGGGCCTGATTGAAGTAGGCCTTCACCTCAGGATTCCCGGCGAACATCAGCGCGTAGAACCGTCGCGTGATCGCCTCCGCATGGGCGGCCACTGCGGGCGCCGTTTCTTTCACGATACGAATAGTCTGGTCGGTGAGCATGGCAACCTGCTGCGTTGAAGGGTGCGAACGTAAACACGCAATGGTCGCCGGCCGGCTCTCCCGAATCTTACCTCGGCAATAGTTCATGTCAAGGTATAGTATTTTTGGCGGGCCGAAAAAAATTCACGCCGATCCCGCCACCCATTCCGTAAGATAAAAGTGCATAGCCGCGACGCGCAGCGGAGCGCTCCTTACCCGTCATGCGGATTTCGTCACTCAGTCATTCCCCCCAATGCTCTCTAAAACCGCCGAATACGCCCTCCGCGCCGCCGTTTGGCTTGCCAGCGGACCCGAGAATCCCGCCTCCGCCGACCAACTCGCGGAGGTGACGAAGGTCCCGCGCCGCTACCTGCACAAAGTGCTGCAAGATCTCGTCCGCGCGGGCCTGGTCCGCTCGCAACCCGGCCCCGGCGGCGGCTACTCGCTCGCCATCGCGTCAAAAGACGTAACGATCCTCGCCGTCGTCAACGCAGTGGCGCCGTTGGAGCGGATCACTCACTGCCCGCTCGGCCTGCCGTCGCACACGAAGCTCTGCCCGCTCCACAAGGAACTCGACCGCGTCTACGCCTACGCCGAAGAAAGCCTCGGCCGCGTGACGCTCGCGCAGCTCGTCAACTCGAAGAGCAAGATCATCCCCCTCTGCGACGTCAATCTAGATTAGCATTCATAGCCTCCGGCTCCGAAGCTTATTCAATTGCCATCATCCATCGCATTTACCACGGAGCACACAGAGGTCACAGAGAAAAAGAGAAAGAGCAAATGCCCCAAACCTTCCTCTGTGTTCTCTGTGTTCTCTGTGGTTAAGGCGATAACCGTAAAGTATTTCGAGAATGCGGGCAGTTGAATAAGCTTCGGAGCCAGCGGCTGAAGCGCAGCGAAGGATCTATTGCCAAGCAGCGCCGGCTTCACTCGCTCCCATTCACCGTCTTAAACGCAATCGCCGCGACAATCGCCCCCGCGAAATTCGCCACTAGAAAAATCCAGATGTTGGCGACCGTCGACAGCCCCATTGCCGTGATTCCGACCGCCACGGCCGGATTGAACGCCCCGCCCGAAACGGCGCCGACCGAGAAGGCGCCGATGAGCACGGTGAAGCCAATCGCCAGTCCGTAGAACGAGTTCCCGTCGGTCCCCTTCGCCGTCGCGACATTCAGCACGACGTAGCAGAGCGCGAACGTGAACAGGAACTCCGCGATTAGTGCCTTGACCACGTCAGGCGTTGCGGCCGTCACCTCGGGATTCCCCTTCATGAAGAGCACCAAGAACGCGGCGGCGATGGCGCCGCCGATTTGTGCGATCCAGTAAGGAACCACGTCTGACGCAGGGCATTTGCCGCGCAGAAACACCGCCAGCGTCACCGCCGGATTAAAATGCCCGCCCGAAATATGGCCGCCGGCGTAAACCATCACCATCAGCGCCGAACCAATCGCCAATGGCGCCAATGGCCCGGCGTCGCCCGGCTTCACCACCGTGAAGCCGATCGTCGCGACGAAGATGAACGTTCCAATCAGCTCGACCAGATACTTATTGACGGGCATCGGCGCATTCTCACAGCGGGTTGAGAAGAGGAACTTGCGGCCAGCAGCCGCGTGACGTGATGATGTTACCCCAGATCGCGCCCGGGAGGAAACATTTCCTGCCGACGTCGAGGAATATCGTCGACTAGCTTCGCCGCGCAGAACGAGTCCGGCGCCATCTGATTGCTAAGTTCCAACCGACAGGACGAGCGTTACTTCTTCGCCTTTGCCTGCTCGCGTTTTTCTCGTCGGCGCAAAGCCCGGCGCGTTCTCTTCGCGAACGTGCGATCGAGCCGCGCCAGCCGTACCCGGCGGACGTCGAGCGTCTTCCCATCCCGCTGCGGCGTTTCTACCAGCACGAACGGCAAGCAGACGCCGATCACCTCCAGCGGCGTCGCCTCGTCGCACGGCGTACTGCGGATGCGCACCAGTTCGTCGCGCGGATGAAGCGCATCGTCGTCGTCCCAATACCACGAGGGCCATTCGCTGACGACATACAGCGGCGTCACGAAGTCGCCGCGACGGATCTCTTCCGGCGCAAGCGTCTTCGCCAGCGAGCTTTCGCTGCGACTCGACGCGATTTCAGAGGTTTCGGAAAAACGGCCCATGTCGAGCGGACAAGCTACTGCGCGATCAGGTTCGCCGCGAGACGCCAGCGGAGACGTGACTTTTACGCCCCGGTCAGCTATCGTAAACGCCTTCTCCGAGGCGCCGCGATGCATCGATCACGCTGCAAACATCCGTTTCGTCCCCTCAACGCTCTTGCCGCACTAGCGTCGCTGCTTGTCGCCGCCGGCGCGTCAATCGTCGTCGCCGCCGACTTCGGCTACGAAATCCGCCTCGAAACGGCGCTGGAGCACGACGACGGCAAGTTCCTCTGGTACCACCCGCGCGCGGCGGCCGTCCCAGGAGACAGCGGCCCGGCAGTCGTAATGACCCTCCAGCAGCATCTCCACGTCGACGACTACTACTCGGGTCTCTTCGCGATGCGACGACCATCCGTCGACGGCGCCTGGAGCGGACCGACTGCAATTCCCGAGCTGGCGTGGCGCCAGGAAGCGAATGACGTCACCCTCTCCGTCGCCGACGTCACCCCCGGTTGGCACGCGCCGACGCAACGCTTGCTGGCCATCGGCTGCCAAGTCCCCTACGCCCCGAACGGTGCGCAGATTCTCGCCGGGCCGACGCCGCGGCAACATCAGACCGCCTACGCCGTTCACGACCCGCGCAGCGGCGCTTCGTCTGGCTGGCAAATTCTCGACATGCCCGCCGACAAGAAATTCGAACTCGCCCGCAATGCCTGCGCTCAGTGGCTCGTGCGACCCGACGGCGCCCTGCTCCTCCCGATCTACTTCGGCGCCAGCGCCGAGGGACCCTGGTCGGTCACCGTCGCCGAGTGCAGCTTCGACGGCAAGCAACTCCGCTACATTCGCCACGGCAACGAGTTTGATCTTGCCGTCGAGCGCGGCCTCGTCGAACCCTCGATCGTTTTCTTCGGCAGCCGCTACTTCCTGACGATGCGCAACGACCTCCGCGGCTACGTTAGCGTGAGCGACGACGGTCTGAACTTCAAGCCAATGCGTCCCTGGACCTTCGACGACGGCGAAGACCTTGGCAGCTACAACACGCAGCAACACTGGCTCGCCCACAGCGACGGACTTTTCCTCGTCTACACTCGTCGCGGCGCGAACAACGATCACATCATCCGCCACCGAGCGCCGTTGTTCATGGCCCAGGTCGATCCCGACACGCTCCAAGTCATTCGCCGCACAGAGCGGATCGTCATTCCCGAACGAGGCGGCGAATTCGGCAACTTCGGCGCTGCGGCGATCAGCGCGAGCGAATCGTGGATCACCGTTTCCGAAGGAGTCTGGGACGCCGCCTCTCGCGAGCGCGGCGCGAAAGGAGCGACGTATGTGGCCCGCGTCATCTGGTCGAAGCCGAACCAACTCGCGCCGTTTCCGTGAATCGCGTTGCACGCGGTGCCCGTCATCCTGAGCGAAGCGAAGGATCTAGCCCCTCAAGCTAGAATAGAACAATGCGAATCTGCGGATGTCTGCTTACAATCTCGCTACTGCTGATGATTGAATCAGCATCTGCCGTACAAACGCCACCCTCCGCGCCTCTCCGCCTCGCCACCTTCACCGCCGACGTTACCACCCCCATCGGCCATGGCATGATGGGCGGCCTCTGGCTCTCCAAAAGCGTCGCCGATCCGCTCGAAGCCAACGGCTTGGTCCTCCTCGGCGGCGACCAGCCGCCGGTCGTCTTCGTCTCGGTCGACTGGTGCGAAATCCGCAACGAGGCCCTCGACCGCTGGAAAGCGGTCCTCGCCGTCGCCGCCGCGACGACCCCCGAGCGGGTGATGGTCACCGCCGTCCATCAACACGACGCCCCCGTCGCCGATCTCGCCGCTGAGCGCCTCCTCCGCGAGCGCAACCTCGCTGGCACGGTCTGCGATCTCGACTTCCACGAACGCGCCGTCCAGGGCGTCGCGAAAGCCGTTCGCGCTTCGCTCAAATCCGCACAACCCCTCACCCACATCGGCACGGGCCAAGCCAAAGTCGAGCAGGTCGCCTCGAACCGTCGTTACGTTACTCCCGACGGCGCCATCCGCTTCGATCGCGGCAGCCGCGCCACCGACCCCACCGCAGTCGCCGCCGACGAGGGCGTCATCGATCCCTGGCTGAAAACGCTCAGCTTCTGGAACGACGATGAACCTCTCGCCGCCGTCAGCTTCTACGCCGTCCACCCGATGAGCTACTACGGCGACGGCGAAGTCTCGGCCGACTTCCCCGGCCTCGCCCGTCGCCAACGCCAAGCCGACCTCCCCGGGGTGAAGCAAATCTACGCCTCCGGCTGCAGCGGTAACGTCACCGCCGGCAAGTACAACAACGGCGCCCGCGAGAATCGCCCCGTCTTGGCGAACCGACTCCACGCGGCCATGACCGCCTCCTGGGACGCCACCGTGCGTCATCCCGTCGACGGCTACGCCTACCGCGTGACGCCGCTCCGTCTCGAACCGCGCGACGGCCCCGGCTTCACCGTCGCCGACTTGGAACAGAAACTCGCGACCGAAACGAACCACTTCCAACAATGCCTCGCCGCGATGGCCCTCAGTTGGCGTCGCCGCGCCGACGCTGGCCACGTGATCGAGATTCCCGTCCTCGACTTCGAAGTCGCCCAACTGATGATTCTCCCCGGCGAGTCGTATGTCGAATACCAGCTCGCCGCGCAACAAGCGCGGCCCGACTCGTTCGTCTGCGTCGCCGGCTACGGCGAAGGCGCCACCGGCTACATCCCCACCGAGCAGCACATCGCCGAAGCCGACCCCAACCTCGGCGACTGGTGGTGGATCGCCCCGGGCAGCGAACCGCGGATGCTCGCTGCGATCCACGAAGCGCTTCAGCACGAAAGCGATCTGCGATAATGAGCAAATTTCACAGGTGCCATCGGAAAGTGCTACTATAAGGGCCCCGTTCTCTTCGTCGAACAAGTTCTTCTCACTACACGCTAGGTGACTAATGAAAACTTTGTCGTCGTGCGCCACCCTCCTTCTCGTCGCCCTAACCCTCGGCGTTAGCGCCCACGCGGCGCCCCCCCTCTTCCTCGCCGGCGCCTTCTACAGCATTCCACCGAACACTCAGCTCGGCCCGAGCACCAACCTACTAGCCATTAACAACACGTCGTTCGGAATGATGATTGCCGGGCAATTCCAAGTTTCGGTGCCTGCGGGCGTTTCCACCGGCACGCTGCTGAACTACCAAGTAAAACGCCAACTCAACCCAGCCTTCGGCTCGCAGTACATGAACCTCCAAACCTGGCTCGTCGGGTTCTCCCAACCCCCGGCCGGCGGCACCTACTCGGTAACCACTGGCTCCGTCAGCAGCTACCTGGAGATCTCGGGACAACCCGCGCTCATCCCGCTCAGCCTCAACAACGGCGCGGCGACCTGGAACGTCAACATGGCCGGCCCCTACTTCAACTACACCTCCGGAACGGACATGTACCTCGTTCAAGACTTTCAACTCGACGCCTCGCGTCACACCGGTCCGGCAGGGACTTGGATTGTCGATCTCCCCGTGGAAACAAGATTGGTTCCTGAGCCGGGTTCGCTGACTGCTATTGGCGCCGTAGGCTTGGCCCTGCTGTTGCGAAGGAAGTCGCGCACGCCTCGCGTCCAACGGTCAGTAGCGGCTTCAGGTTAGGGCTCTAAAGATCCAGCGATCGCCCATTTCACTCATAAGCGTCTTGACTCACGAAAGGTGAACTCCGATGCCACCCGAAACTCAATTCCCCTTCCGCCACGCCGCCGGCGGCGGCACGACGAACCAAGATTGGTGGCCCAACGAGTTGAGGGTCGATCTGCTCGCTCAGCACTCCGCCAAGTCCAATCCCATGGGCGAGGACTTCAACTACGCCCAGGAGTTCAACACCCTCGATCTCGCCGCCGTGAAAAAAGACATCGCCGCCGTGATGACCGACTCGCAGCCCTGGTGGCCCGCCGACTTCGGCCACTACGGTCCCCTCTTCATCCGCATGGCGTTTTTACGACGACCACCCGACGCAAGCGAGCGCCCAGGAGACTCGACAACTTCCTTGATCAGGAAATTGTCGTGCCTTGTTGCACAATCAAATCTATCGGCTATCAGCCTT
>JBGSMO010000035.1:0-2760 GCA_041740115.1 Pirellulales bacterium
GGCATGTTGACCGTCTTGCTGATGGCGCCCGACAGGAAGGGCTGAGCGGCGGCCATCATCGTGACGTGGGCTTGCCAGGCGATGCTGCGCGTGCCGTTGCGCGGCGTGAACGCACAGTCGAAGATCGAGAGATGCTCGGGCTTCAGATCGGCGGCGCCTTCGATCGTGTCTTCCTTGTTGATGTAGTCGATGATCGACTCGATCTCGGGTTGCTCGTAACCGAGGGTGGCGAGAGCGGCCGGGACGGTTTGGTTGACGATCTTCAGCATGCCTCCGCCGGCGAGCTGCTTGTACTTCACCAGGGCGATGTCGGGTTCGATGCCGGTGGTGTCGCAGTCCATCATGAAGCTGATGGTGCCGGTGGGGGCGAGCACGGTGGCCTGAGCGTTGCGGAAACCGTGGGCGGCGCCGGCGGCTACGACCTCGTCCCACACCTGCCGCGAGGCGTCGCGGAGGTACTCGGGGCACTCGGGCTTGATGTGCTCGGTCGCTTCGCGGTGCATTTCCATAACGCGGAGCATCGGTTCGCGATTGAGCTCGAAGCCGTCGAAGGGACCGACCGCCTCGGCGAGTTCAGCGCTCGTGAGGTTGGCGGCGCCGTGGAGCAGAGCCGTCATGGCGCCGCAGACGCCGCGTCCGGCTTCGCTATCGTAGGCGAGGCCGCTGGCCATCAGCAGGCTGCCGAGGTTCGAGTAGCCGAGGCCGAGCGGACGGAACGCGTGGCTGTTGCGAGCGATGTCTTGCGTCGGGTAGCTGGCGTGATCGACCAAGATTTCCTGGGCGATGAAGTAGAGCCGGCAGGCGGCGCGGAAGCGATCGGCGTCGAAAACCGGGGTCGAGGACGACCCGGCTCCCTCACGCGAATAGAACTTCATCAGGTTGATGCTGGCCAGGTTGCAGGCCGTGTCGTCGAGGAACATGTACTCGCTGCACGGATTGCTGGCGTTGATGCGACCGCTGTTCGGGCAGGTATGCCAGTCGTTGATCGTCGTGTCGTACTGGACGCCGGGATCGCCGCAGTGCCACGCGCAGTCGGCCATGCGGTTGAGGACGTCGCGGGCCTGGTAAGTGGGGCCGGCCTTCTTGGGGTCGGTGACCCAGCGGGTGGTCCACTCGGCGTTCTTCTCGACGGCTTGCATGAAGTCGTCGGTGAGGCGAACGGAGAGGTTCGCGTTCTGGAACATGATCGAGCTGTAGGCTTCGCCATTGAAGTTCGACTCGTAGCCCCCCTTTTCGATGAGGACGCGGGCCTTTTGCTCTTCCTTCCACTTGCACTCGATGAATTCCATCACGTCAGGATGCCAGACCTTGATCGACTGCATCTTGGCGGCGCGACGGGTCTTGCCGCCCGACTTTACCACGGCGGCGACCTGGTCGTAAACCCGCATGAAGGAGAGGGGGCCCGAAGGCTTGCCGCCGCCGGCGAGCTTCTCGCGGTGCGAGCGGAGCGTCGAGAGGTCGGTGCCGGTGCCGCTGCCGAACTTGAACAACATGGCCTCGCTGCGGGCGAGCTCCATGATGTCTTCCATGTTGTCGTCGACGTGCTGGATGAAGCAGGCCGAGCCTTGGGGGAACTCGTAGGGGTTCTCGGGTTGGATGACGGTGCGCGTTTGCGGATCCCAGCGCCAGTTGCACTTGGCGCCGGTGACACCGTACTGATGGTAGAGGCCGACGTTGAACCAGACAGGCGAGTTGAAGGCGCCATGCTGGTGGAGGCAGAGCCACGACAGGTCGCGATAGAAACGCTCGCCGTCTTCGGCCGAGGCGAAGTAGCCGTCCTCGAGGCCCCAATCGGCGATCGTGCGGACGACGCGGTGGATCAGCTGGCGGACGCTGTATTCGCGCTGGTCCGTGCCGACTTCGCCGTAGAAGTATTTGCTGCAGATAACATTGGTGGCGAGCTGCGACCAGAACGAGGGGACCTCGCAGTTGGTCTGCTCGAACAACACTTCGCCGTTTTCGCCTTTGATGGCGGCGCTGCGGACTTCCCACTGGACGGTGTCGTAGACGTCGGCGACGTCGACAGGGCAGAACTGGGCGTCGATCTTCAGCCGGCCGTGGAAGCGCTTAGCGCCTCCGCGAGCGGGGCTGGCGGGACGGGATTGGGAACGAGCAGCAAGCGAAGCGTCGGCCATCGCCATGATCAAACCTCCTGTTTCAGTGCGGTCAGAAGGGCATCCATTCATTGTGTACAGAAGTACACACCCCATCAATCAATCGGCATCGTCGCCGGTCGACTCGTACTACATTTTGGGGAGTTGCTATGATAAACCCCGCAAAAGGCCGGGGAGGATCAGCAAATTCTACTATATATGGTGTTCGATGCCCGATTGGACACCATATCCAGCGGAAGTGAGGGCCCGATCTTACACCCTCGGAGGATGCCGTCAAACAACAGTTGGTAGTTTTCCTAAGGTGCTATCACACAATGGGTTGTGGCATGTGTGAAGCTGGGGCTTCGACCCCGTGAAGGGAATGTGAAGGCGTGTAAACCATTATACGCTTGAGAGTTGCGGAAAACTGGCGCGAAAGCTGACGGCGACGGCTGATTTGGCGAGGCTGTTTCATAAAACCGCGTAATGGCGCGGCGGGCGACTTACCTGAGATGCGCAGACCGCCAAGTCTGCCAAATGATAGTTCGACTTGCCGGGAGTAGGGGACGAGGATGCGCTTTCGGTTACGAACGATGTTGGCGGCCTTGGCGGTCGTGGCGGCGGCCGGGGGCGGAGCTCGCATCTGGTACGACCGGCTGGCGGCCCC
>JBGSMO010000047.1:0-12095 GCA_041740115.1 Pirellulales bacterium
CCTGGACGGCCCGTTCGTGGGTGATGGAGCAATGACCAATGCGTATGGCCTGCGGGCGAGTCTCGGCATGAGCTACGACTTGACCGACGACACGACGCTCGGCGCCTATTATCAAACTCGCCAGCACTTTCGCTTTGAGGACGCCGTCCGCATTGAACTGCTCAATGGTCAGTTCGAAGCTTCGCGCGACGTGGAACTTGAATTGCCGCGCAGCGTCGGACTCGGCATTGCGAATTCGAGCCTTATGAGCGGCGATCTGCTTCTCGCCGCCGACGTCCTCTACCTGAATTGGGATGACGCCGACTTATTCCGCGACGTTTATCGCGATCAGTGGGTGTTGCAGCTCGGCTCACAGTATCAGCTGACCAAGCGCTGCAAGCTGCGCGCAGGCTATTCGCTGGCCCAGAACCCGATTGATTCCTCGACCGGCGATTCGGTGGCCGGCATTCCCATTCCCGGCGGCGTGCCGGGCGTGAAGTATTTGCAAGCGCAGCTCGCGGTCGTGGGCGAGCACCGCATCTCGGGCGGCGTAGGGTTCAGCGACGTGTTGCCCGGCGTCGACTTCGACGTGATGGCCGGCGGCATGTTCCCAGCGTCGGATCAACTCGGCGCCAACACGACGGTCAACCTGGAGAGCTATTGGGCAGGCATGGGAGTCACGTGGCGCTTTGGTCGCGGCTCGTGTGCAGCGGAGTAGCAAGAAGATTTAATCTCACCCGCGCGAAGTTCGTCGATAATAAGGGAGTTCCAAGTCCAACCGGGAACAAAAGTTGGCAGGAACCGTTTTCGGCCCTCGGCGCCTTGGCGCGAGGTTTTTCATCTAGCCAAGAATGGCCATATACTCCCGCCAAAAAATCCAACCGCTTTACTGCAGAAATTGGCCGCGCGACCTGCTAGGTTGCAGTAGGTCAGGCTTTCCAGCCTGACGGGCGCCACGCAGCGGTTTCGTTGCTGTTTGGCGCCTCTGTCAGGCTAAAAGCTTGGCCTACCGCTCTTTGAAAACTCATTCCATGTTCACTCTCGTTCCCACGCTCCGCGTGGGAACGCCCACGATCGCCGCGCGCGGCGCGACCAGACTAGCCCTGCAAACGCCCGTCGCAAATCGTCCGTCACCGGCAAAATCCGTGACGCATTTCTCAAGAATGCCAACAAAAACGAAGTGGCACAGTTGGCTGACTTGGCCGACATGGCAGACTCGCAAAAAGCAGGCGTTTTTTGTCGACCAGAGATTCCGTCCTCAAAAAAGCCCTGGAAAATGCGAGTCGGCCAGGAAAGCCTGGCTGGAGACAAGGAGGCCCTCGCGAATCGTCTGCCATTCGTTCTATTGCTGACGCATTTTCTCTGGGCCCTGGGAAAGGGAACGGATCGCATAGGATCGCTACCAGCATCGCTCGGCGGGCTGGCCGCACATGGCTCCAAGCCGCGGAAACTCGGGTTTCCGCTACGTCGCCGCTCTGTCATTCCCAGGCGTTCCGTACAAGCTGGCCGGACCCCTCGGAGTACCTCGGGGTGACGGGAGAATCGAGCTGACCGGCAAACGGCTTCAGGCCCTCCAGGTGCGGTTGCGTTCCACGCATGCATCTGTACATTAATGGGGATCGTTACCAGTTTTTATCACAGTGTCTTGTTGTAGGAAGAGTTGTAGCAGTCTCGCCCAGCATGAGTTTTGGCTCGCGCCGCCGGAGGCGACGCGAGCCGGGGTCGCCGTCTCCAGAGGGGTCCTTTGGGGGATGCGGTGCGACAGACTCGGCCCAGGCCAGCGCTAGAGCGACAGAACACGCGGAAAGAACAGATGTCAGTCACGAAAGAACGTAAGAGCGAGTTGATCCAGGAATTTGGCCGTGCGGGAGCCGACACCGGTTCGCCGGAAGTGCAGGTCTCGATCCTGACGACCCGCATTGCGGAGATGACCAAGCATCTGCAGCTTCACAAGAAGGATTACGCCAGCCGTCGGGGTCTCCTCGGCATGGTGAGCCGGCGTCGCCGGTTGCTCGACTACGTGAAGCGGACCAATCCGCAAAAGTATCTCGATCTGTTGAAGCGTCTGGACATCCGCAAGTAACGCTGTCGCCGAAGTGAGTGAGCGTCGCCCGCCGGCCAGCTCGCCGGGATCTGCCACGCGAACTTCTCTGCGACCGCGCCCCTGGTTTGGGGTAATTGCGGGGGCCAACGAGTTGATCGTCGGCTGCCTTCATCGGCGCCGCGCCCCAGTCGCTTGACGCCGGCGCCGTTTCGCACGCGCTCCTTTGTGACGCACGCGACGACCGGCCCGTTCGGCGGCGTTCTCATGCTCGGCCCTGATGCATCGCGCGGGCGGCCTCCAGTACGGTTGGGCCGCCGTTCGACGAAGCCTCGGCTGCTAGCTGCTCAGCAACGAAAAAAGTTAGGAAGCAAGAAATTGAAGCGAATCAAAGTTGAAAAGCAAATCGGTCAGTACGTCTTCTCCATCGAAACGGGCGCCCTCGCCAAGCAAGCCGCCGGCGCCGTCACCGTTCAATACGGCGACACCGTCGTCCTCGTCGCCGCCGCCACCGACAAGCCGCGGCCCGGCATCGACTTCTTCCCGCTCACCTGCGACTACCGCGAGCGCGTCGCCGCCGCCGGTAAGTTCCCCGGCGGCTTCATCAAGCGTGAAGGCCGGCCCACGACCAAGGAAACCCTCACCGCCCGGCTGATGGATCGCCCGATCCGTCCGCTGTTTCCGGAAGGGTTCAACGACGAAGTTCAGATCCAAGCCTTTGTGATGTCGAGCGATCGCCAGACCGACGGCGACGTCCTCGCGATGAATGGCGCCGCCGCTGCGCTGGGCATTTCCGAGTTGCCGTTCGACGGCCCGCTCGGCTCGGTTCGCCTCGGCATCATTGACGGCAAGTTCGTCCCCTTTCCCACGCAGGACGAGCTCGAAGCGAGCACGCTCGACTTGATCATCTCCGGCACCAAGGACGCCGTGCTGATGATCGAAGGCTTCGGCCGCGAGCTGCCTGAAGAGGAGATGACCCAAGCGATCATCACCGCCCACGGCTACGTCCGAGAATTGTGCGACCTGCAGCAAGAGCTGATCGACAAGGTCGGCAAGGCGAAGAAGGCCTTCACCCTGCCGGTGAATGACGGCTGCTACGACGCCCTGAAGAATGGCTTCTACGACCAGGCCCGCGCCGCCAAGCAGACCGCCGGCAAGCATGATCGCGCCGACGCGATGCGGGCCGTGAAGGAGCAAGCCAAAGCCTCGCTCATTCCCGATTCGTCCGCCGACGGCGCCTACAGCGACGCCTCGTTCTCGAAGGCGTGGCACGACCTCGAAGCGAAGATCGTTCGCGATCTGATCCTCGACGGCACCCGCGCCGACGGCCGCGATTACAAGTCGCTCCGCGCGATCGAGTGCGAAGTCGATTTGCTCCCCCGCGTCCACGGTTCGGCCCTGTTCCAACGCGGCGAAACGCAGGCCCTGATCACGATCACCCTCGGCACCGGCCGCGACGAGCAACGGGTCGACGGCCTGTTCGACGAGTTCTCGAAGCGGTTCATGCTTGACTACAACTTCCCGTCGTTCTCGGTCGGCGAGTGCCGTCCGATTCGCGGTCCGGGTCGGCGTGAAATCGGTCACGGCGCCTTGGCCGAACGGAGCGTCAACCCGATCCTCCCCGACCACGACGAGTTCCCCTACACGATCCGCGTCATTTCGGACATTCTGGAATCGAATGGTTCAAGCTCGATGGCTTCGGTCTGCGGCGCCACGCTCGGCCTGATGGCCGCCGGCGTGCCGATCACTAACCCGGTGGCCGGCATCTCGGTCGGCTTGGTGAAGGATGGGGACAAGTGGGTCCTCCTCACCGACATCATCGGCGACGAAGATCACTACGGCGACATGGACTTCAAGATCGCCGGCACGCAGAACGGTATCACGGGCATCCAGCTCGACCTGAAGATCAACGGCATCAGCGAAGAGATCATCCGCGCCACGCTCGCTCAGTCGCGCGAAGCTCGGATCGAAATCCTCCGCAACATGCTCTCGGCGATTCCTCGGCCCCGCGCCGGCGTCGCCGAATCGGCCCCGCGGTTGTTCCGCACGCAGATCAGCCCCGACAAGATCGGCCTGCTCATCGGCCCGGGCGGCAAGACGATCCGCGGCATTCAGGAAGACACCGGCGTCACGATCGACGTCCAAGAGGATGGCACGGTCACGATTGCCGGCAGCGACGAAGCGACCGCCAAGGCAGGCTTGGCGCGCGTCGAAGCCCTCACGGCGAGCGTGCAAGTCGGCCGCATTTACGACGGCGTCGTCACCAGCGTCAAGGACTTCGGCGCGTTCGTCGAAATCCTGCCGGGCCGCGACGGCCTTTGCCACATCAGCGAACTGGCCGACGGTTACGTCGCGTCGGTGGGCGACGTCTGCAAGGTCGGCGATCACATGAAGGTGAAGGTGATCGCGGTCGACGAGCAAGATCGCGTCAAGTTGAGCCGCAAGGTCGCCATGCGTGAACTGGCCGAATCGGAAGCCGAGACGGTCGAAGCCTAAGCTTCATCGCCTCACGACACGTAGTTTGGAATGCACCTGCGGGGTCCCCATCGGGACCCCGCAGCTTTGCGCTGAGTTGCTCGACCATGACGCCCCAAGCCCCCAGCTCCGATCAGTACGAACGGCTCATCGCCCAATATGCGGAGATGGCACAGCTCGCCGGGGCACTGGCTCACGAGATCAAAAACCCCCTCTCGACGATTCGGCTCAACATGGAGTTACTGGCCGAGGATCTCGCCGAGCCGCAGTCGCCCGCGCAGCGCCGTGCCGCCAAACGGATCGACGTCATGCAGCGGGAATGCCAACGGCTGCAGGATCTGCTCGACGACTTCCTCAACTTCGCCAAGATCCGCAAGCTCCACCGGCAGCCTACCGACCTGAACGCCGAGATTGTCGAAACGCTTGACTTTTTCGCCCCGGAAGCGGCCGCGGCGAACGTCGAGATCATTCGCTACCTCGACCCCGACCTGCCGCGGGTGATGCTCGACGCCGAGTCGTTCCGCAGTGCGCTGATCAACCTGCTGCTCAACGCCAAGCAGGCGATGCCGAAGGGGGGCCAGCTTGTCGTCCGTACAACCACGGCAAGCGGCCATGTAGTGCTGCACCTGATCGACACCGGCGTCGGCATCGACGATCACACCGCGGCCCACATGTTCGAGGCCTTCTTCTCGACGAAGCCAGGAGGTTCGGGGCTCGGCCTGCCGACGACGATCAAGATCATCGAAGCTCACGGCGGCCGGATGCATGTGCAGAGCGAAGTGGGACGCGGGACGCAGTTCACGATCGAACTGCCGGCGCCGCCGCGGCTGAGCGGGTAGACGATTGAAATGCATTGAACCGCCAAGGACGCCAAGGAAATGCAAGAAACGCTGGAACCGCAGATAAAGGCCGATGGACGCAGATAATTCCCCATCGGCGTTTATCTGCGTTCATCGGCGGTTCCAAAGTCTTCTGTCTTTCCTTGGCGCTCTTGGCGTCCTTGGCGGTTAGTCTTCCTCCCCTTTTTCAGCCACGCCAGCCCCCGTATCATCGTTAGCTATGTCCTCTCCCACCGCCGCCAAAGCTGGTCCGCCGATCAAGGTCCTCGTCGTCGACGACGAGGCGGCGCACGCCGAGGCGGTGGCCGATAGCCTGGCGCGGGTCGGTTACGACTGCACGGTCGCCACCAGCGGAGCCGAGGGGATGGCGATGCTCGCTCGCGACGCCTACGAGGTGATCGTCACCGATCTGCGAATGAAAGACTCGACTGGCCTGGAAGTCCTCGCCAAGTCGAAAGAGCTGCTGCCCGACGCGGAGGTGATTCTCGTCACTGGCCATGGCACCGTGCAATCGGCCGTCGAGGCGATGCAGCAGGGGGCCTTTAATTACCTGCTGAAGCCGCTCGATTTGAAGCAGCTGCGGTCGGTCGTCGACAGCGCCTCGCGAACGCAGCACCTGCGGCGGGCGAACGCCGAACTCAATCGGCGACTCGACGAGAAATTCGGCTTTGAGGGAGTGATCGGCAACAGCCCGCAGATGCACGACGTCGTCACGCGACTGCAACGAATCGCGCCGACCGACGCCACGGTGCTGATTCAAGGCGAGACCGGCACCGGCAAGGAACTCGTCGCCCAGGCGATCCATCAGAACAGCCCGCGGAAGAATCGTCCGTTCGTCGCGCTCAATTGCGCCGCCCTCAGCGAGAACATCCTCGAGAGCGAACTGTTCGGCCACATCCGCGGCGCCTTCACCGACGCCAGCGCCGACCGCGTCGGCAAGTTTGAGTATGCCAGCGGCGGGACGCTCTTCCTCGACGAAGTGGGCGACATGCCGCTCCCGACGCAGATCAAACTGCTGCGGGTGCTGGAAAGCGGCGAGATCACGAGGGTCGGTTCCAACGAGCAGATCAAGGTAAACGTCCGCATTTTGTCGGCGACCAACCGCGACCTGGAAGAAGCAATCCGCGCCGGAACGTTTCGTGAAGATCTCTACCACCGCCTCAAAGTGCTTACGGTGCGGTTGCCGCGGTTGAGCGAGCGAACGGGCGATATTCCGCTGTTGATCGAGCACTTCATTCAGCTCCATAGCGCGCGGCACCACAAAAAGATTAAAAGCATGACGACTGCCGCGCGTCGACGGCTGATGGCGTTCAACTGGCCCGGCAACGTGCGGCAACTCAAGAATGCGATCGAGAGCATGGTGGTGGTCGACTTCGACGAGGTGCTTGACGTCGACGATTTGCCGCCCGAACTCCTCACGCCGGGCGAGCAACCCGAGCCAATCGGCGCAAGTACCGGACTGGCCGATTTGGTCGGCCGCCCGATGGCAGAGCTCGAAGGGCTTTTCATCGCCGAGACGCTGAAATCGACCGGTGGCAACCGCGAGGAAGCGGCCCAGATGCTTGGCATCGGCGAGCGGACGCTTTATCGGAAGATCAAAGAGTACGGACTGAACTGAGGAAGCATGTCAGTTGTCAGTGGTCCGTTGTCAGTTGCTGGAGAGGGTTCGGGGTGCAGGGCTAATGCCCTCCAGCATCCAGCAACTGACCACCGACAACGGACAACTGCCCACGGACGAAATTCAATGCCCATCATCCGCCAACTGCCGCCGAGCGTCGTCAACAAGATCGCCGCCGGCGAGGTGATCGAGCGGCCGGCGAGCGTGGTGAAGGAGCTCGTCGAAAACTCGCTCGACGCCGGCGCGCGGCGGGTCGACGTGACGGTAGAGCAGGGGGGGACCGAACTCATCCGCGTCGTCGACGACGGCTGCGGCGTAGCGCCCGAGCAACTGGAGCTAGCGCTAGCAAGTCATGCCACCAGCAAGATCGTCGACGCCGACGATCTCTTCCGCGTCGCGACGCTCGGCTTCCGCGGCGAAGCGCTCGCTTCGATCGCAGCGGTCAGTCGTCTCTCGTTCCGCAGTCGCCCCGCTGAAGCTCCGATCGCGACCGAACTCGAAGTGGTCGGCGGCGCCGCCGAACCGCTCCGCCCCGTCGGCGGTCCTTGCGGGACAACGGTCGAAGTGCGCACTCTCTTCTTCAACACTCCGGTACGGCAGAAGTTCCTCCGCACCACGCAGACGGAGATGGGACATCTCACCGAAGCGCTCTCGCGTTTGGCGCTGGCCCATCCGCAGGTCCATTTCACGCTGCAACATGGCGGACGACTCATCCATGATTTGCCGCCCGGCGACGCACGACAACGGATCGCCGCCCTCTGCGGACAGGAACTTGCCGACAGCTTGATTCACATCGAGAGCGATGACGAGGGCATTCAGCTGACGGGCGACGTCGCCAATCCGATCCACAGCCGGCCGAACAACCGGATGCAATATCTCTTTCTGAACGGCCGCTTCATTCGCGATCGCTCGCTGCAGCATGCCCTCGGCGAAGCCTACCGCGGGCTGCTGCTGACGGGCCGCTTCCCGGTCTGCTTCCTCCACTTGCAGATGCCGGCGGCGGCGGTCGACGTCAACGTCCATCCGACGAAGCTCGAAGTTCGTTTTCAAGACGGCGGGCGCGTTTACAGCCAACTCCTCAGCACGCTGCGGACAAAGTTCCTCTCGACCGATCTCATCGCCCGCGCTTCGGCGCCGCCGCTCGGCAGCGCGGCAGACGATGAAATCCTCGCCGCGACCCCCGCGGCCTCGCAGGGACTATGGGACTGGGCTAAACGGCAACTCGGCCCGGCGACGGGCGATGATCGCGTCCCCGACTTCGTCCCGTTCGCCGATCGCGATCAGCGTGACGCCCTGCGACTCCACCGCGTCGATCTGCCGCCGCTGGTCGGCCGCGCTCCCTCAGCAGCGTCGTCGCGCGACGCCAACGTCATTCCCAATGATGCGGGCCGCGACGGCGAAGCGAGGACAAACGATCCGGCCATCGACTACGCCTCCGCCGCGGCTCATCGACTCGATCTGCCGCACGACGCCCCGCAATCGCATCGTTCGCCGCGGGCGTTGCAGATCCACAACCGCTACCTCGTCGCCGAAACCGACGAGGGGCTCGAAGTGATCGACCAGCACGCGCTCCACGAACGGATCTTGTACGAAGCGCTTCGGGAGCGGGTCCTCGCCGGCGCCGTCGAGAGTCAGCGGCTGCTGGTGCCCGAACCGGTCGATCTGGCCGCCAGCGAAGCGGCCGCGGCCGTCGAGAATCGCGAGACGCTGGCCCAGCTCGGCATGGAAGTCGAGGCGTTCGGCGGCGAGACGGTCCTCGTCTCGGCCTACCCGGCGATGCTCGCGAACCTGCCGCCGGCGGAGGTCCTCCGGAGTCTGGTGGAGCAACTGCTCGCGGGGGGAAAAGCCCCCGAATCCCGCGACATCCTCGACGAACTGCTCCACATGATCGCCTGCAAGGCGGCCGTTAAATACGGCGATCGCCTCACGCCTCAGGAGATCGACGCCCTGTTGGAACAGCGGGGGCTTGCCCAGGACCACCATCATTGCCCCCACGGCCGGCCCACCGCCTTGATTTTTACCCGTGAACAGCTCGATCGGCAGTTCAAACGGATTTGATCGTGCGGGCCGATTGGTTCACAATGGACCGGCTATGGCCCGCCCCCGATTGCGTCATTCTGAGCAACGCGAAGAATCTGGCCTCTAGTTGACGCTAGATCCTTCGCTTCGCTCAGGATGACGACGGCCGGTCATTCCCCCAAGCAGTCTGACAGTAGAGCCCCCACATGATTTGCGTCGCCATCGGTCGTAGCCGCCACAAACATATCATGGCCGAGCATCAGCATCTCGCTGAGCAAGGCGCCAAGATGGTCGAGCTGCGCCTCGACTACGTCGCCGGCAAGGTGAACATCCGCCGGCTGATGGCGGGCCGGCCCGAAGGGTGCCAGGTGATCATCACCTGCCGCCGCAAGGAGGATGGGGGCAAGTGGCCCGGCTCGGAAGAGGCTCGCCTGCTGCTCCTCCGCGAGGCGATCGCCGAAGGGGTCGATTACGTCGACCTCGAAGAAGACGTCGCCGGGCAGATCCCGCGCTTCGGCCGGACGAAGCGTATCGTCAGCTACCACAACTTCCGCAAGACGCCCGACGATCTCCGCGAACTTCACGCACGGATGTCGGAACTGAACCCCGACATCATCAAGCTCGCCACGATGGCGAACGATCCGCACGACAACTTGCGGATGCTGGAGATGATGCAGGAGAGCGAGATTCCGACCGTCGGCATGTGCATGGGCGACATCGGCACGCCGTCCCGTATTCTCGCCGGCAAGTTCGGGGCGGCGTTCACCTACGCGACGTTCCATCACGAACGGACGCTTGCCCCCGGTCAGCTCAGCTTCAAGCAGATGACCGAGATCTACAACTACGAAAAGATCGGTCCCAATACCACGGTCTACGGCGTCATCGCGGACCCGGTCGGCCACAGCCTCAGTCCGCACGTTCACAATGCGGCGTTTCAGGCACTGGGGATCGACGCCGTCTACGTCCCGTTCCGCGTCCCGGCCGATGCGCTGGCGCGGTTCATGGAAGACGCCACGCGGCTCGGGATCAAGGGACTGAGCGTGACGATTCCTCACAAGGAACAGATCGCGCGGAGCCTGACGAAAGTCGACCCGGCGGTGAAAAGCATCGCCGCGGTGAACACGGCGATTTTCGACGGCCCTGAGATCGTCGGCTACAACACCGACTACAACGCCGCGATGGACTGCCTGGAACACGCCCTGGGCGAAATCGGGGCCGACCCGAGTCCGCTCAAAGGAAAACGGGTATTGGTCCTCGGGGCCGGGGGCGTCGCGCGGCCGATTGTGTTCGGCCTCCGGAAGCGCGGGGCGACGATCACCATCGCGTCGCGCACCATGCCGCGGGCCGAGCGGCTCGCGAACGCGTTCGAAGCGAAGGCGATCGACTGGGAAGCCCGCCATCGCGGCCCGTGCGACGTCATCGTCAACTGCACGCCGATCGGGATGCACCCCAACGTCGACGAATCGCCGATCCAGAAGACGTTTCTCAAACCGAACATGCTGGTGTTCGACACGGTTTACAATCCCGAATCGACTCTATTGGTCAAGGACGCCCGCTCGCGCAATTGCGAGACGATCACCGGGGTGGAAATGTTCGTCCGGCAGGCGCAGTTGCAGTTCTTCCTGTTCACGCGGCAGGAAGCTCCGGCTGATCTGATGCGCGAAGTGTTGAAGCGGGCAATCGGCCCGGTGAAGTATTTTCCGCCGCCTCGGCCGCCGTCAGAAGAGGATATCGATTTACCGACGGAAGAACTGAAGGACGATGATGCGCCAACTAACGAAGAAGGGCGACGAGGCAAACCTGACCCAACTGATGAAACGGATGATGAATGACGATGCAATCGGCTCGTAGTCGTGACTGTAATTAGGTTTGTCTCTCCTGTTCAATTTCGATTCATGGAAGTCACTTCGATCGCGCTGATTGGCTATCGCGGCAGCGGCAAGACGGCCGTCGCCCAAGCCCTCGCCGCGCGCCTCGGTTGGGACTGGGTCGACGCCGACGTGGAGGTGGAGCTCCGCGCCGGCAAATCGATCGCCGCGATCTTTGCCGACGACGGCGAAACTCACTTTCGCGATCTGGAGGCGATCGTCGTCGATTTGCTCGCGCTGCGTCAGCGAACCGTGATCGCGCTGGGCGGCGGGGCCATCTTGCGGGAAGTGAACCGTAAGGCGATCAAGCGCTGCGGCGCCGTCGTCTGGCTGCAGGCCTCAGTCGAGACATTGGAACGCCGGATTGCCGCCGACCCGGCGACGGCAGCTCGCCGGCCTAATCTCACGGCTGCCGGGGGACAGGCGGAGATTGCCCGCCTTTTGGCTGAGCGAACGCCCCATTATCGGGCATGTGCTACGCTTGAGGTCGATACCGAAGGGAAGGGCCCGGCCGATATTGCCGACGAAATCGTCGCAGCCTTAAGGGCTGCCGGGCAATAGAGGATCTTCAGTTAAGCGTAACGTCTGTCATTCTGAGCAAAGCGAAGGATCTAGCCAATCAAACGGGCCTCCAGATTCTTCGCTCCGCTCAGAATGACGCTGAGAACCCGAGTGGTCCGTTCCGTCTGTCTCGCCTCCGTACACCCCAGCGAACGCACGATGCTCGCTCCGCCACTTTGGATCGGACTCCTCGCTGCCGCCGGCGTCGGTCTGATCGCCGGCAGTTGGGTCAATTGGGCGACCTACACGCTCGCGTGGAATCGTCGGCCGATCTCGCCGTGGGCGCCGCGACATGAACGGGCTCCTGCGCGGGTCGTGACCGATCGTTTGCCGGTGTGGGGCTGGTTCGGCCTTCGTCGCGAGGCCGATATTCACGGCGCCGGCTTTTGGCGCCGCCCCTTCGCGGTGGAGTTGTTCATGGCGCTCGCGTGGGCGGCGCTGTACTGGTGGGAAGTCGATCAGCAAGGGTTGCTGCATCACCAGTTTGAAGCCTTGGCTGGAGGACCGCTGCAACGGGGAGCGCTAGTGGCGCCGGCGTGGACGACGCTCGCCACGTTTCTCTCCCATGCGATCTTGCTGACGCTGATGGCCGCGGCGAGCCTGATCGACTTTGACGAGAAGACGATCCCCGACGGCGTGACGACGCCGGGGACGCTGCTCGCGCTGGCTCTCGCCGCCGCGCTGCCGATGTCGCT
>JBGSMO010000054.1:0-13430 GCA_041740115.1 Pirellulales bacterium
GTGCGGACCGGGCGGCTGCGGCGTCGGAGGGTGCGGAGTCGGCGGCGCGTGCGGCGCTGGCGGCGGACTCTGCCCTCATGCAGGCGGCTACCCTGAGTACCCCGCTTTCAACCAAGGCCCGCCAAGCGCGCAAGTGGCGTACCCCTACTACACCACCCGCGGCCCACGCGACTTCCTGATGGCCAACCCGCCGACTATCGGCCCGAACTGAGCGAACCACGACGCGAATCCCACCGTTAGCCCCGGTCACTGACCGGGGGTTAATTCGGGTCGCGACGTGCAATCGACGCGAGCACGGAAGCTCGCCATTCAGCCGCCAGCGCGCAAGGAAGCGCGCAGGCGGCTGTTTTCATGCGCTAAAGTCTTCGTGGCGATTGCCAAATGAATGGGCACCACTGGCATCCTGCCAGTGCAGTAGTGGGTACGCGCTCGGCACTTCTCACTGACAGGATGCCAGTGGCGCCCGAGTTCACGCACCAGCTTGAACCTCTCAAGCCCGCTCCGCCGACGCTCCATGCTCCGTCCGGCGCCGCCAGAGATCAAACAAAAAGAACGCCGCCGACACGATCACCGGCCCGAGCACCACGCCAGTCGCGCCGAAGGCGCTCACTCCTCCCAAGATGGCGATGAACGCCACGACCGTATGTTGCCTCAGCCGCTGTCCGACCAGATAGGGATAGAGCAGATTGTCGACAAGCGCGATCGCCGTCATCCCCCAGCCCGCAAGAATGGCCGCTTTCCCCCATTCTCCTTGCGACGCGAGAATCGCGGCCGCTGGGCCCCAGATGACGAAGGTTCCCAAGTACGGGATGATCGCCAGCAACCCCATCACTAGCGCCCACAGGGTAGCGCCCGGGATGCCGAGGATGCCGAACATGATTCCCCCCATGATCCCTTGCACCATGGCGACGGTCACGGTTCCAAAGATCGTGGCATGAATCGTGTCGTCGATTCGGCTCAGCAGACGATCCGATTCGCCCTCGCTCAGCGGCAGCAGACTCCGCACCGAATCGATGGCATGCTCCTCGTCGCGATAGAGGAAGTAGAGGACGAACAGCGTCAGCATCGTTTGCAGCACCAGGTAGAGGGGCGTCGACACTGCCGCTACCGCGCCAGGACGCAAACTATCGATCAGCTGCGGCGCCTGTTCGGCGAGATTGAACTCCTGCCAGTAACGGTCGAGCGTCTCATGCTGCTCCACCCATGCCGCAACATTAGCGGTGATGGCGTCCCATTCCTTCACGGCGATGGTAACTTGCTGTGCGCCTGCGGTGATGACGATCGCCGCTGGAATGCACAGCATCACCGTCACCGCCGCCACGCAAATCGCTGCCTTGACGTCGGGCGATTTCACATGCCGGCCGACCCATTGGCTGAAGCGATGGGTGATCACGGCCGCAGTGACCGCCCAGACCAACGGCGGAATGAACGGCAGGACCAGCAAGTAACAAAGATACAGGACGACGACTGTCGCCGCCGTCAGGACGTAAAGCTTCCCGCGGCGCCGCGTCGCTACACCGCGGTTGGCCGTCGTCTCCGCCATATAGCCGAGCCATTCTGGCTCGGCGTCCCGTTGATGACGCGAAGCCCGTAGTCGATCGAAATCACCCCGGCCACGATGGCAGGGCTGTTTAAACCGCCGTCGCGATCAGCGTGATATTCTGCCCGCCGAACCCAAAGCTGTTCGACAGCACCGCTTTGCACTTCTTCTCGCGGGCTGCGTTCGGCACATAATCGAGATCGCAATTCGGATCAGGCGTTTCGTAATTGATCGTCGGGGCCATCACGCCCCGTCGCAGCGTCAGCAGCGAGATGATCAGTTCCGTGGCGCCCGCGGCGGCGACGAGATGCCCCGTCATGCTCTTGGTGCTGCTCACCGGAATCTTGTACGCCTGCTCGCCGAACGCGCGGCGAATCGAGTGGGTCTCGACCTTGTCGTTCACCGCCGTGCTGGTGCCGTGGGCGTTGATGTAGCAAATGTCGTTGGCGTTGAGCTTCGCATCCTTCAGCGCCATCGTCATGCACGCCGTGGCGCCGCGGCCGTCGGGGTGCTGATCGGTGATGCGATACGCGTCGGCCGTCGTGCCGTAGCCCGCGATCTCGCCGTAGATGGTCGCCCCGCGGGCCTTCGCCCGTTCGTACTCTTCGAGAATCACCATCGCCGCGCCTTCGCCCAGCACGAATCCGTCGCGGTTCAAATCGAATGGCCGCGACGCCCGTTCGGGTTGCTCGTTGTTCTCGCTCAGCGCCGTCAGCAGGTTGAACCCCGTGATCCCGAAGGGATGAATCATGCTATGGGCGCCGCCGGAAAGCATCACGTCGGCTTCGCCGCGGCGGATGATCTCGGTCGCCTCGCCGACCGCCTGGCTGCTCGCCGCGCACGCGGTGAGGCAATTGGCGTTCGGCCCCTGGGCGTTGAACATGCCGGCGAGATACCCGACCGGCATATTCGGCTCTTGTTCGAGTTCCGCGACCGGGTCGAGTTCTTTCAGCGCCGTCTCGACGAACTTCTTCAGCGAAAAGTCGCCGTCAGCCGCCGTCGCGGCGGTCATCATCCGCGCGAAGCGGAAGAAATCTTGCTGCCCCTCGCCGGCGCCGAGATAAACGCCAAACCGCGTCGGCTCGACTGTCTCCAGCACTCCCGAATCCTTGACGGCTTGTTTGGCCGCCCCGGCGGCAAACTGCGTATGGCGACTGCGATTGGCCCATACGGCCGGGTCCTCGCCCTCTTCGGCGATCGACCAATCCTTCACCTGCGCCGAAATCTTCGTCGGAAAATTGCTGGCGTCGAACAGCGTCGTCTTCGCCACGCCGCTGCGGCCCGCGAGCAAATTCTCCCACAACTTCTCGGGGTTGTTTCCCGAAGGAGTGACGCAACCAATGCCAGTGACCACAACGCGACGACGCATGGCAGAAATCCACAAACAGGGGAGAGGGGCCAATCGATCAAACCGATTCAGCAATCAAAGCGAGCCGCGGGGTTCATCCCCGCGGGCGCCACCCAAGATTGTAGGCGTCAACGCCCCCAGATTCGACCCGAAGCAACGGCAGGCGGATCCGTCCAACGCCCGAGACGCTCCCCCGCGATAGAGGTCTCCGGCTCCCTCCCCCTGGAGGGGAGGGCTGGGGAGGGGGGTTAGAACCCTGGTGCACTCCACATTCACCCCTCCCTAACCCTCCCCTTCAAGGGGAGGGAACCAGAAGGGTGGGTTCACAACTCACGTCGCCGCGACTTCATTCAGCGGATAATCCTCCCGCTTCAGCCGCGTCCCATCCTGCTTCACGCCGACCTCAAACACCCCGACCAAATTCAGCCAATGCCGTAAATCGGTCGGCCGAAACAGCTTGGCGCCCATCTGCTGGGCCATCTCCTCGCCCATCCGCGCGAACAGAATCTGCACCTCGCCGTGGGGCCGATCGCCCACCGTCGCCACGCCCGACACCTGGGCGCTGTCATTGCGGATCCAGTCAGCCGTCACCTTGTACGTCAGCGTCTCGCCCGGCCGCGCCCGGCCGGTGAATTTCGCCTTCGACAGCTTGGCCAGGACCACCAACTCGCCGAACCCATAATGCTCGCTGATCAGCAACCCGCCCGCCTGAGCCATCCCCTCGCAGCAAAGCGAGTTCGGCATGATCGGGTAGCCGACCTGATGGTCGTGCATATGGTCCTCGGCCAACGACACGCCCTTGACGGCAGTCGCGTGCGAGCCGCTCACGAATTCAGTGAATCGATCGATCCAGAACCAACGCATGGAAGCTCCGAGTTGCGAGTTTCGAGTTGCGAGTCAGGGAGACCGAGCAAAAAACTTTCACTCGCTACTCGCAACTCGCCGCTCGCAACTCCCTACGCCTTCTTCAACTTGTACTCAACAAAGTTGCACATGTCCTGCACCGTCAGCTGGTTGCCTAGGTTCTGGACGTTCGGGTCGGCCTCGAACCCGCTCAGGTCGGCGAACGGCATCCGCTCCTTCAGCTTCGAGATGCCCGCGGCATTTACCTTGCCGTCGCTGACGTACGACGTGTCCTCGAGGACGTCCATCGGGATCAACTCGCCGCGCTCGATCTTGATGTCGAACGCCTTTTCGAGCCGGAACACGATGTCGAGAAAGTCGATCGACTCGGCGTCGAGGTCGCCCCGCAGCGTCGCGCTCGGCGTTACTTCGTCTTCATCGACGCCTAGCGCATCGACCAGGGCTTCGCGAACCTTTTCAAAGATCTCTTCTTGCGATGGAATCGCCACGGCATAGCCTCCGCTTGCAGGGTGCGACTCGCTGGCGGTCACGTCCGGCGGTAGCCGGAGGTCTCACGAGCACGAGTCTAAATATCGATGTGTATTGAACGGTGTCGCTAACTATCTATTCAAAGCCCTTAGCTCTGAAGCATTCTGATCACAGCAATCAATAATTGCCTTTAACACAGAGAGCACAGAGGACACAGAGAATTACGAATTGCTGCTTCTTGCATTCTTCTCTGTGCTCTCTGTGTCCTCTGTGTCCTCTGTGTTTAAGTCTTTATGCAACCGCCAAACGCGCGACTTTTCACTTCTGATTCATTTCCCGCGTCAGGATCGCCTGCAGCCCACGCTGCACGGCAATCATCCGCTGGTCGAGCTCCGCCAGCGACGGGTCTTCATCCGCCAGGTTGAAGGCCTCCAGCGACAGCCGACCGCTCACGCAGGTCCGCTCGCCGACTTTTCCTTCAAACTTGAACGACGTGATCGTCCCTTCGCGCTTCAACTGCTCAACCCGCATCCGCAGCGTGTTGCCGGGGGTGACAAAGTCGGTGAACTTCACCGACTTGGCCTCCTGCAGCACGATCATGCTGTGGGCGTACTCTTCGCTCATGCGCACGAGCCAAGCCGCCGACTGCGTGGCCGCCTCCAGCATGAAGACGCCCGGCAGCACGGGAAACTCGGGGAAATGATCCGCGAGATATTCCTCGGCCAACGAGACGTTCTTCACCGCCGTCAACTCCACCCCCGGTTCGAGCGAGCAGATACGATCAAGCAAACAGAATCGCATAGGCTCTTCATCGGCACGGACAGGGGCGGCGGCATCGCTAGCATGCCAAGATGTTAAAATAGCGAATTCGCGATTATAGCGGCCGACTTTTAGGGCCACAACGCCGGCAGGGGTGGCTCAAACTGGGGAAACCCGCGAACCGCGGCAGCAATCCCCCAGCTTCTACATTCTCCCCAGCGAGCCGGGGCGTCCCGCCCCCGGCGACCCGCGGGCAGGTTTCAAAGAGATTATCGAGCTTCCCAGCCCTGCATATTTAGCCCGGTCGCCATTTACTAACGTCTGTGAGCGTGGCCCCTCGCGTAAACACGCAGAGTGCTTTGAACTGACTTTCAGTCTACAGCCAAATACTTGTCGCGAAGCACACTTAGGAACTCTCCATCGTCAGTCCGCCAAGCAGTCCACCCGTTTACGGTTTTTCTTTCGCTTCCAGCATCCTGGATGCCATAAACGGCTGCATAGCTGGGACTAGAAAACCGTTTACCAAGCAACTCAATCGAGCCGTCTTCACAAATCGTAGCTTCGTAGCTTCGAGGAGAGCCGTTCCTGGGCTTATATGGCATCTGCAAGCGCTGGCCAACCGTGAGCATTTTCGCATCTAAGAGATCTGCAATTGTAACGTCGTATCGTGCTAACTCAGTACGAGATTCCTCGTCTTGAACAGCTGTATCTAGTACGGGTCCAAATTCCTCTGGAATCTCGTACATCACGTTCTCAGGTTTTCCAAACTCGACATACTTGCGAACAATCCACAGCTTCACTGGAATTCTAAGAGTTGCCGCCCATTCACGCAGATCGTCTTTAACTGCGTCGATCGGCATGGCGACGATAGGCTCCTTTGCAAGTATTTCCGCCAATACGCGACGTATGTCGATTGCATGGATACCTTCGTCCGTGAATCGCTCCAGAAGTCCCGCATCATTTCGAACGCGATCTGCGGCGATATCCACCAACGACTGCTTTGAAACTGGGTTGCATGCGGCAATTATTTGCTTCGCGACTTGTGGGGCAATATGACTCCACACGCTGTGTCTACTGATCTCTGCTTCGACGACATACCACACACGATTCGCAAGATGGATTACGTAGCCATCGGGAATAGTTCCAGCACCGTCACGGGTCGAGATTAAAGATTTTGAAAAGTAAATCGAGGCGGGACCAAACAAATACTCGGAATTCTCAACAACAACTCGCTCCAACTCTTCTTCGGAGTTGAATGATTGATAGACGAACTTTCGACCTTCAATGATGAGCATGAAGAATGATCTCGTACTAGGTGGCGGCAGATTGCACGCGAAATTAGTGTTATGAGCCGTTCACGCGCGCTTAATCAACCGCAACAAGGCAATCAACACAATCGCCCCCACGGTCGCCGTGATCAGCGCCCCGATCAACCCGCCGGCGCCGATGCCGAGCTTCCCGAACAAATACCCGCCGACGATCGCTCCGATCACCCCCAAGACGAGATCGCCGAGCAACCCATACCCGCCGCCTCCCATGATCTGCCCCGCCAACCATCCCGCCGCAATGCCGATCAGAATGAACCAGAGAAGTCCCATGACAACAGCGTCCTTTCCAAAAATGTAGAGTGCGGTGCTTTTTGCGCTAACCGGTTATTCGGGCGACGACGGCGACGTGTTTGTCGGCTGCTTCGTTTTTACGCCACCGCTGTCCTTTGGCCGTCCAAACCCCGTCCGATAATTTTTTAGAGCCAACATTTCACCTGTTTGGCTGTCGAGAATCTCCACATAGTCGCAGTACGATTCCATTCCTGTAACAATCACAGTTGAACCGGCGGTTTCCCCATCGATCTGGTGGTCAAGACACATGCTTACTCGGACTCTATTCGCATACGCCGAATGAGCAAACGGACGCTGATGGGACATCTCGGTTTTCCAAAGCTCTTTACCAGTTGCGAGTTCATAGGCAATCAAAGCGCAACCCGTCGTATCGCTATGGAACTTTGCGAGATAAAACCTCTTTCCATCACTGGCGAACGCTGCGCCCCAATCGCCGACGAAGGATAACACGTCACGATCAGAGACGTTGATGGTGATATTCATCTTCCACTTATCTTTGGGGTCGTATTCGAAGCGAATCTTACCCGGCCCCTCAAATTGCTGAAGTGAATACAATAGATCCGGATTCTCCTCCCGGCCGTAGAACTTCCGATTCTCAAGGAATTCTTGACACAACTTCTTGCGTGATTGCAAGTCGTGCTGCTCGGTGGCGACGGATGTCGACGTTACTGCCGCCAGAACAGCGGTGATCCATGGAAGGCTTCTTAATCGGCGCTTATGTTTTCTCATCCAATTTCCTACGATTAACTTTCGCAGCATTCCCATCGCTGGAACTTACCCTCGCCGCAATTACAGGTTGCCCAGCTGTTCACCCGCCGATTACGTATCTCGCGCCACCAGCCCTAGCCGAGCAAAGTCATCCCGCCCGACATCCGGCAGACTCCCAAGCGCCTCCTCCCATGTCGAACACGCCCGCAGCGAATCTACCACGCACGCCAGCGGCTCGGCGAGCACATTCGCAAACTCCACCTCCTCCGCCGATTGCAACGCAAACGCCAACCGCTCGACCGGCGGCGTGAACTGCGCATCAATCCCCGCCCGATTGCCGCGCGCGTCGACGCGATACCAACCGACGCCCGGCAACTCGATCGCGTTGAACCCGTGCAGACAGTAGGGCGGCCCCGAGTCGCCGACGCTCAACCGCTGATAACAGAACCCCGCCGGAATCCCGTTCGCCCGCAACAGTGCGGCCAGCAGATGGCTCTTCGCGTAGCAGTAACCGGTGCGATGCAACAGCACGTCCGACGCTCGCCACGTCACCGGATTCCGCTCAAAGTCGCGGCTGTGCATCACTTCGTCGCGGACCCATTCGAAGCAGGCATTGGCGATGGCGAAGACGTCGCTATGTCCTGCCGCGAGTCGCTTCGCTTGCAGCATGATCGCCGGATGACTCCAGTCGACCGCGTCGCTGCACGCAAGATATGGATTCGCGTCGTGAGTCAGCACCGTATCGTCGCTCCAGCGCGATTCTGCCAGTCAGCATTGCCCCGACCGATCACGACGGGCAGAATAAAGGCGTCGCAATGGCATCGTAGACAGTCTATCGCCCTACGCAGGTTCGCCGCCATGTATCGCTCCGCACTCGTCGCGCTTCGGCCCGACACGCCCAACGAGCCGCTGCTCGACTACGCCGTCCAACTCGCGCAACGCTATACGCTCCACCTCTCCGGCACGTCGATCCTCGACCGCGACCTTTTATCGCCCCCTGAAGCCGTCCCCATCGGCGGCATGGCGTTCAAAGTCGAGCTCGACGAAGCGCGCATTGCCCGTGCGCGCGAGCAAATGGAGTCGACGATCGGCGAGTTCGAACGCCATTGCACCGCCGCCGGCGTCGCGTTCGACGTCACTTGTTCCGCCGATGCGCTCTGCCCCCAGATCTCGCGCGCGGCCCAACGCCACGACGTGCTGCTGCTCGGCCACACGGAAGAGCTGACCCCTTCGGGTCCCCGCCGCGATTCGGCGGCGCTGCAGCAAATCCTCCAGCAGTGTCCCGGCGCGGCGATCGTCGTGCCCGACCAGCCCTCGCCCAGCGCTGCCAGCGTGGTGGTCGCCTACGACGGCAGCATGCAGGCGTCGCGCGCCTTGAAGTCGTTCATCGCCTCGGGCTTCTGCCTCCAGTCCCCCATCCACGTGGTCGCCTTCGATAACGATCTGGGCGCCGCTGAGCAGTTCGCCTCCATCGCTGCCGACTTACTCACGCGGCATGGTTATCGAACTGTAGCGGCGCCGGGAGCGCTCCCCGCGGGAAGTTCGGCCGCCACGCTCATTCAAGCCGCCGGCGAGGCGTTGGGCGCGCAGCTCCTCGTGACGGGCGCCTACGGCAAGCCGACCATCCGCGAGTTCTTTCTCGGCACCGTCACCAAGCGACTCCTCGCCGAGACGCGGATTCCGATGTTCATCGACCACTGATCGCCCGACAGAAAGTCCGCATGCTTCAGATCCTGCTGCTCGTCGCCATCTTTGCGGTTGGCGTCGTCATTCTCTACTACGGCGCCGAAGGGATGCTTCATGGCGCCGTCAGCATCGCCACGCGGATGGGGGTCAGTCAGCTCGTCATCGGGCTCACACTGGTCGCCTTCGGCACTTCGGCGCCGGAGCTTTCGCTCGATATTTCGGCGGCGATCAAGGGCTCAACGCAGCTCGCGTTCGGCGACCTCGTCGGCAGCAATATCTCGAACATCGGCCTGATCCTCGGCATTGCGGCGATTATCTGTCCGCTGCGCATTAACATGCGGCTGCTGCGCGCAGAACTGCCGATCATGATCGCCGTCTCGCTGCTGGTGCTGGCGCTTGCCTTCGACGGGGAAATCAGTCGCCAAGACGGCATCTTCATGCTCGCCGCGTTCGTGCTGTTCCTCGGCTACTCCTATCGCGCCGCCCGGCAAGAATCGGCCCGCGTCAAAGCGCAATTCAAAGAGGAGGCCGAGGAGGCGACGCTTCCCGGCGAGCCGGTCGGCAAGAGTTGGTTGCTGGTCGTCGTCGGCCTGGCCGGCCTCGTCATCGGCGCCCAGTTGATGGTTTACTCCGCCGTCGAGGCCGCGAAGCTGCTCGGCGTGAGCGAACTGCTCATCGGCTTGACCATCGTCGCGATCGGCACGTCGCTCCCCGAACTCGCGACCTCGACCGTCGCCGCCCGCCGCGGCGACGCCGACATCATCGTCGGCAACGTCATCGGCTCGAACATCTTCAACATGCTGCTCATCCTGGCGATCGTAGCAATCATCCAACCGGTCCCCGTCTCGCCGCAGTCGATCCGCGTTGATCTGCCAATTATGATCGCCTTCGCCGTGGCGCTCGTGCCGATCATGCTCCGCGGCATGGTGATTTCGCGCCGCGAGGGTTACGTTCTCGTCACTGGGATGGGGGGATTCTTGGCGTGGCAGATCTATGCCGGTCTACAAGCCGCCCACTAACGCCGTTCTATTTTTATTTCGCGAGCCGGGGGGTTCATCCCCCCGGGCCGGCATCCGTTACTCCCGCAGCGCATCGATCTCTTGCAGCTTCCCCCGCGCCAACCCCACCTGCTCGCGAAGCTCGTCATTTCCGTCATACAATCCAATAAATTCGGTCAGCATCACCTTCGCCGGCAAAAACTTTTTCGCCGCGATCAGTTCATCCGCCTCGGCCAACTTCGCTTCCGCCATCTCGGTCAGCGACCGTTCCGCATCGGGCGACGCCTTGATCTCGGTAATTCCCTTTTCCGCCAACCGGCGATAAGCCATCAGTTCCCGCGGCGCATCCGCCGGCACGGCCTCGATCGTCTGCTCGTACAGTTCCCACGCCGACATCAAATCGCCGAACTGCTGCCGCTTGAGCCCCTGAGCAAACAGCCGCTGCGCCTTCGAGGTCGGCAGGTTCCCCTGCAACCCGATCCGCTTCACGTCGATCATCGCCTTCTTCATGGCGACGCGATCTTCATACGCGTCGAGCGCTGCATTATGCGCCGACTCCGGGAAGCGCTCTCGAAACGTGCTCACCTCATCCGAAATCGACCGCAGATCATCGTAACTCTCCGAAGCCAACAGCGGCTCCAGTTCCGCGAACGACGCCGCCTCGCTCTTCGGCCACATCGCCCACGCACCCAGCCCAATCACTGCCGCCAGACAGATCCCCAGGAACCAGGCCCGCTCATAAAACGGGCTCTCATCCCGCACCGTCGGCGTTTGATGTTTCCGCAGCGCCGCAATTTCCTTCCGGTCGGTCGCCATCGCCAGGGCGCCTTGCTTCCCCGACATCGCATGCTTTGCGGCGCCCATCCCCTCGGCCACCTTCCGCTTGGCGTCGAGAATCGCCCGCCGCGTCCCGTCGGCCGTCGCCAGCCGAATGCCGCGCTTCGTCTCAAGCAACTTCGACACCAGCACGTCGAGCCACACCGGGCACTCCAGCGTACTCGCCGAAACCCGCGGCGCCGGCCCCGCGCGGCGTGCCATGATCAGCTCGCTCGGATTCCGCGCCGGCCACGGCAACTTGCCGGTCAGACACTCATAGAGAATGACGCCGACGCTGAACATGTCCGCCGTCGGCAACGCCGCCGAACTTTTCCCTTTGAAGATCTCCGGCGCCAGGTAATTCGCCACGCTCATCGGCGAACGCAACCCCAGCACCTGATCCTTATCGGTCATCTGGCAATCGAAGCCGACCAGCTTCACGCCGCCGCCAGGCAACAACAACACGCGAGACGGCGTGAGCCGCTGATGAATCATCTTCTGCGCGTGAACATACAGCAGCGCCTCGCAAATCGACTCAGCAATGTCGGCCGTCGTCTCCCACGGCAGGCGCCCGCGGCGATCGAGCAGACTCCGCAGCGATTCTCCCTCGACCAATTCCAGCGCGAGATAAGGCTGCCCGTCGTCGATCGCCCCGCCGAGCACGCGCGCGATGTTCGGATGCACCAGCCGCTGCAGCAGCTTCACGTCCGCGGAGAAGTAGTCGCCCCCCATTGGCCGCGTGATCATCTCGCGCGGCAACAGCTTCACCGCCATCCGCATGTTGCGCTCGACATGCACGCCGCGCAGCACGTTGCTGTCGGCGGAACCGCCCAGCGGCTCCTCGAGCGCGATCGGACCAATGCGAGAACGTTGCATGAATTGCCAGCGAGAAAATGCCCCAACACCGTATTCTAATCGCTCGAAACGGGAATGCCTAACCACCAAGACACGAAGGCACGAAGAAGTCGCCAGGGAAAAAAGAAGATGCGGCGATCAGGCGGAAACCAAATCCTCTTTACAATTCCTCACGTTTTCTTGGTGCTTTGCTAGCCGCCTTCGTGCCTTTGTGGTTCAATTCCCCCCCGTTTCCCGGCCGCCATTCGTCATTCGGATTTCGTCATTCGTCATTCTCCCCCTCTCCCCGCCGGGCTATCCTAAAAGGGCCATGCTCGCCCCCCGCCTCCACGCCACGGCCCTCCTCGCGCTTGCCGCGATGACGCTTGTCGCCGTGCCGACGTTCGCGCAAGAACCCGCGGCCCCGCCGGCCGACGAGTTCGCGACGAAAATCCGCCCCATCGTCGAGCACCACTGCCTCCCCTGCCACAACGGCCCTGAGTCCGACGGCAGTCTCGACCTCGCCCCCTTCGGCAACTCGGCCGACGCCCTCGCCGCGCCCGACGTCTGGGAGCATGTCATGGAGCGCGTGAACCTCTACGAGATGCCGCCCGAGGGAAGCGACCAACTCGACGACGCCAAACGCAACGCGCTGATCGGTTGGATTGAAGCGAACCGCCGTCCCGAAGACGACTGCCACAAGCTCGCGACCGACGCCAACCAGCGGTTCTACCCCGGCCACGTGATGAGCCGCCGCCTCAGCCGCAGCGAATACAACAACACGATCCGCGACCTCACCGGCCTCGACCTCCGGCCCGCCGACGCCTTCCCCTCCGATGGCTCCGGCGGCGAAGGCTTTGACAACACGGGCGACACGCTGTTTGTTTCGCCGGTCTTGCTGGAGCAATACCTGCTCGCGGCGACGCGAGTGCTCGACGCTGCGCTGCCCGAAGGGGAAATGACGAATGAAACGCATTCCCCATTCCCCATTCCTCATTCCCCATTAAATACCGTCGTCGCGCTCCCCAACGATCAACTTCCCCCGCGCACCGCCGCGCAACAAACCGTCGCCACCTTCGCCCGCCGCGCGTTCCGCCGCCCGCTCGCCGACGACGAACTCGCGCGCCTCATGACGCTCTTCGACCGCGCCCAAGCCCGCGGCGACGCCTACCTCCCGTCGCTCAAGCTCGCCCTCAAGGCGGTCCTCATCTCGCCCCACTTCCTCTTCCTCGTCGAACCCGAACCCGACGACTTCGAGGGAGTCTACGAACTCGGCCACCACCAGCTTGCCGCGCGACTCTCCTACTTCCTCTGGAACACGATGCCCGACGCCGAGCTCGCGCAGCTCGCCGACGAAGAAAAACTCCACGACGAAGCGGTCCTCCGCGCCCAGATTCGCCGCATGCTCGCCGACCCGAAGGCCCGCGGCCTCGCCGACAGTTTCGCCACTCAATGGCTCAATGTCGGCGCCCTCGGCCATACGGTAAGACCCGACGCCGAGCGCTTCCCCGACTTCGACGCAGAACTAGCCGCCGACATGCGCGCCGAAGCAGTCGCCCTAGTCGAAACGATCCTCCGCGAAGACCGCAGCCTCCTCGATCTGATCGACGCCGACTACGCCGTGGTGAACGACCGCCTCGCCGCCCACTACGGCCTGTCGCCGGTTGAAGGCGCCGAGTTCCGCAAAGTCTCGCTCGACGATCGCCGTCGCGGCGGCGTCCGCGGCCGCGGCGCCGGCCGCACCAGCACGGCGCAGCCGCGCCGCACCCCCCCCCGCCGCCGCCGCCAAA
>JBGSMO010000062.1:0-12621 GCA_041740115.1 Pirellulales bacterium
AGCAGGCGCGGCGTCAGCAGGAGCGGCGGCGTCCGTCGGCGGCGCGTCGAGCAGCGGGGCGGCTCCGTCGGCGAACAGCGTCTTGTTGACGACGGGCAACATCATTTTGGCGAACTTGTACGCGGTGTTGTCGGTGACCGACTCTTCGCGATCCTTCATCGCCGAGGTGAAGTAAAGCTTGTATAGCGCCCGATTGTTGCCGAAGGCGAGACGCGAACTGTCAGGCGCCACCCATTGTTTCTCGTCATCGTTATTTGGATTCCAAGCCCAGAAGACGCGTACGAGCGGTCCGCCGGCGCCAAGTGACGCCTCCTTCTTGAAGCGCGCCGTATGAAAATTGGCGTCTTCCGTCGAACTGTCAGGAGTGATCGGTTGCTTCAATTGAGTGCCGTCCATCGCGAAGCCTTGGCTCGGATAGCAGATGTCCGGCGTGTGGCGAGAAATGTCGCGGGCGTGCCCGACGACCAGCCAGACGTCGACCTTGTCGTTCGTTTGCTGGTTCGTGTAGGTGCGCGAAACGTGACTGACGGCGCCAGCCGTGTTCAGCGTCTCCTCCGTTACCGGATTGTTGACGCCGACCCAAGGACCAACTTCCATCGGCAGGCCAGCGAAGCGCTTGTTAAACTCTTCAACGTTGATGCTCGACCCGGTAAACCGGTCGGAGTAAACGCTTTCCCACAACGTCAGCGAAGCAATGAGAACGACGGTGACGGCGACGGGAACGTAAAGACGCAGCATGGAGGGATCTCGACGAGACGATATGGTTGAGACGATAGAGTTGAACCGTGAAGGGCGTCGACCCGAAGTCGAACGGCCGCGGAGACTTAATTCACGGTAGGCGCGTGGCCGAAGAGTGTCAAGCAAGCGCGATTGGGGGCCGGATAACCGGCACAAGCGGGCCGGGAAAGGCACGCCAGGCGGTCACTGCCACTGCAGCCCCCGGCTCCGCCGGGGGGTCGGTCGCCATGCCGGCAGGCATCGTCCTGCGTGATGCTACCCCCTGGCGGAGCCGGGGGCTGCAAGGAAACACTTTTAGTGCTCGGCCAGTTGCTCGTCTTCGAGCCCCAGTCGCTTCATCTTCTTATATAGCGTCGTGCGATTGACCCCGAGGGCGTCGGCCGTGGCGTTGCGGTTCCAGGCGTGGGCTTCGAGGACCTCGAGAATGATCTGCCGCTCGGGCTCCTCGAGAGCTTCCTTCAGCGTCCGGTGACCGCCCCGGGTGACGCGGATGGCCGGGCCGCCGGCGATGTCGCGCGGGAGGTCGGCGGGGGTGATCAGTTCGCCCTTGCCGAGGAGGACGGCCCGCTCGACGACGTTCTGCAGTTCGCGAATGTTGCCAGGCCAGGCGTAGCCTTCCAGCGCGGCCACCGCCTCTTCGGTGAAACCGGTGACCTGGCGATTGGTGTCTTCGAGCAGTTCGTTGAGGAACGTTTGTGCGAGGAGCAACACATCGCCTCGGCGAGCGCGGAGCGGCGGCAGTTCGACGTTGATGACGTTGACGCGGTAGTAGAGATCTTGGCGGAAGCGACCTTCGGCGACCGCCTTCGACAGATCTTCGTTGGTGGCCAGGATGACGCGAACGTCGACCTTGAAGGTCTTGTCGCCGCCGACTTGTTCGAATTGGAGTTCCTGCAGCACGCGAAGCAGCTTCACCTGCATCGCCGGGCTGGCGGTGCCGATCTCGTCGAGGAAGATCGTGCCGCCGTCGGCCTGCATGAACTTGCCGACCTTGTTGCCGGTGGCGCCGGTGAACGAGCCGGCGACATGGCCGAAAAGCTCGCTTTCGAGCAAGTTTTCGGGCAGGGCGCCGCAGGCGACTTCGATGAACGGCTTGCCGCTGCGGCGGCTGCTGCGATGGATCGCGCGGGCGATCATGCTCTTGCCGGTGCCGCTTTCGCCGGTGACCAGGACGGTCGCCTTCGTGTCGGCGACGCTATCGATCACGTCGAAGATCCGCCGCATCTGGGCGTCGTGACCGACGACGTTGTCGAGGCCAGTCCGCTTGTCGAGTTCCCGCTTGAGTTGCGTGTTTTCTTCGATGACCTTGTGTTGCGTGAAGGCCCGTTCGATCGAGACGAGGAGTTCGTCGTCGATCAGCGGCTTCGTGAGATAGTCGAGGGCGCCAGCGCGGAGGGCTTCGACCGCCGAGTCGGGGTCGCCGTAGCCGGTCATCAAGATGACCTGGCTGTCGGGATGCGAACGGCGGACTTGCTCCAATAGGTCGAGGCCGTCGCCATCCTTCAGGCGGACGTCGACCAGCAGCAGATCGTACGACTTGCGGGCCAGGCGATCGTTCGCTTCGGCGATGCCGCGAACGGCGTCGACTTGCAGGCCGTGGCTGCGGAGCCAGTCGGCCATCGATTCGAGAACCTGGCGATCGTCGTCGACGAGCAGCAGTGAGCCTTGAAGCATGATGAAGATTCTCCCCCGACTGAAGCCGCGCGGGCGGCTCGGACAGTGCGCGGCGTTCGGAGCGCGCGGTTCAACTTGTCAGGGCCGTGGCGTCCAACGGTGCGCGTCGTGGCGATTGGCAACGACGGCATGGCTGGCGGGGAGATTTCACCATGGCCTGTTGAATTATTTACGTCGCAGGATGCGTGGAGGCAACGCGCTTGGCGGCAGGCCGCGGAAGAGGAGGGTTGGGTTGTAGCGGTGGTGACGGTGACGCCACTTCAACGGTCATTCTGAGCGGAGCGAAGAATCTGGAACCTCACTTGGTTCGTCAGATTGTTCGCTCCGCTCAGAATGACGACAAATCCCAATGACGCTTTCGCAAAATAAAACGGAGGCGGCCCGACCTTGGGAGAGGAAGAGATCGGACCGCCCCCTAGCGGTGGAGGGTCGCCGATCGAACCGCGGCCGGCGCGATAACACACGCCGCTTTGCCTGCTCATAAACTGAAACCGCGGCCGACCAGCGTCAGTTGGCTGCTTCGACACGGTTTAGAGCGGAGAGAGACGTCAGGCGTTACACCGCCAAAAGAAAAGAATGACGAAATCCGAATGACGAATGACGAATGGGGACGCAAGCGTACTTCATTCGTCATTCGTCATTTAAGCATTCGTCATTTCGCCCTTGGATGCGCCTTCTCATACGCCGCCCGCAGGTTGGCGGTGCTGACGTGCGTGTAGATCTGCGTCGTCACCAGGCTCTTGTGGCCCAGGAGTTCCTGTACGCTGCGGATGTCGGCGCCGCGGTCGAGGAGGTGGGTGGCGAAGCTGTGGCGGAGCGTGTGAGGGCTCGTGCGGCGGTCGAGGCCCGTTTCCTTGAGGTACTTCTCCAGCATCCGGCCGACGCTGCGGGTGGTGAGGCGATGGCCGAAGCGATTCGTAAAGACAGGGGCCTCACGCCCCTGCTTTTCACCCTGGGCAATCTTGCGAACGCGCAGCCATGCCTTGAGCGCCTTGGCGGCGTAGGAGCCGAGCGGCGAGAGGCGTTCGCGGCGGCCCTTGCCTTTCACCAGCAGGATGCCCTGCGCGAGATCGACGTCGGCGTCGGAGAGGCCGACCAGTTCGCTGACGCGCAAACCGCCGGAGTACATCGTCTCGAGCATCGCCCGATCGCGCAGCCCCATCGGCGACTCAGCCGGCGGCGCTCCCAGCAGCGTGCCGATCTCTTCGGTCGTCAGGAAGTGGGGAAGCGAGCGACCCTTGCGTGGATTGCGGAGCGCGCGGGCCGGGTTGCTCGACGCCCAACCTTCGCGCTGGCCGTAACGGTAAAAGCTGCGGAGCGACGCCAGTTTGCGGGCGATCGAGGTCTTGGCGTAGCCCGCTTCGTGGAGCGCCGACAGGAACCCGCGCAGTTCGACCGCGGTGATGGACGCGGGATCGGGGCACGTGCCGTCTTCCTCAGTGAAGTACTCGGCCGCCGCGATGAGATCCTCGCGGTAGCTCTTCACCGTGTAGTCGGAAGCGCCCCGCTCGACGCGCATGTAGGTCAGGAACTGCGCGATCTGGCGTTGCATGGCGGGGGCTAGTTGATGGCAGGCGGGCGCACAACAGAAGACGCCCAGCGATACTGGGTATGCCTTGGCTACTAGCCCCAGTAGGGGCGATATCATGTAGCCAGGGGCGTCAGCCCCTGGTTCGTTGCGATGCGAAGATGTTTCAGCCCCGTGAGGGGCGACATGATTCGTCGAGAGTCGAACCCATGCAGTGTCGCCCCTCCGGGGCTCACGCGATCAAACGAACCTGCCTACCAGGGGCTGACGCCCCTGGCTACATCATGTCGCCCCTCCGGGGCTATCGTGAAGCGTCAGCCTCAGTCGTCGCTCACCTGCGGCAGGTTCATCCGGCGAGGGAGCGAAGCCTTCATCTCCGGCACGCTATCATGCGCGCTATTGCGAACCTTTTGGCTCAGCACGGCGGCGTCGTACCAGGTGAAGCTCAGTTCGGGATTCGAGGCGAAGCGGCCGAGCGTGCGGAGCGCTTCGGCTCGTTGGGAATCTTCGTACAGGAAGATGTAACGCTCGCGTCCCTTGACGAGCGCTAGCACATTGATGTCGTCGTTCACGGCTTGCGGGGCCTCCTAGCGGCAGCAGTGGGCAGCCGACTTGCGTCGCTTTCGGTCGTCGGTCTGCATGGTGGGCGGCCGCCGTGGCGAAGGGCCTGTGCGCTCACGGTCGTCCTTGATGCTCGGCCTTACATGGAGCGGGATCTTCATTGATCCCGCTCGCGCTTTTTCTCGTCGCTGGAAGTTCGGCTCCGCTCATCACTGAGCGTCGGCGACGCCTGCGCGATTGTGACGGTTGTGCCGTGCCATCGCGCCGACCGAGTCGGACTCCTCACGCCTTATCGGCGTTCGGGCCACCGCATCAGCACATCCATTTTGGCGCTCCCGCCGCCGCGCGCTGAAAGCATCTCGCTGATGTGCATGTGACAGCAGAAGCGGATGTATTCGTTGCTGCGCGAGAGGTACGGCTCCCAGCCGCCGTAGCGAAGATCGTCGCGGAAGAAGACATAGCCTTCCAAGGCCTCGGTGACCTTATCATCCGCGCCGTTGTAGATGCCGGTGTGGGAGAGCACCGGGCCGTTGAAGGGAATGCAGGCGGCCCGGCCAGGGCCGATGGCGTAGAGGCCGCCGTAGTCGTTGTCGGGCCCGCAGAAGCAGGCTTCGGATCCGATAGGTGCGCCTGCAACGGCAGCAGCGGCGGCGCCGGCTGCAGCGACTGGCGCGGTTGCAACGGCGGCCGCTGCACTGGCAGCGTCGACGGCGCCCGGCGTGTTCGGGCGCTGTGCCGTCCGTTTCGTTTTCTTTGGCCGCGGCGCCGTCTGGGGCATCTCGACTTCAAGCTGCGCCGGCTGCACCTGGTTGTCGACCACGCGCAAACTCGACGTTTGATTCGGATCGAAGAACGGATTGTCCTGAGGCGATAGCCCGTCCTCGCCATCGTCGTCGTCCGCGTCATGTTCTTCTTGCAATGAAGGATCGATCAGCGGCGCGGCTGGCGCAGGCTGGTTGCCCGTCGGCGGAGCCGGCAGCGGTTGGCACGCTTCGTCGCACTCGGGCGAGCGTCCTTGCATCTCGGCGCGGAAGAGGGCCATTTGCGATTCGTACACGAGCGAATCAGGGATGAATTCTTCCTCGGGCGTGCCCCACGGCAGACCGTAGCCGGCCGGGATTTCGTGGAAGCCAGGGTTCGCGGCGTACCACTCGACGCGCATGCCGACGCGCGGCGGGTAGTATTCGGCGTAGTCGATGACGGCGCCGATGGCGACCGCGTCGACGCCGAGAATTTGGCCGAGGCGACGAGCTTCGCCGGGCCGACTGAGATCGATGCGGTGAGCGATGATCGCTTCTTCGACGACGCCGAGCGGCACCACTTCAAACCCCGGCGTCAGCTGAAGCTCGGTGAAGTAAGCCATCGCGAACTCGCGACCGTCGACGGTCGGCGCGTCGCTTTGATTAAAAAACGGCGCCACGGCCACGCGACGCAACTGCGGAAAGGGATTGCGGATCGTCGGCTCCTGAGTGATCTCAGGAAGCATGATCTGGCAACCGCCGCAAAGCGCGAGCGAGCAGCAGACTGCTAGCAGCAGTAGCAGGTGACGCAGCACGATGGATGAGAACCTACCGCAATGAAAGGAGCCCCCCTTTCATTCGAGGCACGGCGTTGACGCGACAAGCTCCAGTGCAAGCACGAGCCGCCGGTGCGCGTCAGTCGGTAGGATCGGCAGAATTGATAGGGTCGCTTGAGGAATTCGCTGGCAGCACGCTGGCACTTCTGCACGCGGGCTCTAGCCGCCTCTAAACCAACTCCCCCATCGACCGCATCCCAATTGGCTCGCGACTCGTAAACGGCTCGCCATACCGCACGCCGATCGTCTTCCCCCAATAGGCCGCCTCGGCCTCGAAATGTTCGAAGAACGTCGGCGACGCCGTCGGCCGGCCGGTGATGAACTGGCTTTCGTAGGCCCGCACCGACGCCAGCTTGCGGTCCCACTCGGCGGTGACGTCGAGGACAAACGCCGGCTGAATCGCTTGCTTCAGATGGATGCAGTAGTAGTTGTAGATCCGCTGCGGGTGATGCGGCTCGCCGGGTAGATCGGTCTTCGTGAGCTTCGACCAAAATCGGGCCGCCTCGATCAGTTCGGTCGCGGCGATATGATCGGGGTGGGCGTCGATCCAATAGGGTGCGAAGAGCCACTTCGGCTTCTCGCAGCGAAACACGGCGGCGAGCTTGGCGCGATTCTCGAGCGTCGCTTCGAGGCTGCGGTTGGGGAGGCCGAGATTCTCGCGCCACTCGAGCCCCATGATCTTCGTGGCGGTCGCCGTCTCGCGGGCGCGAATCTCCAGCGACCCATGCGGCGTCGGCTCGCCGCTGGTGAGGTCGAGCACGCCGACGCGACGCCCCTCGGCGATGAACTTCATGATGGCGCCCCCCATGCCAAGCTCGGCGTCGTCGGGGTGGGGGGCGATGACGAGGATGTCGAGCATGGGTGACTTTCAGTTGCGAGCGCGGCGACGCCACTCGCGAGGATTTCGGCTGCCGTGGTGAACAGCAATCACTTCGATCCGAGAATTGATTTCAGCGAACCGCACGACGTAAGGAAAGCGGTCGACGTTCGAGGCGCGAACTCCGCGATAGCCAGCGGCATAGTGCTGAGGCGACTGCTCGATCTCTTCAAAACGTTCGTAGACTTTCGCCAGGAATTCGCTGCCCAACCCTTCTTGCTGCTGATCGTACCAAGCGCGAGCTTCATCCAAATCGTGCTTGGCCTCAGGCCTAACGAAGAGAGGACGATTGGTCATCGCCGAGCCTTCAGCTCGGCCATCACCTCTCGCCAGGGGCGGGACGCCTCGGGATTCGCCTCCGCCGCCGCCAGCCGCTCATCAAGAAGCGCTTTGAGTTCCTCCGAGAAGTCTTCGCTGCTCTCTAACCCAGCGCCGGGAGGCAAGCTCTCGCGAATTTCGTCGATCAACCGCAATCGAGCATCGACGCTCCACTGGTCGATTCCGAGGTCGAAGATAGTCGGTTGGGAGTCCATCGTTACTGTCTCGCGCGGGAAGTGCCTACCTACAAGTTTATCCCCAGCTGCTGGGAAGCGTCAAATTCTCGCCTTCGCATGGCAATTCTCGAAGAATCACCGGGGCGTCCTAGCATGCTGCGGCGGTTGCGAGAGCGGAACCGATTGTTTCCAATTCTGCCTAGTCGCTCAGATCAGTCTCTCAGCGATTGATTCCTCAGGAATAGCCTCTCGGAGCCCCCGCCGTGCCCGCCAGTCATACCGCCGCCTACGAATCCCTCTGCAACCACGCGCGCGAAAGCGCCAAGCTCGCCAGCATCATGGGCCTGCTCGAATGGGACGAGCGGACCAAAATGCCTCCCGCCGGCGGCGACTACCGGGCCGAGCAGATTTCATTTCTCGCCGGCGAAATCCATAAGCGAGTCACCGCGCCGGCCGTCGGCGAATGGCTCGCCGCGCTCGCCGATAGCCCGCTGGCGGCCGATCGCCACAGCGAGAGCGGCACGGTCATTCGGCAACTCCAGCGTCAATACGACAAGAAGACAAAGCTGCCGCAGGCGCTCGTCGAAGAGCTGTCGCGCACCGCGGTGCTCGGCCAACAGATGTGGGTCGAGGCCCGCAAGGCGTACGACTTCGCGAAGTTCCGCCCGTTGCTCGAAAAGACGATCGAACTGAAGCGTCAAGAAGCCGCTGCTCTTGGCTACGCCGTCACGCCTTACGACGCGCTGCTCGACGATTACGAACCAGGCGCGACGACCGCCGAAGTGAGCGCCGCGCTCGCCGGGTTGCGCGACGCGCTGACTCCGCTGGTCGAGCAGATTGTCGGCAGTTCGCGACGGCCGGACGGCGAGCTCCTCAAGCGCGAGTTCCCCATCGACGCCCAAGAAGCCTTCGGCAAAGCGGCCTCCGCAGCGATCGGGTTCGACTACAACGCTGGCCGGCTTGACGTCACCGATCATCCCTTCTGCGCCGGCGCCGGGCCGCGCGATCAGCGCATCACCACGCGCTACAACCTCCACGACTTCGGCGATGCCTTCTTCAGCATCCTGCACGAAGCAGGGCACGGACTCTACGAGCAAGGCCTGCCCGCCGACCAATTCGGTCTGCCGACCGGCGAAGCGGTCTCGCTCGGCATCCACGAATCGCAGTCCCGCATGTGGGAGAACCAGGTCGGCCGCAGCCGAGCGTTCTGGGAACACTTCCTGCCGCAGGCGCAGCAGTCGTTCTCCTCGCTGAAAGGCGCCTCGCTCGACGCATTCTATGGCGCCATCAACGAAGTCCGCCCCTCGCTCATCCGCGTCGACGCCGACGAAGTGACCTACAACCTCCACATCCTCATCCGCTTTGAACTCGAGCGGGCGATGATCGAGAACGACTTGCAAGCCGCCGACCTCCCCGCTGCGTGGAACGAAAAGTACCAGCGCTATCTCGGCATTACGCCCCCCAACGACGCCGATGGCGCCCTGCAAGACGTCCACTGGAGCGCCGGCCTCTTCGGCTACTTCCCTACTTACTCGCTGGGCAACCTCTACGCCGGACAGTTCTTTGCCCAGGCAAATAAAGATCTCGGCGATCTCCCCGCCGCCTTCCGTCGCGGCGAATTTCGGCCGCTGCTCGATTGGCTCCGCCAAAAGATTCACGCCCACGGCCAGCGTTGGTCGGCTGGCGAGTTGGCTCTCAACATCACCGGCCAACCCCTCAGCCACGCGCCGTGGATCGACCAAATGCAGTCTAAGTACGGCAAACTTTACGGCTTGTAGCGATTGCGGCGACTGATCGGTCGTCGTCAAGCCGTCAATAGCGACTCAGCCGCATCAAAGTTCACTTTGCGGAACAATAGCTAGCTCCGCCGCCGCTAGAATTCTGTAGCTGCCGCCGACAAGCGCGCGGCGTATTGTTAAACTACTGCTTCGACAATTCCTAGGGTTGGAAATGGCGAAGCAGTCGGTTCGCGGCGACGAAGCAAGCGCGCCCCCGCATCGAGGCGGCGGGCGGCAATGGAGTTGAGCAGAGCAGGAACACTATGGCGTCGATAACCCTTTGCCCCCGCTGTTCGTCGCATCTCGAACTGCCGAGCGGCATCGCTCCCACCTCGCTGGTCGAGTGTCCGATCTGCGAGGCCGAGTTCTTGCTCGCTTCGGTGGCGCCACGCGCGATCCCCAAGGTCCGCGTCGTGGAACATGAGTCGAAGCCGAAGGCGGCAGCGACGGTTGAAAGTCGCTCAGCGCCGTTGGGCATCGTCATCGACGACCACGATGCGTCGAACCATGCGGCGACGTCAACCGATGATAGGCTGTCGCGTCTGATGCGCTCGGCTGCGAGTTGGCAGTTGCCGGGAGTGCAGCAGCCGCACGACGATGAGTTCGCCGCCGCGGAAGAAGAAGACGAGTCGGCAGCGTCGCTCGACCTCGAAACGGCCGACGATCGGATCATCCCCAACGACCACGCGCCGGCGGCCGCGAAGTTTGGCGCCACGCTCGACGCCGCCTATCGCGACGCCGATCCTGAGACTGCAGCCGAACCGTCCACGCCGGCCGACGAATTGCAACTTGCCGGCAGTCGTCTCGATCAACTTCTGTCCGATCTGATGAAGCCGCAAACGGTCGCGGCCTCGACGCCGGTCTTGGAACCGACTCAAGCACGCGGGGAAACCCCCGCGCCGCCGGAGTTCGCTGAGTTCGCGGACGATGAAGCGGCAGGAGATGAGACAACGCGATTGGAACCCCAAGCGGCGGTTCAAGACGCCGACGAGGCCGATCGCAGCGACTCGTTCGACGATCGTTGGCGACGGCTGCATGCTTCGGCAGAGCAAGCCGCAACGTCCGCTGAAGAGAATGACGCGGACGTTGAATACGCCGACGAGGAAGCGGCTCCCGAGGGGGAGTTCGGAACACTCGACCTGCGCACCACGCCGCGCCGCAAGCGACGGCCTGCCGGCGTTCGCACGCTGGTCGGCATCGTCGGAGGCGGCGCCATCGGCATTCTCGGCGGCGCCTACGCGCTATTGTGGTTGCGCGGACCCGATCTCGATGTGCTGAGTATGGCCAAGTGGTTGCCGCCCGCCATGCTGCCGTCTTTGATGCAAACGCCGACTGAGAACAGCTTGGCGGAGCAAGGACTGATAGCGCCCCCCGCTGCCGTCGACCAGCAAGCAGCTGGGAACGGCATTGAAACGCCGGCTCCGCCGTTATCGTCGACGCTGGCTATTGCCGAGCCTGCCGACGAATCGGGCGCTGGACCGACCAACGATCAAGTCGTCGATGCTACGGAAGTTCGTTCATCCACAGCGTCTCCCGCCGAACATGATCCCATCCTCCAAGATCCAGATTTCATGCCGGCAGGCGCGACCGAACCGGTAACTGACGCTGGCGTCGCGCCGACGGTTGAGAACGCTGTCGCGCAATCGCCGGTCACCGCAACGACTCATTGGCCCACGACGCCGATTGTCGGCCAACTGCGCGGCGTCAAGCATTACTCCGTCGCCGAGCTTGATGTGACGCTGCCTAGCGCCGATGCCGCTCATCGACGTTTCCTTGCTGGCGACTTGGCGCGCAAGGAAGACGTTGGCGAGATGGGGCAGGCCTACATCGAACTTTGCAAACTGGCTGAGCAGTTCACGCTGACCGACCCCGCCGAGTACGGCAACGAGTTGATCACCAAGCAGATGAACGCCAAGAACATCTTTCGCGGCGTCGTCGGCGATTCGGCTCGCCGCAACGACTTGGCGATGATTGCCGGGCGTTGGCTGCAGCACACTGGCCGGCTGAACAACGGGGTTATCGTCCTCGGCAAGGTGACCGATCTCCAGGCGCAGGGCGCCTGGACCGAGTACACGATCGAAACGCCGCTCGGAAACGCCACGGCCACGTCGAAAGTGTTGCTGGAGGGAATTCCATTTGCCTCGGGAAGCGACGTCGCCGTCGTGGGGACGATTGTCAACGATCCGCGGCAAGCGATCGACGGCTATGCGGGGGAAGCGCCGCAGTTGATCGTGGCGGGATTCGCGTTCGTCCCGGAAGACTTCGTCGCCCCGAAGCTTGGCGGCGTCAGCGGCGAAGCGGGCGACCTCTTTTCGCTGGGGGAGTAAGCGTAAAAGCCCCCTGGCTCCGCCAGGGGGTCGGTCACCATGTCGGTAGGCGTCGTCCCGCGTAACGCTACCCCCTGGCGGAGCCAGGGGCTTTAATTGCGGTCCCGTCATCATTCGGGCCATTTCTCCGCGCCGGCTTTTCTGCGAGAATCGATGGCAGCTAGCCCATCCGATAGTTCGGCGTCGGCGCGACGCGCTCTGATCTGGCATCTCCACGACTGAACGGCCCTCGACGCCGTCGCGAACGCATGAAAGTGGCCCTCCTCCGCGAGACGTATCCCAGCGAGCGCCGGGTGGCGCTCGTCCCCGCGTTGATTCCGTCGCTGGCCAAGCAAGGCTGGCAAACCGTGGTTGAAGCCGGGGCCGGCGAGCGCGCCGGTTTTCCTGATGCCGCCTACGTCGAAAAGGGCGCTGAGATTGCGCCTACGCGCGAGGCGACAGTCGCAAGCGCCGACGCGGTGCTGCAAGTGCGCTCGCTGGGCGCCAACCTCGAAGCGGGGCGGGCCGACCTCGATATCTTTCGACCTGGCCAAGTGGTCATCGGTTTGTGCGATCCGCTCGGCCAACCGCAGGCTGTCAAGGAACTAGCCGAACGCCGCGTCACGCTCTTCGCTCTGGAATTGATCCCACGGATCACCCGCGCGCAGAGTATGGACGTTCTGTCGTCGATGGCAACGGTCGCCGGTTACAAGGCGGTGCTGCTCGCTGCGAACCAGCTGCCGCGACTCTTTCCAATGATGATGACCGCGGCCGGCACGATCACGCCGGCGAAAGTGCTGGTCCTCGGCGCCGGCGTCGCGGGTTTGCAGGCGATTGCCTCGTCGCGGCGACTCGGAGCGGTGGTGCAGGCGTACGACGTGCGCGCCGCCGTGAAGGAACAAATCGAAAGCCTTGGCGCCAAGTTCGTCGAACTGAAACTCGACACGGCCGACGCCGAAGACCAAGGAGGGTATGCCAAGGCCCTCACCGAGGAGCAGACCCAACGGCAACGCGAACAGTTGGCCGACGTCGTCGCCGGCTACAAGGCCGTGCTGCTCGCGGCAAACCACTTGCCGCGATTGTTTCCGA
>JBGSMO010000116.1:0-8420 GCA_041740115.1 Pirellulales bacterium
GATGATGCCGACGGCCATCCCTTCTTCGACCATCGAACCGGTCGACAAGTCCATGCCGTAGCAGCGGCGGCAAACGCCGAGCGACGCGTCGCAGGTCATCGGGCTGCGAACCTGAATCTTCTCCAGGCCCATCTGCTCGATTTTGCGGCCAATTTCGCCGGTGATCAGCTCGTTCTCGTGCACGATCACTTCGTCGGTGATCGGGTTAACGATGTTCGCCCGGCTGACGCGACCGCGGATCGAGTCGACCAGGTTCACTTCCACCTTCTCGCCGCGGTAGATGATCCCCTTGGTGATGCCTTGGGTCGTGCCGCAGTCTTCCATCGTGACGACGACGTTCTGAGCGACGTCGGCCAGCTTACGGGTGAGGTACCCGGAGTCGGCCGTCTTCAGAGCCGTGTCGGCCAAGCCCTTGCGGGCGCCGTGCGTGCTGGAGAAGTACTCGAGCACCGTGAGGCCTTCGCGGAAGTTCGCCTTGATCGGCGTCTCGATAATCTTGCCTGACGGCTTGGCCATCAGACCACGCATACCGCCGAGTTGACGCATCTGTTCGACGCCGCCTCGAGCGCCAGAGTGCGCCATGAGGAAGATCGGGTTGACGTAGCCGCCGGTCCGATAGTCGCTTTCCAGCCGCGTCATCATCTCGGACGTGATCTGTTCGCGTGCATGCGTCCAGGCATCGAGCACCGAGTTGTACCGTTCCAATTCGGTGATGACGCCGCGCTGGAACAGCTTGTTGAATTTCATGACCATTTTGTCGGCTTCGCCGATGATCTTGCCCTTCGTTTCGGGCGTGATCAGGTCGTCCGTCGCGAACGACAGACCGCTGAGCGTGCTCTGCCGGAAGCCGATCTGGTTCATGTCGTCCAGCAACTCGATCGTTTGACGACGGCCGAGAATTTCATAACAGTCGCTAATGACGCGAGCCAATTCGCTCGACCGCATCGCGATGTTGTAGAACGGCATCCCCTTCGGCAGAATTTCGTTGAACAACACGCGGCCGACCGTGGTTTCAACCCGCTTCCCGAAGCCCTTCTTCTTGTCGAAGTCGTCCCGCATGCAGCGGTCCTTCGGCAAGCGAACCTTGATCGCGGCGTGCGTGCCGACCTTGCCGGCGGCGTACGCGGTGTGGACTTCGTTGAACGAACTGAAAATCATCCCGTCCCCCTTCTCTTCGGGGACGCCCATCGTGAGGTAGTAGCAACCCATGACGATGTCTTGCGACGGGCTGATAATCGGCGAGCCGTTGCCGGGGCTAAAGATGTTATGCGTCGACATCATCAGCGTGTGGGCTTCGACCTGAGCCTCGATCGACAGCGGCAAGTGGACCGCCATTTGGTCGCCGTCGAAGTCGGCGTTGAAACCGCGACAGACGAGCGGATGCAACTGAATGGCGTTGCCTTCCACCAGCGTCGGCTCGAACGCTTGGATACCCATGCGGTGAAGCGTCGGAGCGCGATTCAGGAGCACTGGGTGGTTGGTGATCACCTCTTCGAGGATATCCCACACCTCGTCGTCCTTGCGCTCTAGCATCTTCTTCGCCGACTTGATGGTGTCGGCATGACCGAGTTCCTTCAAGCGACGGATAATGAACGGCTGGTAAAGCTCCAGTGCGATCTTCTTGGGGAGACCGCACTGATGAAGCTTGAGACGGGGACCGACGACGATGACCGAGCGGGCCGAGTAGTCGACGCGCTTGCCGAGCAAGTTTTCGCGGAAGCGGCCCTGCTTGCCCTTGATCATGTCGGTGAGCGACTTGAGCGGGCGGTTCGAACTGCCGAGCACCGGCCGCTTGCAACGATTGTTGTCGAACAATGCGTCGACCGATTGCTGCAGCATCCGCTTTTCGTTGCGAATGATGACTTCCGGCGCGTTGAGGTCGACCAGCTTCTTCAACCGGTTGTTGCGGTTGATGATGCGACGGTAGAGGTCGTTCAAATCGCTCGTCGCGAAGTTGCCGCTGTCGAGCAGCACCAACGGACGGAGATCGGGCGGGATCACGGGGATCACGTCCAGCACCATCCACTCCGGCTTGTTGTCGGAGTCGCGGATCGACTCGACCGTCTTCAGCCGGTTGATCAGGTCCTTGGCTTTCTGCTTCGACCCCGTCTCACGCAGATCGACGCGGAGCTGCTCGCTCAGCTTCACCAGGTCAAGGTTCTGCAGCAGCTTGCGGATCGCCTCGGCGCCCATGTCGGCTTCGAAGCCGTTCTCGCCGTATTGCTCGCGGGCCGCGCGGTACTCTTCTTCCGTCAGCAGTTGCTGGGCCTTGAGCGCCGTTTCCTTCGGGTCGATGACGACGTAATCCTGGAAGTAGATCACCTTCTCCAAGCTGGTCGTCTTCATCGCGAGCAGGCTGCCGAGCCGGCTCGGCATCGCCTTGAAGAACCAGATGTGGACGATCGGCGCGGCCAACTCGATGTGGCCCATCCGCTTGCGACGGACGCGGCTATGGGTGACCTTCACCCCGCAGCGGTCGCAGATCATCCCCTTGTACTTCATGCCGCGGTACTTGCCGCACGCGCATTCCCAGTCCTTCTCCGGGCCAAAGATGCGCTCGCAGAACAAGCCGTCCTTTTCCGGGCGGTAGGTGCGGTAGTTGATCGTCTCCGGCTTCTTCACTTCGCCGAACGACCAGCTGCGGATATCGTGCGGGCGGGCCAGGCTGATCTTCACCGAGCCGTAGTCGTTTACGCGGTCGTAGTTCGCGCCTTCTAGAATGCTCATATCGTTCCTCGCTGGAACATGGCCTAAGGGCCGTGGTTTATAGTCTCTGTCCCGAGTCGCTTGGCGCCTCGGACTGGTCGCTTAAGCAACCAGTCCGAACCGCCGTTTGATCTAACTACAACACCCGCTTTTCGAGCTGCATGTTCAGCCCCAAGCCGCGGATTTCGTTGGTGAGCACGTCGAAGCTCGCCGGAGTGCCGGCTTGCAGCGTGTTCTCGCCCTTGACCATCGACTCGTAAATCTTCGTGCGGCCTTCGACGTCGTCGCTCTTCACCGTGAGCAGTTCTTGCAGGATGTAGGCGGCGCCGTAGGCCTCGAGGGCCCACACTTCCATCTCGCCGAAGCGTTGGCCGCCGAACCGCGCCTTGCCGCCCAACGGTTGTTGGGTGATGAGCGAGTACGGCCCCGTGCTGCGAGCGTGGACCTTGTCGTCCACCAAGTGATGAAGCTTCAGCATGTAGATGAAGCCGACCGTCGTCTCTTGCTCGAACGGCATGCCGGTGCGGCCGTCGTTCAGACGGGCCTTGCCGTGCTTCGGCAAACCGGCCTTGTCGAGGCACTCGTTGATCTCTTCTTCCGTGGCGCCGTCGAACACCGGCGTCACCGCGCGGAAGCCGAGCTTGGCGCCGGCCCAACCGAGGTGGGTTTCCAGAATCTGCCCCACGTTCATACGGCTCGGCACGCCGAGCGGGTTGAGCATGATCTGCACCGGGGTGCCGTCCGGCAGAAACGGCATGTCCTCGATCGGCAAGATCTTGGAAATCACGCCCTTGTTGCCGTGGCGGCCGGCCATCTTGTCGCCGACCGAGATCACGCGCTTCGTCGCGACGTAAACCTTGACCATCTGCAACACGCCGCTGCGAAGCTCGTCGCCGCGCTTCATCGAGTTGAGCGTCCGATCGCGCTCGTCGATCGCCTCTTCGACGTCGGGCCACAATTGCTTGTGGGCCTGCTGCACCGACTTCTTGCGGTCGTCGCTGCGGATGTCGAGGTTGTCGACCTTGAAGTTGACCGCCTGATCGGCGACGAACTGCGGCTCTTGGTTATGAACGAGCTCGTTACCGTCTTCGTCGGTCAGCTTCTTGCCGAGGATCTTTTCGATCTCGGTCGCCAGGGCGGTGAACGCGGCGGCGATCTTCTCGTTGCCGCTCTTCTCCGCATCCTTCAGCGAACGCTCGAACGCCTTCCGTTCGTCTTCCGAGAGGCTCATCCGGCGGGAGAACTTCTGCGTGTCGATGACGATCCCCTCGACGCCCGACGGGACTTCGAGCGAATCGTTCTTCACGTCTTCGCCGGCGCGACCGAAAATCGCGTGAAGCAGCTTCTCTTCCGGGGTGAGCTCGGTCTTGCTCTTCGGCGAGACCTTGCCGACCAGGATGTCGCCCGGCCAGACGAACGTGCCGACCCGCACGATGCCGCTCTCATCAAGATTGCGGAGGGCCTTTTCACTGACGTTCGGGATGTCGCGAGTGAATTCCTCGCGTCCCAGCTTCGTCTCGCGAATCTCGACGTCGAACTCTTCGATGTGAATCGAAGTGTAGGTGTCGTTATGGACCAACTCTTCGCTGATGATGATCGCGTCTTCGAAGTTGTACCCTTCGTACGACATGAACGCGACAAGCACGTTGCGGCCTAGCGCCAGGTCGCCCTTGAAGGTCGCGGCGCCGTCGGCGATCACGTCCCCCTTCTCGACCTTGTCGCCGATCTTGACGACCGGCTTCTGATTCTGGCAGGTTCGCTCGTTGAGGCCGACGAACTTCCGCATCGTGTGCTTTTCAGGACCGATTTCAATGCGGTCGGCGTCGACGTAGGTGACGGTCCCCTTGTGACCGGCCCGCACCAACATCCCGGAGTGCCGTGCGACGTCGCGCTCCAGGCCGGTGCCGACGATCGGCGGCTCGGCGATCAAGAGCGGCACCGCTTGGCGCTGCATGTTGGAACCCATGAGCGCGCGGTTGGCGTCGTCATGTTCGAGGAACGGAATCAATCCGGCCGACACGCCGATCATCTGGCTCGGCGCCACGTCGGTGTATTGGATCTTTTCCGTCGGCACGACCATGAAGTCGCTGCGATACCGGGCCACCACCGTGTCGCCCTGAATCTCGTTGTTCTTCACCGGCACGTCGGCCGAGGCGACGTAGGCGTCCGATTCCTCGTCGGCCCGCAGCCACACCACCTCTTCGGTCAGCTTGCCGTTCTTCACCTTGCGGTACGGCGTGACCAGGAAGCCGTAATCGTCGACCGTGGCGTACATCGCCAAGCTCGAGATCAGACCGATGTTCGTACCTTCCGGCGTTTCAATCGGGCAGATGCGGCCGTAGTGCGAAATATGAACGTCGCGCACTTCGAAGCCGGCCCGCTTCCGATTCAAACCGCCCGGGCCGAGGGCCGACAACCGGCGTTCGTGCGTGAGCATCGACAGCGGGTTCGTCTGGTCGACGACTTGCGACAATTCGCCGCGGCCGAAGAAGTACTCAATCGCCGCCGAAATGCTCTTCGGGTTGATCAAGCTCCGCGGCGTCATGTCGGCCGCGTCCTTCAGGCTCATCCGCTCTTGCACGGTGCGGCGGAGCTTCAGGAAACCCTTGCGGATTTCATCGCACGCGAGCTCGTCAATCGTCCGCAGACGACGATTGCCAAGGTGGTCGATGTCGTCGACGTAGGCTTCGTTCTCGCCCGCCACGAGCAACAGCAGGTAGTTGATCGCCGCGACCAAATCTTCCGGCCGCAGGACCATCTCGTTTTCCGAGACGTTCAGGTTCAGCTTCCGGTTCATGCGGAAGCGACCGACGCGGCCAAGACGGTAACGATTGGCGTCGAAGAACTTCTCGGCAAACAGCGCGCGAGCCTTTTCAAGCTGCGGCGGATTGCCCGGACGGAGCCGCTGGTAGATCCGCAAGAGCGCTTCTTCGTGGCTCGACGTGTTGTCGTCGGTCAGCGCGTTGAGCAGATGCGGCGTCTTCGGGGGGTCCATCACGTCGACCTGCTTCACGCCCGACGTGCAGATGATCTCCGCGACGTTCTTGGTGATCCGCTGGCCCGATTCGATGATGATTTCGCCGGCCCGCTCGCTTTCGCCGGGATAGACGACGTCCTCGACCGCGACCTTGCCCTCGAGCTTGCCCGCGCTGCGGCCGTCGACGACCTTCTGCTTCGTCACCGGGTAGAAGCGACGAAGAATCTCGGCGTCGGACCCCAGGTCGGGCGACATCGCCCGCAGCAACGTCATTGCGGAGAACTTGCCGCTCTGGTCGATGCGGACCGTGACGCTGTCCTTCTTAGTGGTGTTCAGCTCGATCCAGCTGCCGCGCTCGGGGATCACGCGGCACGAGTACATGCGACGCTCGCCCGGATCCATTTCCGAGACGAAGTCGATGCCCGGCGACCGGTGAAGCTGCGACACGACGACGCGCTCGGCGCCGTTGATGATGAACTCGCCGCCGCCGAGCATGATCGGCAAATCGCCGAGGTAAACCTCTTCCTCGACCGGCTGATCCTTCAGCAGGCGCAGCCAGATGCGGAACGGCCGACCATAGGTCAGTCGCAACTGCCGGCACTCGTCCATGCTGTAGCGCGGCTTGCCGAGTTCGTAGCGAACGTACTCGAGCTTGATCGTTTTGTCATAGCTCTCGATCGGGAAGATTTCCTGCAGGACCGCTTCGAGCCCTTCGCTCTTCCGCTTGGCGTTCGACCCGCCGTTGTATTGCAGGAAGCGCTCGTAGCTTTCGGTCTGAATCTGAGTCAGATCGGGAAGGTCGAACGATTCCCGGCCGCTACCGAAACTACGGATGTTCTGAGTGACCAGCCGCCGCTGAGCCGTGACTGCCATATGGCAAACTGCTCCGTTCTAACGAGGTGGGAACCTAAATCGCGCGCTGCAACCCGCGTCGTCAGCGTCAAGCGACTGAATCCGAGCTAGCCGGATCGCCGCGCGATCCGGGAACCCGGAGGGCGTGGCCCTCCGGCTAGTGCAAACTCAGCTAGCTTTCAACAAACGACAAACGCAGCCAAGAGGCCGTGCTACCTCTTCGCTGCTTCGCACGATCAGGCAAGTATATCGAAACCGCGTCGTCCTGGGGGGGGCGCCGCAAACGCATCAAGCCGCTCTGGCGCAACGCAGCGACCCCGGCGCGAGGCGCCGGGGGTCGCATGCTGCGATGCAGTCGCAAAAACTACTTGATGGTGACCTTGGCGCCAGCGTCTTCGAGCTCCTTCTTCAGCTTCTCGGCCTCTTCCTTCGAGACCCCTTCCTTCACCTTGCTGGGGACGCCTTCGACCAGGTCCTTGGCTTCCTTCAGACCGAGGCCGGTGGCGCTGCGGACGACCTTGATCACGTTGATCTTGTTCTCGCCGAAGCTGTCCATCACGACGTTGAATTCGGTCTGCACTTCGGCCACTTCCGCCGCGGCGGCAGGACCGGCCATCATCACCGCGCCGCCCGAAGCAGCCTCGATGCCGTGGACGTCCTTCAGATAATCGCTCAGTTCCTTCGCTTCTTTCAGCGTCAGCTTGACGATGTCGTCGCCGAGCTTCTTGGTGTTGGCGGAAAATTCGATAACGGCTGCATCGCTCATGACAAACTACCCTTTCGCAATTGCGGGCGTAACGCCCAGTTTGAATTAGTGTTTTTGATTTATGAATGGAAGAATCCCGATTGCGGTCGTGACACCCGGCAATCAGCCCTCTTCTTCTTCGCTCTTCTTCTTGACCTGGCTCGCCAGCTTGGCGCCCGGACCCAACAGCTGGGCCGCCAACGTGGCTCCCGGCGACAAAATTTGCCCCACGAGCAGGCTTAGCTGCTCGGCGCGGCTCGGCCACTTGCTGACCTTCTTCACGTCCTCGGCCGACAGCTTCGACCCGCTCATCACGCCCCCCTTGGGAGCGAACGGGGCGAACGCCTTGTCGTCGGCGTACTTCGTGATTTCCTTGGCCAGCGAAACGACGTCCTCCGATCCCCAGACGACGGTCGCCGAGCCTTCGGCGCCCTCGAAGGCCGGCGCCAAGGCCGTTCCTTCCGTCGCGCGGCGAGCGAGGCTCGACTTCACCATGAGCATCTTGATGCCCTTCTGGCGAAATTGCTTCCGCAACTCGACGTTCTTGTTGGCTTCCAAGCCCGCGATGTCGACCACCAGCAGATCGCTGACGCCGTCCAGACGCTTTTTCAAGTCGTCGGTAATCAAGTTTTTAAGGTATTTGCTCATAAAAAACTCTCGCAGCGAGCCGGGGCGTCTCGCCCCCGCCGGCTTAATTGATTTGCTTGAGGTTAAACCGCCAACCGCACGCTCGGGGTCATCGCACCGCTGAGGTGAGCGCTCTTCACGTACACCCCCTTCACCGCCGACGGCTTCAGCGACAACACCCGGTCGATGAACGCCTTGGCGTTCTCGGCCAGCTTGTCAGCCTCGAAGCCGAGCTTGCCGATCGGAGCGTGGACGTTCCCCGCCTTGTCGTTGCGGAACTCGACCTTGCCCGCCTTATACTCGGCGACCGTCTTCGCCACGTCGGGCGTGACGGTGCCGGCACGCGGCGACGGCATCAAACCACGCGGGCCAAGCACGCGACCGAGCGGGCTGACGACCTTCATCATGTCCGGAGACGCGATGCAGGCGTCGAAGTCCATCCAGCCGCCCATGATCTTCTGGGCAAGATCCTCTTCGCCCACCTCGTCGGCGCCGGCCGCCTTGGCCGCTTCG
>JBGSMO010000137.1:0-43060 GCA_041740115.1 Pirellulales bacterium
CGAGTCGCCAATCGGCCTGATCGCTTTGAGCCACGACAGAGAAAACGCAGGCAGAAGAAATACGATCGGATGATGAAACCCAGGAACGAACTCAAACGTGAAATGCTGAACCGAGTTACGTAGATCTACGTGCCATTCGACTCGCTCACCCTTGTCAATGCGGGCAGTGGAGATGGCAGTCTTCAAGGGACGCCGCATTCTACAGCTTGCTCGGACGGCGGCGTTGGCATGCACCGGCGAAGGGGGCCGCCTCGCTGGCTTCGCGTCGGGAGTCGGGAACGGCTCCGACGGACAAGCCGAGGGTTTGGAATTAGGCATCGGAGGCGCCATCGAAGCAAAGTTGCAGCAATTTGATCAGCCCGACAGTCGCGGCCACTTTCGGCTAGAATTCCCTCGGGATTGACCGACATGCAGCGTTCGGCCTTCTTCGTCGACCCCATGCCGCACGGCCTCGCCGCGGTGGTTACAATGTCTCGATATGGCGGACGTCACTCGCATCTTGTCGCAAATCGACGCCGGAGACCCTCGCGCCGCGGACGAGCTTTTGCCGTTGATCTATGACGAACTGCGCCAGCTCGCGGCGGCGCGGCTGACTCACGAAAAGCCGGGCCAGACGTTGGGCGCCACTGCGTTGGTCCACGAGGCCTACTTGCGCCTGGTCGGATCTGCCGACCGGGAGCCGCAGCAGTGGGCAGGTCGCGGGTACTTCTTTGCCGCCGCTGCAGAAGCGATGCGGCGGCTCCTCGTGGAGCAAGCGCGGCGAAAGAAGCGACGCCGACATGGCGGCGGGTGGCAGCGCCTCGACCTGGACAGCCAGCTGCTCCTTTTCGACGACCGCGATGACGCGTTGCTCGCCCTCAACGAGGCGCTGGAAAGGTTGGCCGCCGAAGAACCGCAATCCGCGCAAGTGGTGACTTTCCGCTATTTCGCAGGCTTCACAATCGAAGAAACCGCGGCGGCGATGAAGATCTCCGTGCGGACGGTCAACCGACACTGGACGTACGCCCGCGCCTGGCTCTACCAGCAGCTGGGCGACGCTGGGCCGTAAATCTTTCTTTTTCTGGTGGCACAGTCCGACGCTCGATGTCGCAGTGTCATGTAGCGACCCCTTATCGGGTCCGGGGGAGATGATGGATACCGACGCGCCCAGCGTGCGATCACTTTTTGAGCAGGCTCTGGAACTCGGCTCCGCTGAGGAGCGCGCCATGTTCCTCAACGGCGCCTGTGCGGGACGGCCTGACCTACGCGCCAGCATCGAGGGCTTACTGCGGGCTCACGCCGACGCCGGCAGCTTTCTCGCCAGTCCGATCGTCGAAAGCCAGGCGACGCTGCCTCTGCCGCGCATCGCCGAGGAACCGGGAACGGTCATCGGCCCCTACAAGCTGCTGCAGCAGATCGGCGAAGGGGGCATGGGGGTGGTCTTCATGGCCGAGCAGGCCCAGCCCATCCAGAGGATGGTGGCACTGAAGATCATCAAACCGGGCATGGATACTAGGCAGGTGATCGCCCGCTTCGAGGCGGAGCGCCAGGCGCTGGCGATGATGGACCACCCCAACATTGCTCGAGTCATCGACGCTGGCGCCACGGCGTCGGGAAGGCCCTTCTTCGCGATGGAACTGGTCAAGGGCGTGCCCATTACTGAGTACTGCGACGCACAGCATCTCTCAATCCGTCAGCGACTCGAGGTCATGGCGGAGGTGTGCCGCGCGGTCCAGCATGCTCACCAGAAGGGCCTCATCCATCGTGACCTGAAGCCCTCGAACGTGCTGGTGGCCGAGTACGACGGCAAGCCCGTGCCCAAGATCATTGACTTCGGAGTGGCCAAGGCGACACGGCAGCGGCTGACCGAGATGACGTTGTTCACCGAGTTCGGCCAACTCGTCGGAACATTCGAGTACATGAGCCCGGAGCAGGCTCGATTCAATCAACTCGACGTCGATACGCGTAGCGACGTCTACTCGCTTGGCGTGCTTCTCTACGAACTCTTAACAAGCACCACGCCGTTGGACAGGGAACGCCTTCGCCTTGCCGCATTCGATGAGATTCTCCGCATTATCGGTGAAGAGGAGCCGCCGCGGCCAAGCGCGCGGCTCACTGCGAGCCAAAAGTTGCCTTCCATCGCCGCTTGTCGGAGTTTGGAACCGAAGAAGCTCACCGGCCTGCTCAGCGGCGAGTTGGACTGCGTCGTGATGAAGTGCCTGGAAAAGGACCGAAGCAAGCGTTACGCGACGGCAGATCAGGTCGCTGAGGAGTTGCAGCGGTTTCTCGATGGCGCCTCCGTCCTCGCTCGCCCGACCCCGAACTTCCATCGCGCCTGGCGCTGGTACAGTCACCACGTTTCGACGCTGGCTGGCGCGTACACGGTCTTCACATTCACTGTCTTCACAGCTCAGCTACTGGTGCTGTTTGGCATCGTTCAATTCCTAATTCGCAGCCCCGATGCTACGGAGGTAACGACCGGCCTAGGAATGACATTATTGTCTGTTGTAGTCGCTTGCGGATTCTTGCAGGCTGGTCTTTCCGCGATGCGAGGGAGTCGGCTTGGCTTATGGATATCACTTGTCGCTTTCATGGTGTTCTGCTTCGCGAACTGCTGGAGTCTCTCCATGTCGATCGCGATCAGCCGCGAACTCGACTCGGGGCCACTTTACTCATTCACTTCTTTCAGCCCTGAGACGGTTGTGGGTCGGAATGCCTTCATTCGCAACAGCGTGATTGGCTTTAGTGTGCTTGGCGTTGCTTGGTCGCTCGTTGGGCTCGCGCTCCAGATACCAGCACTCAGCAGTCGAAGGGACGAGCCCTCGCACTATTCGCGCCGGCGACCATTTGGTTAGCAAGCCGGCCGGCGGAAATTGTCGCCGCACTTGGTGACTTGTCAGCGATCGATCCCGCTCGTGTTGACCGGGGACATGTCGTCTTTCTCCGATGCTTTCCGCATGAGGAGAAGTCGGGTTCTTTTTCCCGATTCTGTGGCGTGAAGCACCAACGGACGTCGCATGGGAGTGTAGAGCGAGCGCCTAGTGGCGCTCGACCTTCGGCGCCAACGTCTTACTCCTGAGGGTGATTGCCATGCGTTTCCATCGAAAACTTCTCCTTATCGTCACAGCCTTGCTCCTAGCAAGGCTGTGTGATGCAAGTGTGAATGCGGCGACCTACGCCATCAGCGAAGTCATGAGCGGGCTGGTCACGCCCCGCGGCTTGGCCTTCGGCCCGGACGGTGGCTTGTACGTTGCTGAAGCGGGCAGCGGCGGCGGCGGACCGGGAGTGGTGCTCGGCAACGGTAGTGCGGCGACATTTGGCGCCACCAGCGGGCTCTCACGCCTGCTCGACGGCGTTCAGTCGCGCGTGCTTAGCGGCTTGCCGTCGATCGCCACGTCAACGGGGTTGGACGCGGGCGGCCTGCAAGATATTGCCTTCGATTCCGGCGGACAGGCCTACGGGCTCTTCAGCTTTGGATCCGACGCGGCGCAGCGCAATAGCAATCTCGGCGCCGCCGGCGCCGCACTCGGCACGATTGCCAAGCTGCCCCTCAATGGCATCGGGACGCTTGAACCGATCGCGGACGTCGCGGCGCACGAACTTGCCTCCAATCCCGCCGGCGGCGCCAGCGACAGCAATCCATTCGGATTCGCACTCACGCCCAGCGGCAGTTTTCTGGTGGCCGACGCTGGAGCGAATGACTTCGTGACCGCGACCAGCGCTGGAGTTGTGTCGACGCTCGCCGTGCTTCCCGCCAAGCCCAACCCCTTGCCGTTCGGCCCACCCGTGTACCAATCGGTGCCGACGTCGATCGCCGTCGGCCCCGATGGCGCGTACTACGTTGGCCAATTGACCGGCTTTCCGTTCCCGCCCGGGGCGGCCAGCGTCTTTCGCTTCGACCCGGCGACGTCTACCGTCACTGAGGCCTTAACGGGCTTCACGAACATCATCGACCTCGCGTTCGACGACGCCGGGGCGCTCTACGTCCTGCAAGTCAGCAGCAACGGCCTCGCTTCGACAATGGGGCCCGGCTCTGGATTGCTCATCAAAGTCGACCCCATATCAGGGGATCGAGAAACGATCGCCAGCACGGGGCTCTTCTTCCCGGGCGCCGTGACCGTCGGTCCGGACGGCTCGTTGTTCGTCACCAACCGCAGCAACGCGCCCAACGGAGGGCAGGTGCTCCGAATCTCTCTAGTGCCCGAACCCACGTCGCTAGCTCTGCTGGGCATGTTGGGGCTCACAGGCGTCGCGTACGCTCGGCGCCTTACGAACTAAAGGAACGCATTCATGCATAAGTACTTGATCCGCTTTGTGATGGCTGCGGTCGCTCTAACGAGTGCCCACGACGCTTGTTGCCACGCGGCCGCTCCACGGACGAGTTCCAATACGGAGCTGTTTAAGCTCAACGCCGCCGATCGAGATCCCTTTCGTGTCTTCGGTTCTTCCGTAGCGGTCAGCGGACATCTCGCCCTCGTGGGAGCGCCCGGGGCCGGCAATGGCGGGTTCAGTCCGGGTTCCGCCCACCTATTCGATGTCTCCACGGGCGAGGAGTTGTGGAACTTCACATCCTCGGAGGCAGCGCCGCAGCATCAGTTTGGGAGTTCCGTCGACATCAGCGGCAACCGAGCGATTGTGGGCGCCTATGGAGACCGCACCGCCGGCGCCGGAGCCGCCTACCTGTTCGACGTCATCACGGGCCAGGAGCTGTTCAAGCTCGTGGTCGACGACGGTCAGATTGGCAATGCCGTCGCCATCAGCGGCAACGTGGCAGTCGTTGGGTCTTACTCCGACGCGGCGTATCTGTTCGATGTGACCACGGGGCAGCAGCTATTCAAGCTGACTGCCTCCGATACGGTCCCGAACGATTACTTCGGCTACTCCGTCGATATCAGCGGCAACACGGCGATCGTTGGGTCGCTCAACAACGGGGCTTACCTCTTTGACGTCACTACCGGCCAAGAGCTATTGAAACTCACCGATCCAGATCCGGCGGCCCACGCATTTGGTCAATCAGTCGCCATTAGCGGCAATAAGGCTCTCGTCGGCTCGCCGCTCATCGGTTCTGCCGCGGCGTATGTGTTTGATGCCACGACCGGGCAGCCACTAGCAGAACTCATCGCTCCCGAATCGCCGGATCTACTTGGAACTGCGGTGGCGATCGACGGCGACACCGCCCTGGTCGGCGGCTGGTCGTACGAGGAGAGCACACGCTCCGCTTTCTTATTCGACGCCGTGACGGGCCAGCAACGCGGGAAGCTCATTCCATCCGACGACGCGGCGCTTCATTTCCAGGAAGTCAACTTCGGCGAGGCCGTCGCCCTCAGCGGGAACGTGGCGGTGGTCGGCTTCTCACAGGACGTAGCCTTCACGGGCTCGGCCTACGTGTACTCAATCGTCCCCGAGCCGGCGGGCATCGCGCTCGCGGCAACCGTCGCGGCGGCAATTGGCCTGCGACGCGCTCGCCGAAGGATCGCGCTGCCGTGCCTGTTGATGGGCCTTTCGATCGCCAGCTCCGGCCAAGTCGCTCGCGCGGATATCTTTCAGTGGGAGTACATTGATCCCGCCAACCCTGCACTTGGCAAACAGGCAAGCACGACCCTAGCTCCCAACGGCGCCGGCGCGCGTGTGGGCCCGGGCGCCGTCCTCACCAATCTCAACCTAACAAAGGCCTACCTTGTTGGAGCTGACGTTTCGCCCTTTCTGGATTGCGTCGAAGAAGCTTGCTACATCACCTACACGGACCTCACCGGAACGACGTTAGCCCAAGCTGATCTCACCAATGCATCGCTCTATGGGGCCATTCTCACCGACGCAGATGTGACCGGAGCCGAAATCCGGGGGGCAAACTTCAATCGTTACTACCAGGGTGACGCCGGAGGTCTCACGACAGTTCAGCTCTACTCGACGGCCAGCTACCAGGCTCAAGATCTGAGTGGTATCGGTCTGAGTGGATACAACCTTGCCGGCATCAACCTGGTGGGGCAGAACCTGGCTGGTGCCTCGCTCATCAATGCCAATCTGAGTCAGGCTAATCTCACCGATGCAAATTTTTCAGGGTATGACAGCTACCCTTATCCGCCGATGTATTCCGCGTTGCTGACCGGTGCGAACCTGAGCCAGGCCAACCTCACCAATGCATCCTTCGGAGGTTTCCTTGGATTCGATGGCGAAGGCGACTATTACTTCAACGGCGCCGACCTCGCCGGGGCAAACCTGGTCCAGGCCAATCTCACCGGGGCGGAGTTTTGGCTCGCCACGCTCACCAACGCCAATCTCAGCGGGGCCAACTTGAGGGGTGCGTCGTTTTCAGCCGCCGACCTGACAGGAGCGAATCTGACCGGCGCAGACGTCCGAGGCGCCAACTTCAATCGTGAGTGGGTGGGCGTTCCGTTCTCCGGCCCCGTAGGCGGCATTACGCCGACCCAACTTTACTCAACCGCCAGCTACCAGACACATGACTTAGAGGGAATCAGTCTGCACGGCAACTACCCGGGCATTAACCTGGCCGGCCAAAATCTCGTCGGCGCGAGCTTCAGCGTCGCCGCCGACTTGTCGGGCGGCAACTTTTCTAACGCCAATCTCACACACGTGTTCTTCATCGGAACCAACCTAACCAATGCGAACTTCAGCGGCGCGAATCTCACCGACGGCAGCATAGGGGACATGGTTTCGGGCGCCAACTTTTCGAACGCAGTAATTCGCGGGGCGACCGTGTGGGGCCTTTCCAAGGCCCAGATCTACTCGACGGCCAGCTATCAAACAGGCGACCTGACGGGGATCTACTTTTACAGTTCCCAAACCAACTGGAACTTCTCCGGCAAGAATCTGACCGGGGCGACGTTTCAGGGGGCCGTCGACATGAGCGGCTCGAGCTTTGCCGGCGCCAATTTGACCGACGTGAATTTGTCTTATGTCTCAATGCAGAACGCGAACCTCAGCAACGCGGTTCTCGCGGGCGCCGACCTCTCCTATGGCAAACTCACTAGCGCCAACTTCACGGGAGCCGACGTGCGCGGGGCCAAGCTCTCGCGCGAGTTCACGTATCCAGGCAGCGGCATTTCGATCAGCCAGCTCGCTTCCACGGCAAGCTACCAGGCGCACGACCTGACTGGGATCCGCCTGCGGGGCAACGTCTTAACCAACGCCAACCTGGCAAACCAGAATCTGACCGATGCAGACTTCGTCGGCGCATCACTCGTCGGCGCCAATCTGACAGGCGCCGTCGTGCACGGGGCACAGTTCCACCTACATTCCTCGGGGCAGACGGGCGGTCTCACGCCTGCGCAGCTTCAGTCGACGGCCAGCTACCTGGCTCATGACCTGCGCGGGATCGGGCTGGCCGGAAACAACCTGGCCGGAGCGAATCTCGTCGGGCAGGATCTCACGGACGCGGACTTCGAGTCCGGGCCTTACGGCGCCAACCTCAACGGCGCCGATCTGAGCTTAGCGAATCTCACGAACGCCCGCTTGGGCAGCTCGACTCTGACTAGCGCCACGCTCGTGGGCGCGACGCTCGCCAACCTCGATCTTCACCTGGCGGACTTCGGCAACGCCAATCTCAGCGAAGCCAATCTCTTCGGGTCGAACTTCGGCGGTTACGTGATCGTGATCAATGGCGGCGAGGAAGGCGGGGGCGGGTACTACAACTTTCCCGGCACCAATCTCACCGGCGCAAATCTCGCCGGGGCAAATCTGACGTTTGCGAATTTCTCTGGCACGCTGGACTTTTTTGGTTCGCCCTTTCCAGGCGCGACGCTCACCAACGCCAACCTCACCGGCGCCGACGCCCGCGGAGCAAGTTTTCAACACGCAACAATGACGGGCGCCAACACGACGAACCTGATTCAGCCCAATGGCCACGTCGCCGGTCTCACGCTCACTGCGGGAAAGACATTGATCGTTCGAGACTTCGAGTTCTTCATCGGCGATGACGTCCCAATTGTGGTGGACGACCACTTGACCATGGACGCGACCGGTTCGCTGAGCGTCGTACTCGACGCCGATCCCTGGGGTTCGAAAATTTCCTTCGCACCAGGCGTCGCGGTCGCCCTCGACGGCTCGCTGGAGTTGGGGTTCGCGTCGGGCGTGGACCCGGCCAGCCAACTCGGCCGCACCATCGACTTGTTCGACTGGTCCGGCGTCACGCCCACCGGCACGTTGACGGTGAACAGTCCCTTTGGCTGGGACCTCTCGCAGCTATACACCACGGGGGAAGTTACGCTCGTCGTGGCGTCAGGGTCTGTGCTCGGCGACTTCAGCGGTGATGGACTCGTCACCGCCGCCGATCTGCTAGCATGGAATGCCGGCTTCGGACTCTCTAACGCCGCCACGCATGCGCAAGGCGACGCCGATGGCGACAACGACGTCGACGGCGCCGACTTCCTCGTTTGGCAGCGACAATTTGGCTCCTCGGCGCTAGCCGCCTCCGTCGGTCCACCCGTCCCTGAGCCAGCGACCGTTTTGCTTGCCTTCCTAGCAGCAGCGAGTATCAGCCTGATCGGCGTCCGCAGGCGCCGGTAATCCGTCAGCGCGTGAAGCAGGTCACCAAAGGACTCAATCTGAGACTCGCGGCAGATGTCGTTCGAATTGGTGGGCCTACTTATCGCGATCTCGCTAATTGGAAAAGCATCAATCAAGCGGCGGGGCGCTCTGTGGGTTGCGGTTTGGCTATACAAAGCATTCTACGGTGGAGAAGCACTCGGCGACTCATAGAGGCGTGAACGCCGCAGCCGAGCAGCAGGATGGTAATTGCGAGCGAACTTATTCGACAATCGCGGTGGGGAGAAGCGATTGCATTGGTTGATGTAGGTGGCCGAGCGTACAAGTAAACGAAATTCGTATGGCAGGTGAAGCACTGCTGATCCTTCTGCCACGTGATCGCCGCTGAGTCCAGAAAATGCGTCGCCCGATCGATCGAGAACTCGGCAGCCAACGGCTCGTCCGGATCGTTTGGTCCTGGGTCGACGACTTTGACCAGCTTCACCGGTTCGGCGGCTCCGCCAATTGCAGCCATCGAGATCAGTAACAGAAATGCGGCGATCGCTTGCGAGCAACTCGAAGACTTCATCGGAAGTGACCCCTCGTCACGGCACTCTTGATTCTTCGCCGCGGACCGTCGACTCTCGCTAGCGTGAAGGGTCTGGCGCCTGATGATACCCGTTCGCGTTAGGCCGCTCCAGCAATCGTTTGGCGGTTCCCGCAAGGAAAGCCCAAATGGGGTGCCTTTGAGCGGGTCTTTGGCGCCGTTTGCGCGAGAGGGTCGAACCCACAGCGGGCATCAAAACCTCGTTGGAGGGAGGAGGCACTTCCCTTCATCCGAGCCTGCAATGAAGTGTTTCGTCGCGAGCTTCCGGATCGGTTCGCCGCTCAGCTATTCGTCTTCTCGGACGACATCTTCAACGCGACCTTCACCGCCGCGAAAGACAACGACGGTAGGAGCATCAACCTGGTCGCCGCCGTCTCCAACACGGCCTCTCACGAAGCGGGTCACGCATTTGGCCTGGAACACCTCGCGAAATACGTGAAGGGGAAGAAAGTCGACGACTACGACGGAGGGACCGCGGAATGGACTCCGATTATGGGCGATAATCTTGCGTCCGATCGCACGACATGGGGATACGGCCCGACCGCGGCCGGCCCGAAAGCGTTTCAGAATGACGTTCAGATTCTCAGCTCCACGCTCGGGTTGCGGCCCGACGACCACTCCAATTCTCGCTTCAACGCGACGCCTTTGATCGGTTCGAATCTCACCGCCGCGACGCCAAAGACCGGCAAAGGCATTATCGAGTGGCAGGCCGACGTCGATCTGTTCAAGTTCACAGCCACTGGCGGCCCCATCAAGGTCCAAGTTAAAGCCGCAGAGTTTGGGCCGAACATGTGGGTGAAGGCTCAATTGTGGAATGAAACCGGGTTCGTCGCCGCAGGCGTCAGCGGGCTCTCGAACTTTCAGTCGATCGTCAGTGCCAGCGTACCCGCGGGGAACTACTACGTCGTCGTTCAGGGGAACGGAGGCTACGGTCACTTAGGACAGTACACGGTTCAGGTGACGCAAGAAACGCCTGTGTCGAAAGGACCAGTCGTGAAGGGCGTCGACGTCGTCGGACCGATCGGCCCAGTCACTCCGACAAAAACGAAGTCCACGACTACCAAGTCTGCAAAGATGGCGAGCGCCCAGACTGCAGGCGTCTCGGCAAATGATGGGAACTCGAACGATGCGTACTTCGCTAGTACGGCGACACTCAGATCATTGCCGCCAGTCGGGATCCGGAACACGACCAAGTCTGTTCCGCATTCGCGGTCGCTCTCAAACTCCCTCAAAGACGCCGCCTTTGATTCGCTCTTCAGCGAATCAAGTCGAATTTAATCGAGGCGACGCAATGCTCTGACGGCGCTCGCAGATACTCCCAAGAGACCACTTGAGAACCTATCCGACGAAAGGTGTCGGAATAGGTTCGAGGCCGCATTAGCGAACATGCCGTCGCACGACCCTTGAGAATAGCGGCTGGCGATGCAACCTTTGAGAATAGGCTCCGTCGCGAGAACACCACTGTTTTCAGGCGACGGTCGGTCCAGATAACGATGGGGCGCCGAACGACCTTCACCCAACGGCGCACGTCCTTGGCGGTGAATTCCGTTTTCCTACAGCCATCCTTGTCGTTGAAATAGCCAATCGGTTGCGTGTGGAACGCGGCCAGCTCTTCCTCGGTAATTCGCCACGACGGCTTACCGCCAACTCGGCGGCTAATGTCGTAGGCGATGATGTCGCCCGAGCGGATTAGGTCGAGCAGAGTCGATACCCCAATCTGTTCGCTATCGGCGACTTGTTTCACGGTATAAGACATCGCGTTCACTCCCGTTGTCCGTCGTTCCACCGCGAGCATCCGGTTGGGTAATCGAACTTTACGACGGTGCCGCAGAGCGAAAAGCGGCGTTACTTGACCGTTATTCGGAATCAAAAAGAAAGCCCCCGGGGATGAGCCGGGGGCGAAGAGATTCCAGTAGATTTCAGCAGTAGAGACGAGTCAGAATTCTTCCGCTCGTAAGTCGGAAGTTACTCACTTTTGCTCGCGGCGATACCTCTGGAGGCTATCGAGAGTGATCCTCACGCTACGTCCGGCTTTGATAGCTTTCAGCTTTCCCGCTTTCACGAGGCGACCAATCTGAACCTCGTTCGTGTCGAGAAGTTTCGCCACGTCGACCTGCGGGAGCACGCCCGGTACCCTGCCCTTGTCCGGAGCGGTCAGCACCTCGTTCGCCAATTCGAGCCACGGAACGCGCTCCGGAGGCGATAGCTCGTCCCAGTCATCTAACGCGAGCCCTGCGTAATCCCGGACGGCGGCTCTGACCCGCTGGCTGTATTTTTCGATAGACCAGAAGTTCGGAGCCGGCAATTGGAGATGCCGTGACGAGAGGTTCGCCAGAAGTACGGCGAAGGCCTGTTCGTACTCGGCGTGCGTACCCCACAGCGGCCCGTCCTTACCCCACGTCACCGAATCGTCGTCGTCGCTCATACGGCACCCCCTTCCACCGAACCGACGACCATAGCCGACCAAGTAGCGAACCACTCTGAAATCCTCGGGGGCTTACCCAACGAGCAATGAATAGTGTTGGCGTGCATCGCGTCGTTATAAGCTAGAGCGTCGTAATCAATCGCTTCGAGATTCACCAGTCGCGGGTCGTCGTCGGGTAATTGCTTCACGTATTCGATAACTCGCTCCAGGGCATAGGCATACAACTCGTTTTTGATAGCTGCTGAAGTACCGGGCCGACTTTTCTCTGCGGTCCTGCGGCGGAATTCGGCTCTACTATCCAGATACGCTTCAATCTCTTGCTTGGTCATGCGGCACCCCCTTCGACATTCTCGCCACCGAAAATGACGCCTCGCACGTGATCGGTGACCGCCCTGAGTCGGGCGTCGGACGGGCGGCAGTGATCGTAGTTCGTTGCGAAAACGTCGCCGTGCTTATGCCCGGTTATATACATCACCGCGTCCCGATCACCGACGTTCCCGTAGGACGAAAGGCTATGCCGCAAGCTGTAAAATCCTACACCGAGCCGTTTTATGCCTAGCTTGTTGAGTATCTGCCGGAATCGAGCCATCACCGCATCCACTCGATTGTCCCCGTTCCAGCGGACGAGCCGTTGGCCCCGGTCAGTCAGGAGGATGATATCGGTGTCCTCGGGCTTCGCGGGCTCTGGTCGAATGGCCCAAGCGGCCTCTATCGCCTCAAGTGTCTCGGGCCACAAGGGAATCCGCCGATTCACGCCCGTCTTTCCGCGGGGGTACTCCAGCCAGCCCCCCTTGAAATCGATTCTCCACCGCTCAAGGTCGGCCACGTCCTTGTTACCTAGCGCGCAGTTTATACCCAACAGGACGGCTACCTTCATCACCGGATCGGCCGACTCGATCAACTGGCGAATCTCGGCAGGAGTAAAGAGCTTGACGGGTTTCTTCGCCCGTTCTTTTTCCAGTTCCGTTCGGGTTGAACCCCTGAATTTGCTGCCGTAACGCGGGAATTTATCAATCTTCGCCTCGTCGAACGCCCATTTGAAAACGACCTTAATTCTGGTCACTTCCGCGGTGTAGCGGTTGTCCCCGTAGCGGCCTTGAAGGACCTTCGCGAGCTTTCCGAACTGGTCCGGTCCCAGCTCATCGATGGTTGTATTTCCGCCGAGGGTCTCGATGAGTCGTTCGCAGGCGGCTCTCTGATCGAGAAAATAGCCGCGCGTGACTGACTTGGCTTTCGCCGTGACCCGCTCCTCCAGGTCTTTACAGTACTCATAGCAGAGCACCTGGAGCGTCAGGGCTCCGGCCTTGGGTTTCTCGTCGCGGAGCCTGCCCGAATTCTTATCAAACCGGGCGTTGTGATCGGCGAGAGCGTCCCGCCAACCTTCTTTGTACGGTACATAAACAAGCTGTCCGTTGCGGACGTGCGCCCAGCGGCCGAAACGTTCAACTTTGCCGTCGATTTTCCGGACCCAATAGCCCAACGGATGGGGCCAGAGCGGGAAATCTTTGACGTGTTTCGGTTTCGCGACCGTCTCCGTAACGGGCGAGCCAGGGCTATACTTAGCCATCGCGTCATCCTCCTATCCAGGTGTGGCGTGAAGCTCGCCCCGGAAGGTCAGATCTCCGGGGCGGGCGTTTTTCGGTCAGAAACGACCAGTTACGGTATAATACCGGGTATAAAAAATTAGTAAATCCCTCGAATCTCGGCAATATACGCGATTATAACCTTATGACCGATACCGTGCTGGACAGAATCGTCGCCGTGAAGCGTCGCGAGATCGCCGCGGCCCGCGAGCGGGTGGCCGAGGCGGAACTGCGGCGGCGGCTGGCTGATGCGCCGCCGGTACGGGACTTCTTCGCCGCGCTCGCTAAGCCGGGCCCGATTCGGCTGATCGCCGAGGTGAAAAAGGCGAGCCCCTCCGCGGGGGTGATTCGCGAGGACTTCGACCCGGTCGCGATCGCTCAGACCTACGAGCGGCACGGAGCGAGTTGCCTGAGCGTTCTGACCGACGAGCCTCACTTTCAGGGGCATCTCGATTATCTCACCGCCGTGCGCGCGAACGTTGGGCTGCCGGTGTTGCGGAAGGATTTTGTGCTCGACTCCTACCAAGTGGTGGAAGCCCGCGCGGCGGGGGCGGATGCGGTGCTGCTGATCGCGGAATGCCTCGATGACTGCAACCTGCGGAAGCTGCACAACGAGATTGTGGAGCTCGGGATGACGCCGCTGGTGGAGATCTACGATCCGGAGAACCTGCCGCGGGTGCTGGAGGCGGGCGCGACGCTGATTGGCGTGAACAACCGCGATCTGCGGACGTTCAAAGTCGACCTGGAGCACACGCTACGGCTACGCCCGGGCATTCCGGCCGAGTGCGTGATGGTCAGCGAAAGCGGCTTGAAAACCCACGCCGACGTGACGCGGCTCGAAGCGGCCGGCGTCGACGCGATTCTCGTCGGCGAGTCGCTGATGCGCGAGGCCGACATCGGCGCCGCGGTCGACCGGTTGCTCGGCAAGTAGTCGCCGAGCCGTAGCCGCCGGTCAACGACCGGCCGGAGCGATTCCGATCCATGCTCCCATCTCTTCGGCGCCGTCAACGCACGAAGTCAGTAGGCGGCGTCTAGCAGGGGCCGCTCCGGCGGCTCGCAGAGCCGCGGCCACCGGCGTCCGCGCATGAAGAAACGGCAGGGACGACGAATCGTCCCCGCCGCTTGAATCCGCTCAGCGGTTTTGTCACCGCCCGACGGGCGATCTCGCATTCGCCCGACAGGGGTCATGCAATCCTTGGCGTTGCGACGCCAAGTCGTAACGAGCTAGCTGCGACGGCGGCGGATAGCCACCATCGCTAGGCCGCTTAGACCAGCCAGGGCCAGCGTTGCGGGCTCCGGAACTAGCGTCTGGGAGAACGATTGATCGATCACCGTCGTCCGAGCCGGCAAGAAGCCGCCCTCGGCCGCACTGGCGAAGATGTCCTTGGTGACGTTCAGCTTCGTAACCGGCGTCGTGAAGATCGTCGAGTCGCTCAACTGCGAGTTGACGCCCGGGCCAAGCGTCGAGTAATAGGCATTGAGGGTTTCGTTCTTGCCGAGGAACGTCTCGTCGACCGTGATGAATGACTCGTCGCCGGCGCCGACGCCGCCGATGAAGAGGTGGGCGTCGGAGATCAGCCAGCCTTGGGCCGCCGCATCTGCATCGACTTCGACCATGAAGCGAATCAAGGCGTCCGAGAACCCGCCGCCCGGCAGGTCGACGAACGTGCCGTGAAAGCTGACGCCCCAGTTGCCGTCAGGATCCTTGAACCCCAGCACATTGATGTCGGCGGCCACCGGCATATCGCCGATCCGCGAGTACGAGAATCCGGTGAAGACCTTGTCGCCGACGACGATTCCGGCAGTCGGGTCATTCTGCAAATCAGCAAGGCTGATCGAGCCGATCGAGTTCACGGCGTTGCCCGCCGGGGTCAAATCGATGAGGGCTGCCGACACTGTCGAAGCAGTGAGGCAGATGGCCAGCGCCAGTGCGAAGGCCGTAGAAACGGCTCTAGTAGCAGGTCGAAGCATTGTAGGTCATCCTTTGCGAGTGTTTTGCCGTCGTCGACTAGGACCGGTAGCTTCATCAGATTGCGTTGACGAAGGCCCTAATAAACTTCAGCTGAGCGGAAAATCTCGACAATCAAAAAATGGCGTAAAACTAAACTTGAAATAGAAAACGTCGGACTCAGTCAAACAAAGCGCTCGGTTACCAAGCGCCTCTTTTGTTGGTTCGTTGGTGGATCCCTCCCACGGCGCCGATGCGCTTGCGGCGGGCCTTGCTCGATTGGCTAGTGACTTGGGCGCGTTGGCCTCTGCGAGTCGGCGTCGGTCGGCTGGTCGCCGACTCGCCGTCAATCGCCGGCTCATCGCCTGGCATCAATTTGGACATGTCTCAATAGCCTTTCATCGCTAATCAGCCCTCGGCAGCGGTTCGGCGAACTCTAACGGCGCAGGCGCCAAAAGTTCGCGACGTTCGACCGCTTGACGAGCTTCTCGCAGCAGAAACTCAAATCCTCTCAGGCTGTTCGCTTCGCAGAGATAGGCCCAGGCGCCTAGCTGACGCGCCCAGACTTCCTCCAACTCGTCGGTTCCCGTCCCAACGACGAGCATCAGCGAACTACTGATCTCTTTGGTTCGTTCCACGACTCCCTTGAGCTCGCCATAAGCCAGGGACGAGGCGTCCGGCAAGTCGACGATGATCAAGGGAACGCTTCGTTTAAATGCGGTTCGCAGGAATTCTCCGGCGTCGCGGCAAATGATCGCATCCCAAGCCTGAGCCTCGGCGGCGGTGCGAATGAGCCGGCGGCGATCGGCCGACAACGACACGACCATGCAGCGCAACAGTTGCGGCGGCGCAGAGCGTGCCGTAACTCTTGCCGCCTCGCCGCGGGGGGCGAGTACAGCCGTCGGTGTCCCATTCACAGTTGCCATGCTAAGGCGCTACTCCGGGCGTGTCGCCAAGCGCAAACGGCGCCTAACGACATAGGTGTCCTACATTCGCTGTCAATAAACGCTCGGTCTCCTCGCACGGCCCGACTGCCCAATCGGCGCACTAGAAAAGCGAACTCAATCTCTTGGCCACCGCGCGTCGCCGCGCGATAACATCCAACTTCATCTCTCGCAACTCTCGCACTCGCTCCTTCCGGACATCCGCTCTCGCCCCGCTAACTTGCTCCTTCAACGTCCCTACGGACGCACTGCAACGGCAGGCGGAAGTGAATTGATCCGAATAGTGCGCAGACTCAGCCAACTAAGCTCGATGCCCGATACAGAAACCGACGCGGCGCAGCACAATCGCTGCAGGGTGCGGACTTCTCTTCGGAGCTACCAAGCCAGCTTGCGGTTGCGACGGCGGTGAATGCCGTTGATGGATTGCGGAGCCTTCCCGCGGCGGCGAGCGTGACTCGGCTTGTTCCGCTTGGACAACTTCATTTCGGTTGCCCGACGGAAGTTATCGGTGCCGTAATCCATTTCACCTTGCTCGTAGAGTTGGATGTGGCTCATTTGCTTTCCCTTTTCACGCTGGTCGCCTTTGAGTCGTCGACGATCGCGACGGGCCCTGGGGCGAAAAGATGTATTAGAATTCGCACGACGACATCGACGCTGCCGACGCCACCGTGGGTTGCGTTCCTATAGCGAGAAGCGTGCCATAACCCGCAAGAAGTTCCTGGCGGCGGCTAAGAGCGTGTTGCGAAAGGGCTTAGCGCCATTTCGGACAACGATGGAAGTTTCTTAGACATTCACCAAAACAGTGACGCCAGCAGACGAAACACGATCTTTCAGTCGTATACTATCGACTGAAGTCGCGATTTCACCATTTAGATGAAACGTCACTAAATTGGTGAGGCCGGGTGATCGTCTGCGGCGATCAGGCAAACGCTAGCAGCGGCGCAGCCGCAACTCAGAGAGTGCTAGCGCCAACGGCCGCAGAAGGGACGTGCGTACGCAGCGAATGCGAGCGGCATTTCGCCCCCCCAACGGCGAGAAGATACTTGAGCCGAGAACGGCTAAGAGAGTTCGCCGCTGGCGGCGTCTTCAGCGCCCAATTGCGCAAGCAGTCGCGTCATTGTGTTGGGATGAATCCCCAACAACTTGGCCGCCCGCCCTTTGTGGCCGCCGGCCGTGCGTAGGGCTTGCTCGACGGCAACCTGCCGCAACCGACCAAGATCGGTATACGGAAGGTCGCGACGGTCAGCACGCACGGCGCCATTTCCCGGCACGCTCGGTTCGCACTGCAGCACATAGCTCTGTTCGAGGACAAAGCTCAATTGCCGGATATTCCCAGGCCAATGGTACTCGCAAAATGCCCGAAGCGCGTCCTGGTCGGGTTGCCACACGGGCTGATCATAGCGCTTGGCGTATTTTTGCGAAAAGTACTTGATGAACAGCGGGATATCGGCAACCCGATCCCGCAGCGGCGGCATTCGGAGTTCTACCAGGTTCAGTCGGTAATAAAGATCTTCGCGGAAGCGGCCTTCAGCTACTTCCAGTTCGAGCCGGCGATTCGTCGCGGCGATGATTTGGACGTCGACCTTCACGGGATGCGACGAGCCGACCGGGGTGACCTCTCCTTCTTGCAACACGCGCAGCAACTTCGGCTGCAACTCAAGCGGCATGTCGCCGACTTCGTCGAGGAAGACAATGCCCTTGTCCCCCGCGCGAAAGACGCCCAGGCTCGCACCCGAGGCTCCGGTGAACGCCCCGCGTTCGTGACCGAAGAGCTGACTTTCCGCCAACGTGGGGGTGAGGGCGGCGCAGTTGACCGGGATAAACGCCTGCCCCCGACGCGCGCCGACACGGTGGAGGAGGCGGGCCCAAACTTCTTTGCCCGTACCGGTTTCACCGGTGAGAAGAACAGTGCAGCCGACTTGGGCCGCGCGTTCAGCATGATGCGCCACGCGCTTCACAGCGGTGTCGCGTCCAATTACCAAGCTAGCAGGATCGTCTGGTGGAAGAGTTTCCAGCGAAGCCAGCGAATGCAAAGCCACAGATGCCATCTTTATGTCTGCTCCGCGGCGGTTCGAGAACGAATCGCCGTTGTTCACATCTACCACTCACGTTCGCTCGTCCGGCGATACAGGTGAGTTGTAGACTTCTCTAAATCACTAGCGGCCCTATCTGGTTAAGCGAATAGAAATCAGAACCGGCAAAAAAGTGCGCAGGATGCGAAAGCCGTGCAGCCGGACGCCGACGCAGGTTGCCTCTTCATGACTCTAATTGTCCCAGGTTGATTCTAAACGACATCGCGTTTCCACTCAAATCTTTGTTCGCCCGAGTTGCGGTAATTTTGCGACATTCAGGTCGGCTAGCGTTGCCGCCAAGCCACGCTCAAAAGTCCGAAAAAAACAGCGTAAGCAACTACTAATGAAAGACTTACGGCAATTCACGTCAACTTTTTCGATGTTAGCCTCTATTCGACTGGCCCCTATTGGGCAATTGCCATGCCCTTTGCGGCCTCTGACGGTTGCTTCCATAGTGTCCAACCCCGGTCGGTCTGCCGCGGCCTGTAAAATCGGCGCTTCCCGTTCTTCGGCTAAGGTCGCCATGGCCGAAGGGCGACTTTCGGCAGAGCAGAGTCACTTCGGGCAAATTGAAGTACATGCTGCCACGGCAAGCGATCGAACTGCTCGACCAAATAAAATCCGTTGGCCTCAAGTTCTTTCACCACTTGAGGTTGGCTCATTTTATGGAGCGGCAGAATGGGAACAGACTCGTCTTCCTCTCTGAATTCCACCAGGACCAACCGCCCCTCCGGCTTCAGGCTTTTGCGGACGGCGGCCAGGATTTCGACAGGGGTCGAGAGTTCATGGTAAACGTCGACCATCAGCACCATGTCGTAGGTTGCGGCAGCCAAGCCGCTATCCTCGTCGGTCGCTAGCACTGGCTTGATGTTCGCTAGTCCCCTCGGCCCAGCCCGCTCCTTCAACATTTCCAGCATCTCGGGCTGAATGTCGATGGCATGCACGGATCCCGTCGGGCCGACTCGCTTGGCGAGTTGCAGACTGTGGTACCCGTTCCCGCAACCGAAGTCGCAGACCGTCTGGCCAGGTTGAATATTGAGAGACTTGAGGAGTTTCAGCGGCTCCTCTTCTTCTTCACGGGTGGGGCGGGTCAACCAACCGGCGCCGCTGAAGTGCATTGTCGGGGCGATGGTGCGCCCCATGTACTCGTGGCGTTCTCTCGCCGCGGGAGCGACTGGAACCGCATCGGCCTCGGATTCAATGACGTCGCTCGCTTTCGGCAGCGCGTCCTGGGCGCGGGCCGAAGCTGAATCCTGAACCAGCCAAATCCCCGCCAGCAGAGTCGCTGCGGCAAGGCGGCAACGCGAACCAGCGGAAAGCGCAATCAGAAATCCCATCATTCCCTCGCTGCCAGAATTTGGAGCGAGGGAGTCGACTCGCTCGCTAAGCGACGTGCTGCACGGCAGATTGCCCGTGCATCGCCACTACGGAAAGTTTAAGCCGGGCAGCCGCCGCTTGAAACTCCTGCGAATCGAGCAGGATGGTGGAATCGGCTTCAATCGCCAGTATCTGCCCGCCGGCGGCGGCGAGAGATTCAAGCGTTTTCACCCCGACGGTGGGAACGTCGAAACGCATATCTTGCTGTGGCTTAGCGACTTTCACGACGGTGAACCCGCCCTGACGGCAGAGCTCGCCCGCGCGGCGGATGCAGAGATCGGTCCCTTCGATCGCCTCGACGGCCAACACCGCTTGGTCTTTCACGCAAACGGTCTGCCCCACGTCGAGCCCGCCCATCTGTTTGGCCAAGTCCCAGCCGAAGTCGACGTCGCGAAGTTGCTTCACAGAGAGAGGCCTTCCCGCCACTTGACCGCTCGGGACCAGTAGCTGCGGCGCGAAGTCAGTTGCTGGTTCAAATTTGATTCCCGACTCCGCAAAGACTTGGACAATCGCCAGTAACAGCGAGTCGTCCTTACGATCCTTCGTGCCGGTGACAAAATGCCGGTAAAACGTCCGCGCGGCAGTCCAATCGGGACGATGACGCACCCACCACCCGGGCCGATAGAACATCACCTTATGGATTTTGCCCGCCATCACGGCGCGCTCGACGCCGTGTTGGCGGAACCGGCGAATAATGCCGCCGATCGACCCCATGCCGACCCAATGGAACTCATCGCAAAGATCAGCAAGCGCCGGATCGGCGTGATCGCGCACGGCCGTGCAAACGACCCGATGGCCGCGACGGCGGAGTTCTTCCGCGACGACGATGGGGTATCGCCCCCAACCGGCCAGCAGGCCGATGGGCTCCGCCAATCGAGAATGTTTTATGGCGTTCGGCACGGTGAGCGAAGTTAAGCAGCCTGTTCCGAGGAATGCCCGCCGTCGGCGTCGTGGGCTTCCCCCCGAAGTTCTTCCAATTGGCGTTGCAGAATGCGGAATTGTCGGCGCATTTCGGGGAGTTTGGCAACCGCGGCCATTTGGAGCTTGGCTTGCCGGAGCGGCACGGCGGGAGCGCCCAGCATCTCCACGCCAGCTTCAACATCGTTCGAGACGCCCGCCTTCGAGCAAAGCACGGCTCGATCGCCGATGTGGACGTGATCGCGGACGCCGACCTGCCCCGCCATGACGACGTAGTCGCCGGTGGTGGTGCTGCCGGCGATGCCAACCTGCGAGCAAATGAGGTTGTGCCGACCGAGGCGACAGTTGTGGGCGATCATGACGAGGTTGTCGATCTTCGTCCCTTCGCCAATCACCGTCGGACCGTAGGTGCCGCGGTCGATGGTGGTTGCGGCGCCAATTTCGACGTCGGCGGCGATTTCGACATTGCCCAACTGCGCGGAGAGCAAATGTTGCCCATCGACCTGTCGGTAGCCGAATCCGTAAGCGCCGATGACGGCGCCGGCATGAATCACGACGCGGTCGCCGACGTGCGTATCTTCGTAGAGAACGGCGTTCGGGAAGATGGCGACGCCAGAGCCGATGGTACAGCCCGCCATGATGCGCACGCCGGAGTGGATGGTCGTATGGGCGCCGATGCGGACGTCCTCGGCGATCGTCGCGCCGGGATGAACCTCGACATGCGGCGCGAGCTGGGCCGAGGGACTAACGATGGCCTGGGGCGAAATGCCAGTCCTTGCCGGCACGCGCGGCGGGCGGAAATGCCGCACCGCTGTTGCAAAGGCGGCGTGAACGTCGGCGACGACAATTGACGGCTTGCCGCCGCAATCAACGTTCGGCGACGAGATCACTGCTGAGGCCAAACAGGCGGAAATCGCGCGGGCGCGATCGGGATGGTCGGCCAGCGTCACCTCGCCGCTGCGGGCGACGTCGGTCGTGGCGGCGCCGGTGACTGGGATGCGGGCGTCGCCACGGAGGTCGCCCCCGACGAGTCGCGCGAGTTCGCCCAAGGTAGTCGGCATCGAGAGGAAATCCTTTTCCAGGTCGACGAATCGGAGTGAGGCCGCCGCATGCTAGCAAGGACGGCAGGGTCGGCGGCGAGAATGCGACCGGCCAGGAATCGTAGCTGGCGCGGCAACGAAGTGACAAGGCCAATGCACCGCTGCTATCGCCGGGACTGAGTTCGCTACTCCACCGACACGGTGCGGACTTTCGTATGCGAGCGGGCGAGATACATCGCTTGCTCGAAGTGTCGCTGCAGTTGCAGGAACTTGTGCAAGCTGCCGCCCTTATCTGGGTGCATCTCCTTCACCTTTCGCCGATAGGCCGCAAGGACTTGTTCTTCCGTACAGGGCATAGCGAGATCGAGCGTTTCCAGACAGGGGGGCCGGTCGCGACGAGCCCAGTAGGGCGAATTGGGCGTGACCGACCGGGTCAACACCACCAGCGCACGGCGAAGCGATCGCAGATAGCAACGAATGTCGATCGCCATCAACACATAGCCGAACGCGGGCACGCCAAATGCAATCCCGAAGAATGTGACCAACGCCGCCAAATCGATCGAGTCAGGCCAAGATCGGGCGGTTTCCGCGAGCATCGGCGTCACGCCGACGTCCCGCAGTATTTCAATCTGCCAGGCGTGTGCGAATCCCAAGCGTTGCATCCTTTGCGACTGGGCCGCCCGGCCATCTTGTCGGATCACAGCTTCGCATTGTAACCGCTTTCCCGGCGGATACGACGACCGCGCACCCGATTTTTGGTCTGCGATACATTTGTTTACCTCACCCCGCGCCTAAAGACGCCAAACGGCGTAGAATGCGTCGACAAAACATGCCGCGAACCTAGAGGATGATTGATGCCGCGGACGCCGGCGAAGTCGACGACGCTGCCAGGGATGAAGTCGTTTCACGCGGCGACGCAATCCTGGTTCGCCGATGCGCTTGAAACGCCGACGCGGATCCAACGCGAAGCGTGGCCCGTACTGGCGGCGGGGAAGAGTGCGTTATTGCTGGCGCCGACTGGCTCGGGGAAGACGCTGGCCGCGTTCTTGGCGGCGATTGACCGGTTGATGTTTCATCAACTGCCGGAGTTGTCGGCAAGAAGTAAGCCCGCAGCCGGAGTTCGCATCCTCTACATCTCGCCGCTGAAGGCGCTCGCTGTCGACGTCGACCGCAATCTCCGCACGCCGCTCGTCGGCATTCAAGCGATCGCCGAACGGCAAGGCTACGACTTCACAGCCCCCAAGGTCGCCGTCCGCTCGGGCGACACCTCCGCCGCCGACCGCCGCGACATCGTTCGGCATCCGCCCGACATTCTGATCACGACGCCGGAGTCGCTCTACCTGCTGCTCACGTCGAAGTCGCGCGACATCCTGCGGAACGTCGAAACGGTCATCATCGACGAGATTCACGCCGTCGCGGCCACGAAGCGCGGCGTCCACCTTTTCCTCAGCCTTGAACGGCTCGAACGCTTGCGGCGCGAGCAAGACGCTCAGCGAGCGCCGCTGCAGCGCATCGGGCTCTCGGCGACGCAACGTCCGCTGGAAGAGATCGCCCGACTCCTCGGCGGCGCCGAGGCCGACGCCACGGCCGATGCGCCAGTGCGGCCGCGCGAGGTGGAGATCATCGATGCGAGCGAACCGAAGCGGCTCGACCTCCGCATCGAAACGCCGGCCGAGGATATGGCGCGGCTGAGCCAACCGCTGGAGATCCAGACCGGCCCAGCCTCAGCGGGGCCGTCGTTTGCGTCGATTTGGCCCACGATCCACCCGCGGCTAGTGGAATTGATCCGCGAGCATCGCTCGACGATGGTCTTCGTAAACAGCCGCCGTCTCGCGGAGCGATTGGCCGCGGCAATCAATGAGTTGGCCGAAGAGGAGGTCGCGCAAGCCCACCATGGTTCGATCGCGCGGGCGAAACGCGTCGAAATCGAAGACCGCCTGAAGCGCGGCGACCTGCCGGCGATCATCGCCACGTCGTCGATGGAGTTGGGCGTCGACATGGGCGCCGTCGACTTGGTGATTCAGATCGAGGCCCCGCCTTCGGTTGCTTCGGGCATGCAGCGGATCGGCAGGGCAGGGCATAGCGTCGGCGCTCCCTCTAGCGGCGTGATCTTCCCGAAGTTTCGCGGCGACCTGCTCGCTTGCAGCGCGGCGACGCAGCGGATGATTCGCGGCGAGGTTGAGACGATGCGCTATCCGCGCAACCCGCTCGACGTATTGGCCCAACAGATCGTCGCCATGGTGGCGATGGATCCGATCTCGGTCGACGAACTTTTCGCCGCCGTCCGCGGGGCTGCGCCGTTTCACGATCTGCCGCGGTCGTCGTATGACGGCGTGCTCGACATGCTGTCGGGTCGTTACCCTTCTGACGAATTCTCGGAGTTACGGCCGCGAATTACCTGGGATCGGCTGAGCGGCCAACTCACGCCGCGCAAATCGTCGCAGCGGCTTGCCGTGCTCAACGGCGGCACCATCCCCGACCGCGGCTTGTACGGCGTCTATCTCGCCGGCGACGTCGGCAGCAACGGCACGCGCGTCGGCGAACTCGACGAAGAGATGGTCTTCGAAACCCACGCCGGCGATGTTTTTCTCCTCGGGGCCTCGTCGTGGCGCGTGCTGGAAATCGACCGTGACCGCGTCCTCGTCGCCCCGGCGCCTGGCGAACCGGGCAAGATGCCTTTCTGGCGTGGCGACGGCCCCGGTCGACCGCTCGATTTCGGGCGCGCGATCGGCGAGTTGTCGCGCGCCCTCGTTAAATCGCCGCGCGCCGAAGCGGCCACCCTGCTGCAAGAGTCGTGTCGCCTCGACGATCAAGCGACCGAAAATCTCCTCCGTTACGTCGACGACCAGCGCGAAGCAACCAGCGAACTTCCCAGCGACCAATGCATCGTCGTCGAGTCGTTTCTCGACGAACTCGGCGACTGGCGCACCTGCGTTCTTTCCCCGTTCGGCAGCCGCGTTCACGCCCCGTGGGCGATCACCGTCGCCAGCCGGTTGCGGGCCGAGACCGGGCTGGAGGTCGACTTCATGTGGTCCGACGACGGGATAGTATTCCGCTTGCCGGAAAGCGAGCAGGCCCCTCGCTTCGACATGCTCTTCCCCGCCTCGGGCGAAGTCGAAGACCAACTCGTCCGCGAACTCGGCTCGACCGCCATGTTCGCCGCCCGTTTTCGCGAGAACGCCGCCCGCGCGTTGCTCTTGCCGCGACGCCAGCCGAATCGCCGCACGCCCCTGTGGATGCAGCGCCGCAAGTCGGCCGACCTCCTCGCCGTCGCATCGCGCTACGAGCGGTTCCCGATCATGCTCGAAACGTATCGCGAATGCCTGCGCGATGTGTTCGACGTGCCAGGGCTGAAGCAGATCCTCTGCGAGATCGAACGCCAATCGATCCGCGTCCATCAGGTCGAGTCGCCAACCCCCTCGCCGTTCGCGTCGTCGTTGATGTTCAACTACACGGCGAACTTTCTCTACCAAGGCGACGCCCCGCTCGCCGAACGGCGCGCCGCCGCCCTTGCGCTCGACCACGCGCAACTGCGCGAACTGCTGGGAACGACCGACTATCGCGAACTCCTCGATCCCGAAGCGATCGACGCCCTGCTGCTCGAACTGCAGCGACTCGACCAACGCTCCACAACCGGTCCCGACGGCGTCCACGATCTGCTGCTCCATCTCGGCGACTTGAGCGAGGAAGAACTTGCCGCCCGCTGTCCCGCCGACGCCGTCGCGACCGGGCAACTGGAACGTTGGCTCACTGAGTTGACCGCCACACGCCGCATCGTGCGCGTCCGCGTCGCCGGCGAGCGACGATACATCGCCGCCGAAGAAGCGGCCCGCTACCGCGATGGCCTCGGGGTGGCGCTTCCCCCCGGCCTGCCTGACGCTTTCTTAGAAGCGGGCGACGATCCGCTCGGCAACCTTGTTGCCCGCTATGGCCGCACGCATGGTCCGTTTCGCGCCATCGAGGCCGCCAGCCGCTTCGGTTTGGGCGAAGCGGCCGTCGCGCCCGCATTGCAGCAACTATTGCAGCGCAATCGCCTCGTCGTCGGCGAATTCCTTCCCGGCGGCACCGGTCGCGAGTGGTGCGACGCCGGCGTGCTCCGTCGACTCAAATCAAAATCGCTCGCGCGGCTCCGCAAGCAAATCGAACCAGCGCCCCCTGAAGCGCTCGCCCGCTTTCTGCCGATCTGGCAAGGAATCGAGCGCCCCCGTCAGGGTCTCGATGGTCTGCTGGACGTCGTCGAGCAACTCCAAGGCGCGCCGCTGTTGGCGTCCGACCTCGAAGAGTTGATTCTCCCGGCACGGCTCACCGATTATCTCCCCGGCGACCTGGACGAACTGACCACCGCCGGCGAGGTCGTCTGGCGCGGCATCGAAAGCGTTGGCCCCAACGACGGTCGCATCGCGCTCTACCTCGCCGACAGCCTGCCGCTGCTTGCCCCGACGCCAGCTGTCATCGATAGCCCTTTGTCGGCGCGAGTCCGCGAGCTCCTCGCGACCAAGGGCGCCATCTTCTTCGACGACATCGCCGCCACGCTCGACGGCTTTCGCAACGACGTGCTGGAAGCCCTCTGGCAACTTGTCTGGAACGGCGAGGTCACCAACGACGCCCTCTCGCCGCTGCGCTCATTGCGCGGCGCCACGTCAGCCAGCGCTTCAAAATCTAGAAACCGCCGCCGTGGCCGACGGACCTTCCGGTCGCGCCGCCTCGCGCGACTCCCCGGCAGCGAAGGGCGTTGGTCGCTCATCAACTATGGCGACGAAACCAAACGAACGCTCACCCTGCGGCAAACGGCCATCACCGAACTGCTCCTCCGCCGTTACGGCGTCCTCATCCGCCCGGCGATCACCCGCGAGTTGGTCGACGGCGGGTTCGCCGCTCTCTATCCCGTTTTGCGGGCGATGGAAGAAACGGGGCGCATCCGCCGCGGCTACTTCGTCGCCGGCATGGGAGGGGCGCAGTTCGCCGCCGCCGGCAGCGACGAACTCCTGCGGCGGGCGCCGGCGATGGTCGAAGCGCACATTGATAACGTCATCGTCCTCGCCGCGTCCGATCCCGCGAACGCCTATGGATCGATCGTCAAATGGCCCCCGACGCAGGTCGATAGTCTGCAACCTCAACGCGGCAGCGGCGCACGCGTCTTCCTGCTCGACGGCAAGTTGATCGGCTATCTCGGTCGCTCTGGGAATCATCTCCTCACCTTCGCTCCCGAGGATCCCAGCGACGCCGCGATGTGGCACGAGAAGCTGGTCCGCTCACTGGCCAACCTCGCCCAGCGCGGCGCCCCCGTCATGATCGCGCAGATCGACGGCGAAGCGGCCGGCCTCTCGCCGCTGGCAAAGTCCTTCGCGCGGCACGGCTTCTCTCCCACCAGCCGCGGCTATCTTCATCGCGGCCCCGACCATCACGTCCTCGAAGGATTCCCCACCCATGCCTGAGGGGGACACGATCTATCGCTCGGCCGTCACGCTCCGGCCAGCCATGCAGGGAGGCGTCATCGCCGAGGCTCGCTTGCGCGATCCCCACTTCGAAGTCGATAGGCTCGTCGGCGCAACCGTCAACAGGGTCGAAGCCCGGGGCAAGCATCTGCTGATGCACCTCTCGACGACCGACGTCATTCATTCGCACATGGGAATGACCGGTTCGTGGCACATCTACCATGTTGGTCAAACCTGGCTTAAGCCGGAACACTACGCAGTCCTCTATCTTCGCATCAACGACCTCGAAGTGATTTGCTTCTCGCCGAAGCAATTGGAGTTGCTCACCGCCGACCAGCTCCGCCGTCACCCCCACATCCAGAAGCTCGGGCCCGACATCGCCGCCAATGGCGAGTTCGACGTCGCTGCCGCCGTCCGCAATCTCCGCTGCCGCAATCAAACGCCGCTGGGCGAAGCGGTGATGAACCAACGCCTCGTCTGCGGCATCGGCAACATCTACAAGTCCGAGATCCTCTTCATCATGGGCTTCGACCCGTTCGCCCCCGTCGAACGGTTCAGCGACGATGAACTGCAGCGCATGCTGCAGAAAGGCCGCGCGTTGATGATCCGCAACCTCGGCGGTCCACGACGAACCACCCGCTTCGGCAGCGACGCCGGCCGGATGTGGGTCTACGGCCGCTCCGGGTCCCCATGCCCTAAGTGCGGCGCCGAGATCAAGTTGCGCCGCCAAGGCGAGGCGGGCCGCACGACCTGCTGGTGCCCGCAGTGCCAACCGGCACGGTAGCCGAAACGCGTCATTCTGAGCGGAGCGAAGAATCTGGCCGCTCGTTTAATGCTAGATCCTTCGCTCTGCTCAGGATGACAATCGAGACGGCGTGAGCTATCATCCCATCTCGCCCAAACACCTCATTTTCACCTGCTACTGCGATTCGCCGACCCCGCACCTTCGGACACTCGCAGGGAAAGCGGCAACGATGCGACACCCATCTGCGCCCAAGATATCTTCCTCCCGATTCACTTCCAGCAATTGCCAACGTTCCGCGACTCGCCGCTTAGCGTTCGAATCGCTCGAAAGCCGCCGCTCGCTCGCCGCGACTCCGGTGACAATCTACGCCGCCGGCTCCACGGGCTCGGAGAATTTCCAGCTTCAAATCGACGGCGTCACCGTCGCCAGTTGGACCAACACGCGCGTCCTCACCGCGGCGCGGACGTTCGACGCCTTTACCTACACTCACCCGACCGACGTGACGATCGATCGCGTGCGCGTCGTGTTCACCAACGACGGCCTCACCGCCGGCGGCCAAGATCGCAATCTGACGATCGACGGCCTCGCGCTGAACAACGCGAAGTTTGAGACCGAAGCCTCCACCGTCTACTCGACCGGCACGTGGGACGCCGCCATCAACGGACGCCTCCCCGGCTTCCGAAAATCGGAATCGCTCCACTACAACGGCTACCTACAGTTCGGCGCCGCCGCCTCGACCGTGCAAATCCGAGCCGCGGGTCGCACGGGCGAAGAGCAGATCCAGTTGCAAGTCGCCGGTCAAACAGTCGCGACGTTTAACAATGTCGCCGGAAATTATTCGAGCGGGCAGTTCGTCACGCTGTCGTACACGTCGCCGACGGCCATCCCGCTCAGCCAAATCCGCGTCGCCTATGTGAACGACGGCACGACGGCGGGCGGCGTCGATCGCAACCTGCGCGTCGACGCCGTCACGCTCGACGGCATCCGCTACGAAACCGAAGGCCCCCACGCTTTTTCGACGGGGACCTATGTGACAGGGCAGGGGAGAGTGCTCGGCAAACTCCAGACCGAGTATCTCCACCTCAACGGCTATTTTCAGTATGGCGCCACCGGTTCGGTGATCGAAATCCGCGCCGCGGGCCGCACGGGCGAAGAGCAGATCCAGCTGCAACTCGCCGGCACGACGGTCGCCACGTTCAACAATGTCGCCGGCAACTATTCGAGCGGACAATTCCAGTCGTTCGTCTACCTCCATCCGACCACCGTCCCTCTCAGCGACGTTCGCATCGCCTACACGAACGACGGCAACTCCGCCGGCGGCGTCGACCGGAACCTGCGCGTCGACGGCGTCACGCTCGACGGCGCCTTCTATCAAGCCGAAGCGGCGAACGTCTACTCTAACGGCACCTATGTGCCGGAAGTCGGCCGCGCCCCCGGGCTCTGGCAAAGCGAATATCTCCACGCCAACGGCTACTTCCAGTTCGCCTCAACCGCGGTTCCCGGCGTCCTGGCGCTCGGCACGTCTCTGATCAGCGTCAACGAAGCCGCCGGCACGGTTTCGATTCCGGTCGTCCGCACCGGCGGCAGCGACGGCACGGTCGGCATCCGTTACACGACAGTCAATGCCACGGCGCTCGCCGGCAGCGACTACACGGCCAAGTCGGGACTCTTGATCTTCGCCCCTGGCGAAACGACCAAGTCAATCGTCGTCTCCGTCACCGACGACCTGCTCGACGAGCTCAGCGAAACGTTCAACCTCGCCGTCGACCAGTCGATCGGCGGCGCGACGGTCAATCAGCCGCGTACGGCGACGATCACCATCGTCGACAACGACGGTCCCCCCGATCCCGGCAACGGCAACGGCTGGCTCGCCGCTTATTACAACGATCGCGATCTCACCGACCTCGTCTTCGAGCGGACCGACGCCACGATTGATTTCAACTGGGGAGGCGGTTCCCCCTCCTCGTCGATCGGCAGCGAGACTTATTCAATCCGCTGGACCGGCAAGGTCGATCCGCTCTACAGCGAGACGTACACGTTTCGCACCACGGCCGACGACGGCGTGCGGCTCTGGGTAAACAATCAACTGATCATCGGCGAGTGGGACGACCAGCCGGCAACCGAATACTCCGGCTCGATCGCGCTCGTCGCGGGCCAACGGTACGACATTCGTCTGGAATACTACGAGAACACGGGGCAAGCCTCCGCCAAGCTCGAATGGTCAAGCGCCAGCCAAACGCGCCAGGTCGTCCCGCAGTCGCAGCTCTACAGCGATCCCCCGACGCCGACGCAGAACGGCACGTTCTCGCTGAAAACAACCGTCTCCGGCCTCTCGACGCCGACCGCAATCGACTTCGACTCCACCGGCCGCATGTTCGTCTCCGAGCAGCGCGGCACCGTCCGCGTCGTTCAGAACGGCCAGTTGCTGACGACGCCGTTTCTCGACATCGCCAGCCGCGTCAACTTCATGCAAGATCGCGGGATGCTCGGCGTCGCCGTCCATCCCAACTATCCCGCCACGCCTTACATCTACGTTTCGTACACCTACGATCCTGCCGAAACCCTCACCCGCACCGGCCTCGCCGGCCCCGATGGTTCGGGCAATCGCGTCGCACGGGTCAGTCGCTTCACGGCCGACCCCGCCACCGGCTACAACACGGCGATCGCAGGCAGCGAAGTCGTCCTCGTCGGGACGAACAGCACCTGGGCCAACATCAGTCACCCGGAACTCGACAGCACCGACAACATGAGTCTCGCCCCCTCCGGCGGGCAGAACGGCGAGCTGCAAGACATTCTCATCGCGGACTCGCGCTCGCACACCATCGGCAACGTCGCCTTCGGCCCCGATGGCAAGCTCTATGTGAGCAACGGCGACGGCGCGTCGTTCGGCCGCGTCGATCCGCGCGCCGCCCGCACGCTCAGCCTCGACAGCCTCTCCGGCAAGCTGTTGCGCATCGACCCGATCACCGGCGACGGGCTGGCCGACAATCCATTCTTCAACGGCGATCCCGACGCGAACCGGTCCAAAGTCTTCAACTACGGGCTCCGGAATCCGTTCCGCTTCGCGTTCGATCCGGTAAGCGGCGATCCGTACATCGGCGATGTCGGGTGGAACACGTGGGAAGAAATTGACGCTGGGCGCGGCAAGAATTTCGGCTGGCCCTTCTACGAAGGGGGCAGCGGCGTCAGCAATCAGACCGGCGGCTACAAGGATCTAAGCGAGGCCCAAACTTACTACGCCTCCGGCGCCACGGTGACGGCGCCGCTGTGGGCCCGCACGCATTCGAGCGGCGGCGTCGCCATCGTCGCCGGCGATTTCTACACCGGCAGCGTCTACCCCTCGAGCTACCAAAACGCCCTGTTCCTCTCCGACTTCGGCGACAACGAACTGCGCGTCCTCCGCACGAACGCTAACGGGACGCTCAACTCGGTCACCGCGGTTGGCCTCGACGTCGGCGCCGTCGTCGAAATGTCGATGGGCCGCGACGGCTACCTTTACCTGGTCGATCTCGCCGACGGCAAAGTGAGCCGGCTTTTGTTCACGCCGGCGAGTGCGTCGCTCATGGCCGCCGAGCCGCCGACAACATCGTCTGATCTAAGCGGCGACGGCGTCGTCGACGGCGCCGACTTCCTGGCGTGGCAGCGCAACTACGATGGCAGCGCCGCGGCTGCCGCCACGTTGGAAACTTGGAAGGCAGACTTCGGCGGCGTCACGGCGAGCAGCGTGCGCGTCAGCGTGGAGAGTGAAGCCGCCGCGGCAGAGGCGTTCGACGCGGATATCTATTGGCTGGCGTTCGAAGAGCAAGAGGAGTCGTCCGTCACGGCCGCGATCATCGAAGAGCCAGCGACGAGCGTCCTCGCGCCGATCGCGGCGTTTAACGCTCCGCTAACCACGGCATCGTCGGACGATCGAGAATCGACCTCCGGCGAAGAACCAATTGACGAAGCCTTCGACGCCTGGGCTGAAGTGGAATTCGAGTTCGCGAATTCACTCGGCGTCTCTATCTAAAAAAACTTCTGGCTCCCTCCCCCTTGCGGGGAGGGGGGTGGAACCCTGGTACACGACTCAATCACCCCTCCCTAGAGCGAGTTTCAGCTAAGCGCAGCGTCTGTCATCCTGAGCGGAGCGAAGGATCTAGCACCAAACGAGCGGCCAGATTCTTCACTCCGCTCAGAATGACGCTACAGCTAACTGAAGCTCGCTCTAGCCCTCCCCATCAAGGAAGGGAACCAGAGGAGCGACTTCAGCGCTCACCGACTCGACCGCTTCGATCGTCCCTGACTCGACCGCGTCGACCCGCCGCCGCGCGGTTCGTCGATCGCGATATGCCCCAGCGCCGCCAGATCAAGCCCGATCAGCCGCTCCAGCGCGATCATGATCAGGAACCCCGCCGCGCCGCCGCCGCTAACGGCCAACAGCGCCCAGTCCTTCTGTTTCTGCATTTCCTCCACGTCGTTCTTCACGAACGCGACGACGAGCCAGATCCCCAGCATCGGCACCAGAATCGACGTCATCAAAAAGAACTTATTCCGCCGCGCCGTCTGCAACAAATCAACGCGCCGCGGCCCAGGGATGACGCCGTTACGCACCAGCGCCGGGACAAAATAGCGCACCGCCAGCACCGTGATCAGCATGTACGGATACGTCGTCGCCACGATCCCGCACAATGCCATCGACAGGAAGAAGTGCAAGTAAAAGTCGAACGAATGCCCGCCGAACTCGCCAATCGAAATCGGGAACGCGATCCCCGACGCCGACCAGATCGCCAGCAGCATGATCGCCACGAACTGCCCGAACTTCAGCACTCGCGACGTTCCCTCGAGCGCATCGCCCGGCTTGTCGCTTCGCAGCAGCTTGAATGTCTTCAACGCCGCCCATGTGCCGATGGCAATGCCGATCGAAAAGGCGATCGGATTGACCCAATTGACGACTTTCCAGAATTGTTCAGACGCTGCTTGAAGTTCGGTGTCGCGCTCAAACCGGTACATGTTGTACATCAAGTTGAACGTCGCCGTCAGCAAGTTCGGAATTAATCCAGCCAGGATCACCGACAGCACTGGGTGTTTCACAACGAACCGCCCAAACGTAGAAGTCGGCTCCTGCAACAGCGCCCAGCAGCGCGGGTTGAGGCACATTCGCAGCGCCCGCGCCAACTCGTCCGCCGACTGATACCGATCTTCCTTCGCCGGCGCCAGCGCCTTCTCCAGCACCCCCCGCAGCGATGCCGGGCAATCGTCCGGCAACTGCTCCGCCAACTGCTGGAAATCGACCCGCTGCCGCGACTCGATCATCCGCTGCAGCCGCACTAGCGAGCCATTACCCCCCGACGGCAACTGCTCGTCCCGAAACGGCCGCCGCCCCGCGAGCAGTTCCCACAGCATCACGCCCACGGCGTAGACGTCGCTCGTCTCCCGCACCATCCGCGGCGAACCGCCGAGCAGCGGGTGGCACGCCTCAAGTTGCTCCGGCGACATATACGCCAGCGAGCCGCCAAACGTATCCTCCGGATTCTCGTCCGACCGCCCCCCGTTGTAGCTCACATTGAAGTCAGCCAGCTTCGGCCGCGCTTCGGCCGAGAGCAGCACGTTCGCCGGCTTGATGTCGCGATGCAACACGCCGCGAGCATGCGCGTAGGCCAATCCCTCGCACAACTCCGCCCCGAGCCGGCAAACCACCTCCGGCCACTCGGCGTCTTCGATCCAATCACGCGATGACGAACTCTCCGGAATCGGGGCCCCGCACGCCGACAGTCGTTCGTCGATCGCCGCCAACAGCAGCGGCCCGCTCGGCTTGCCGTCGTAAGAATTTCGCGCCCGCGCGATCACGTCCTGCAGCGTGCCGCCCGAGACGACCTCCATGTACAGCAACCGCGCCGGCGGCTCGCTGCACGCCCGTTGATCGTAGACCCGCACGATGTGGGGATGGTCGAGCTGCGCCAGCGTCTGCGGCTCGCTGCCGGTGTGGGCCGAGATCTTCAGCGCCACCAGCCGCTCCATCGACACCTGCCGCGCGAGGAAGACCCGCGCGAACGCCCCACTTCCCAGCGGGGTGAGCAGTTGAAAGTCATCGAGTTGATCCCCCGGCTTCAGATGCGCGAACGACGCAAAGCTAGCCTTCGGCTTCGGCGGCTCGTTGCCGGCCCCCGCCCTGCCCCCCTGCCGTTCCACAATCGTGTCGGCAAAGTACGTCGCCGTCGGCGAACCGGTGATCGCCATCCCCCCCACCAGCCGCAACAGCGATTCGCACTGCGCCGGAAACCGCTGCTGCAACTCTTCCTGATAAATCGGCAACCCCGCCGCCATCCGGGCTTGCAACTCTTCGTAAATCAAATCCGTCGGCAGCTTCGCCATCGGCGCTAGCGCCGGAAACTGCTGCAAGTACCACTCGATATGTTGCGGCTGGCGATTCTCTTGCCAGCGGCGTTCAATATCGAGCTTCGCGAGTTCCACGAGCACCTGCCGCGCCCTGCCAGCATCGAGCCCGGCGAGAAACTCGTCGATTCTCGGGAGCGGCGCCCCGTCTCTAGCCACGGCCGTATCCCACGCCGCCGCAAAGGCGTCGATTCGCTCGGTCAGAATGTCCCACAGCGCTTCTTCATTCTGGGAAGCGTCGCGGACAGAGCTAGAATGGGAATCTTCCGTAGGCATGGCGTGACGACGAGATTGGCCCGATTTCTAAGCCATCGGATGGCAAAATTGCACACACGGCCGGTTCTGCAAGCTTACCTCACCCGCCCGCTTGCTTAAACTGACGACTTCCTATCGAATTCCGTTGCCGCCTCTCCACCACCAACGTCAATATCTATTTGCCCCAGGGGCCCCCCGTGATGGCCGACGACGACGCTCCTCATGATAAGCAACTTCTCGACCGACTTCGATCGGGCGACGAGTCCGCCCTCGCCGAATTCGTCGAAGCCAACCGCTCCTCGCTAATGGCGTTTCTCCACAGCCGCATCGGCGCGCATCTGGCGAAAAAGACCGAAGCCGAAGACATCCTCCAGGACGCCTGCCTGGAAGCCTGCCGCTCGCTCGACAAGGCGCCGCTCGACACCTGGGACCCGCTCCACTGGCTCTTCCAGATCTGCGAGCGAAAAATCATCGACGCCCACCGCCGCCACTTCGCCAGCCAGAAGCGCGACGCCTCCCGCGAAGCCGCCATCCCCGACGGCAGCGACGCCGCCGGCGGCCTGGCGAATCTCCTCGCCGCCAGCATGACCACCCCCAGCGCCGCCTTCTCCCGCGACCAGCGCCAGCTGCGCGTATTGGCCGCGCTCGACACCCTCCCCGAAGAACAGCGCGAAGCGATCCGGCTCCGTTACTTGGTCGGCCTCCCGTCGAAAGAGATCGCCCAAAAGCTAGGCAAGACCGACGGCGCGATTCGCGTGATGCTGTCACGGTCTCTCGGCAAACTACAAGAGATGCTGGCGGAGGATTGAACGAGAAATGCCGACGAGCTAATTGAACCAATTTGCACAGCGCATGCTATTCGGCGATCCATCTACCTTTGCCATCGAATGCTTTCACGACCCTTTCCCAAACGACAGGGGCTGGGTCTTTGGACAAATGGCAATCCTTGTGAGCGACGGCCGCCTTGGCGACATTGCTGAACCGGGTTGCATGCTGAACGTTACTGTCGGTCATTTGGAAGACACACTGTGCAACATCGACAACCTCGATGAGGCTGAGTTTCACGAATTAGCCGACGCCGAGCTCTTTGAACTGCTCGATCGTGCCTTGTATGGCAACGATGATCGATCGAGTATGGAAGTAGTTGCGGATGCTGTGAGATACAGGAAGTTCGACTTTCTCACGAACGGCGGCGAGTCTTTCCATAGCACCGAGTCGTTCTTGGTGGCCCGCGGACAGCAATTAAGACTCGTCTTCAAAGATTGCGACGGGGCATTGTATTCATCGCATTTCTCGCGTGCAGAATTCGAGTCAGCAGTAAAGGCCTTTATCGCCTGGGTCGCTCATGAACGCGGGAACATCAACGCTTAGTTACGTTGGATGGGTGCTCGCAGTGTCCCATTCGACATTCCCACTCTACATTTCCCGTTGGTCCTCTACCTGCGTCGTTTCAGCGACCAGGCAAGCCAACGGCAGACTCCACTCCCGGCCCCCGCGGGGCCGCGGATTGTAGCCACGGGTGAAGCGGCGGCGCGGCTTCAGCCCGGCGACGCGCAACCCGTGGAAGGAAACATGTCTTAAAGAAACGTGCCCCGGAGGGGCACGGGATTGGTCGAATCCCCAACAGCTATCTTGTGACCCGGCAGCCGTCTGATTTCTTCGCATTAAACTCCGTAGAGGCAAATCGTGTTCACGCCGAATAATGACTTGGAAATCTCGCTCGTCAAGGCAAGTACAGACCCGAGTCATCGACCTCAATTCCTGCGTGACTTGCTTGCGTCGAAAATCTTCCTCATCAGCCCCGACGATACGGTAATGGACATCCGGGACGGCGTCTTGCAGCAAGGAGCGACGATCGCAATTCAACCCTGGCAGCATGAGGGAAAAGATTGGCTGCCGATTTTTTCGTCGCTGCCGTTGCTACAGCAGAATCTCAAGACCGAATCCGCGTACTTCCAACTTAACGCCAAGGACTTTTTCGAGCTAACTCGTGGCGCTCACGTCATCCTCAATCCGAATTGCGACTATGGCAAGGAATTCCTTCCGGCGGAAATTTCAGGACTGCTCGACGGCTCGATCTATGCGCCAAGACAAACGATAACGATGGAGAAGGAGACGCAAGTGCTGCTGGGTCAGCCCAAAAAATACCCCACGGAGCTCGTCAAAGCGCTATCGAATCTATTTGCCAATCATCGCAACGTAAAGGCGGCCTACCTAGCCCACTACTTTAATCCAGAGAGCGGGGATCCGCCGCACCTCCTGATCGGGGTTGACGCCGAGGGAGAGTCGCAAGCTGTGTTTGGCGAGGCTGGCATGGTAGCGAGCGATGTGCTACCGCCTGGCGAGCTCGTCGATTTCATTCGGGTAGCCCCTCATGAAGCAGGCGTTTCGCAATATCTCATTCGAGAGACGAAATCGTTTTACCAACGATCTCTGTGGCGGAGCTTTTTTCGATGAACTCTCAAAACAATCGCTCAGTCGCATCGGATGTGCGATCCCCCACCAAGCTGGCATAACTACGGTGTGCTTCGTCATTGAAACCCCATTCCCTCCGCTCCGGCGGGTCGTTGACCCGCGGCTGCCAGTTACTATTTTCCTGCACCCCCTCCCCCTCTTCTCGTCACTACAGCTTTCATGACCGCTGTGAGTGATCCGCCCCAACAAGCGTTTGATCTCGCCCGACTGGTGCACCAGCACCAGGCCGACGTATGGCGTTACCTCCGCTTCCTCGGCGCCAGCACCGAAGACGCCGACGACCTGACGCAGGAAACGTTCCTCGCCGTCGGCCGCACGCCGTTCGAGGAGCGGAGTCGCGGCGAGACGGCAGGCTACCTCCGCACGGCGGCCCGCAACCAACTGCTGATGTTGCGCCGCCGCCAGGGGAGGCAAGTCGGCACGGTCGATCTCGCCGCGGCCGAAGAAGTTTGGGCGGCCGCGACGACCGACGGCGCGTTCAACGAGTTCCTCGACGCCCTGAGCCAATGTTACGAAACCTTGGCCGGCCGCTCGCGCGAAGCAATCGACCGGTTTTACCGCGACGACAAAAGCCGCGACCAACTGGCCGCGGAATTTGAGATGAGCGTCGATGGCGTGAAGTCGCTGCTGCGACGAACCCGGGCAGCGCTCCGAGACTGCATCGAACGCCGCCTTGGCCGCCAGCCGACCGCGGCGAATGAAACTGAAGTGACATGAGTGATCGCATGAACCAGCACGACCAGCAACCGCTCGACCGCGATGAGCTGCGCGATCGCTTGATCGACGCCGCCCTCCGCGAACGGCTCGGCGGCGAAACGCCGCCCGATCTCAGCTCGGCCATCTTAACCAAAGCATCGGAAGCAAGCGTCACCATTCCCTCGAATACAGGAGAAGCCACGATGGCAACCGCCCCGCGCCAATCCCGCTCCCACTGGCCGTTATGGGTCGTGGCCGCCACGCTGCTAATCGCCGGCGGCGGATTCTTGTTGCCAGCCGTGCAGGCGCCGCGTGAGGCGGCGCGCCGTTCCCCTTCGACTGCGAAGCCGCCAGCCGCATCCGCTCCCTCGAACGTCTTCGAAAGTTTAAGCAGCGCGCCGAGTTCCAGCGAACAGCAAAGCAATTCGTCTAGTGGGCTGCCGTCGCCTTATCACCTCACTGATGACGTTCAGTACCGCGAGCGCGGCGAAGAATTCAAGATGGCCGACAAAGCCTCAGCTGCACCTGCAGCACCTGCCGGCGCCGCACCGACGCAACAGAATTTCGCGCCAATTCAGCCCTACCCTGAGACCTCACCTTCGACCTACTCGAAATTCTCGACTGACGCGCCGCCGTACGCCGCGACGGCAGCGATTGGCGGTCCTGCCGTTAGCCCGGCAGCGGCGCCGACTGGAACATCGTGGGACACGATGTACCAGATGGAGCAGCAGCAAGGCCAAGCCAATGGTCAACCCGCGATGGGAAGGCTCTATGCCGGCGCGTCCGATCGATATGGGTATGCTGTCCAAGAGGGGAAAGCGAACGTCAACGCGTCCGGCAAAGAGTTTGGCCTGCAAGGATTGATCAACGATGCCTACAGCACCGAAGGCGTAGGTTTACATGCCCAAGGGGCCAACCGCGACCAATACGCCCGTATCAACGACAACCCCTTCCTCCCCGTCTCCGCCGCCAACACCGACCATCGCCTCAGCACCTTTTCGATCGACGTCGACACCGCCAGCTACGCCAACGTCCGCCAGTTTCTCACGCAGTCGCACCAGCTTCCCCCGCCTGACGCCGTGCGGATCGAGGAGTTGGTGAATTACTTCGACTACGACTACACCCCACCGACGGGCGACGTTCCCTTCGCCGCCAACGTCGAGGTCGCCGGCTGCCCCTGGGCGCCCGAGCATCGCCTCGTCCGCGTCGGCATCAAAGGCCGTGAGATGGAGCGAACCCAGCGGCCGTTGTCGAACCTCGTCTTCCTCATCGACGTCTCCGGCTCGATGAACGAGCCGAACAAACTGCCGCTGCTGGTCGAGGGGATGAAACAACTCACCCGCGAACTCGGCGAGAACGACCGCGTGGCGATCGTCGTCTACGCCTCCAGCGAAGGACTCGCGCTCGACAGCACGCTTGGCACGGATCAATCAAAGATCCTCGCCGCCCTCGACCAACTGCGAGCGGGCGGCTCGACCGCCGGCGGCGCGGGTATCCAACTCGCCTACCAAGTGGCCCAGAAAAACTTCATCAAGGGCGCCGGCAATCGCGTCATCCTCTGCACCGACGGCGACTTCAACGTCGGCGTCACCAGTCCCGCCGAGCTCGAACGGCTGGCCGAGACCAACGCCAAGGAAACCGGCGTCTTCCTGACGGTCCTCGGCTTCGGCCGCGGCAACCTCAACGACGCGATGATGGAGCAGGTCGCTGACAAGGGGAACGGCAACTACCACTACATCGACACGCATCGAGAAGCCAAAAAAGTCCTCGTCGAAGAAATGACCGCCACGCTGGTCGCCATCGCCAAAGACGTGAAGATCCAGGTCGAGTTCAACCCCGCCCAAGTCGCCGGCTACCGCCTCATCGGCTACGAGAACCGCGTCCTCGCCGCCGAGGATTTCAACGACGACAAGAAAGACGCCGGCGAGATCGGCGCCGGGCACACCGTCACCGCCCTCTACGAAATCGTCCCCGCCGGCAAGCCGGTCGCGTCAGCGCCGGTCGACGACCTAAAATACGCCCCAGGCGAGGACCCGCTTCAGCGGTCCGGCGACCCCGATAAAGACGCCAAAGCAAAGACAACAAGCGATGCTGACGCCAGCGACGAGCTCCTCACCCTGAAGATCCGCTACAAAGCCCCCAACGGCGACGTGAGCACGAAGTTAGAATTCCCCATCGTCGACGCCGGCCAAACTTTCGCCCAAGCAACCGACGATTTCAAATTCGCCTCCGCCGTCGCCAGCTTTGGCATGCTGCTCCGCAACTCCGAGCACAAGGGCAACGCCACCTACGCCGGCGTCATCGAAACCGCCGCAGCCGCCAGCAAAGACCGCGACCCCCACGGCTACCGCCAAGAGTTCGTCGAAATCGTCAAACGAGCCGCGGAACTTTCGGGAGAATAGATCGCAGCGCTAGCCTGTTAGCTACCGTTGTCAGACAGCCAAACGGCCAAGATTTAAATAGACGAACATATCCGCCGGTATTTTCTTTGTTCGTTCATCTAGTTTCCCCGCCGCCGCAACAATGTTTGCGTCGCGGGCCTCCTTAGGAGATACTAACCGTCATGACGCCTGGAGCAGGCGAACACTTATCACCACAACGGCGCATGGATCGCAGGAGCAGAGAGCCGTGAGTATCCCGCAGCAAGTTGGCTTTTCGCGTCAACGTTCCTCGCCTCTCAGCGCATCCCCGACTCTTCACGCCGCTCCTAGGCTGCTTCGCCTGGAGCACCTGGAAGATCGCCGTATGCTGGCAGGTCGAGCTGCCGAGGCGATCAACTCGTTTGCCATCGATCTCTATGAGCAGATGCAGCGAGAGGGGGGCAATCTCTTCTTTTCCCCGCTGAGCATTGCCACTGGCATGGCGATGGCCTATGCAGGCGCCGCCGGCCAGACGGCCGCGGAAATCGAGCAAGTCCTCCACTTCGGCGCTGAGCCGGGCATTCACGCGTCGTTCGCGGAACTGCTCGACTCGATCAAGTCGCACAACGAGATCTTTGCCTTTCCGAATGATCCTCACGTTCTGACGTCGGCCAATGCAATTTGGCCCGACAACGATCTTGCGGTCGTGCAGGCGTTTCTCGACGTGATGCAGGGCGAGTACGAAGCCCATGTGCAGACGGTCGATTACAACAATCCTCAACAGGCGGAAAACACCATCAATGCATGGGTCTCCGGCAAGACTGCTGGAAAAATCCCCCACCTCGTCAGCGATCTGTCGCCCATGTTCCGCATGGTGCTGACAAACGCCGCCTATTTCAACGGCTATTGGGAAAAACCGTTCGACCCTCGCTTCAGCGGCCAAGGGCCGTTCACGCTGGCGGACGGTCAAACGATTATCGTTCCCACGATGTACACCGAATTGATGGCGCCCTACGCCGTCTTTGATGGCTTCTCGGTATTGGAGTTGCCGTTCGACGGCGGGATGAACAACGCTGACTATTCCATGGTGTTCGTACTGCCGCCGGAGAATGGCGCCACGAACCTTCCCTCCCAGACGTTTGCGAAGATCGATGCGTGGCTAAGTGGTCCACAGTGGGAGCAACTAGTCCTCATCAACCTCCCCAAAACGAGCACTTCCGTCAGCACCAGTCTCAAAGAGGTGCTCGCCGGCATGGGCATGCCCACGGCGTTTGAATTCGGGGCGGCCGATTTCTCCGGCATGACGCCCGAAGCAGTCGCCATCACCAAGGTGTTCCATCAAGCGACGCTTACGATGAACGAGCAGGGGACGACCGCGGCGGCAGCGACCGAAGTAGATTTCGGCATTTGCTTTGCCGCGGGCACGCCCGTCCTGACTCCCCAAGGCGCCAAACCGATCGAGGAACTCCAAGTCGGCGACCTGGTGCTGTCGCGCGACGAGAATAACGCCGCAAGCGACGTCTCCCCGCGACGCATCGAGAAGATCCATCGAAATCAAACCGACATCCTCGAGCTATACGTCGCGGGGCAGGTCATTCGCACGACCGCGCCCCACCCCTTCTTCGTCCAAGGAAAAGGCTGGCTTCCAGCTGGCGAGCTGCGGCCGCAAGATTTACTCGCCACAGACAGCGGCGCCTGGGTGAAAGTCGATGGCCTCGAATTCATCCGCCGAGCGGAACCCGTCTACAATCTTCGCGTCGCCGATTTCCACACTTATTTCGTCGGGCGCCAGGAATGGGAATTCGCCCTCTGGGTTCACAATGCCTGCTCGGGTTTTGAACCGGAGTTCTTCGCTGATCGTCCCTTCCACCTGCTCATTCGGGACAACATCACGTCGACCATCGCGTTCATGGGCCGCATCGATAATCCGCTGCAAGCCGATAATGACGTGTCGCCTGTCTTCGTCGACGCCAACGCCGATTTCGACGGCAACTTGCAAGTCGACGGCGCCGACTTCCTTGCCTGGCAACGCGGCTTCGGCGTCCAAAATCCAACGCCCGCCCGCGGCGACGCCGACAGGAACGGCATAGTTGACGCCAACGATCTCGCTGCATGGAAGCAGGCGTTCGGGCCGGCAACTCCGCCGCCAGCGGCTGCCGCGCTGCAGGTGAGCGACAATTCGCCGGCGGGCCCGGCGCAGCAGCTCGGGCCACATTCGATCGCTGATTATGCTGATTATATCGACGCCGCCATGGCGCTGGCGTGGCTGTCGCCCGACGACCACGTCGACGAGGCGTTGATCGTTGACGACGTCGTCCAAGCGTCTCCGCAGTTGAAGTCCATGACCCTCGCGAACGAGCCTGCTTCGTTAGCAGCGTCAGGCGTGTTTGACTCGCTGGCGACTTCTAGCGCCCTGGAGCGAACTGCGTTCGATGGCGCTTGGGAGGACGACATTCTTACAGCGCAACTCGAATAAGGCCCAGCGGAGTAGCGGTCGGTTGATTCTGGCATTCGAGCAACGGACGCCCAAACGCAGTAATCGGGCTGGCCGTTATTTTTTCAACTTCGCTACAGAAATTGGCCACCAGAGTCGCTAGGCTCGTTTGTAGCAGGCACACTCCATGTGCCGTGCGCGGGACGGTTGGCGATGCCAATCACAGGTTCGCGGCAACACACGGACTGTGCCTGCTACAAATAGCTCTTTGAAAACTCGACCAATGAAAAGCCGACGCAATTCGTCTGCGTCAGGCCAAAATACGGACGCATTTATCGAGAGTGCCAACAAAAGAATACTGCCGCACTTGGCAGACATGGCACACATGGCCGACAAGCAAAAACTAGGCTATTCTTGATTGACGTTTTTCCTGCGCGTCAAAAACCCGGGAAAAACGCCATCCAGCTAGAAAGCCCAACCGACGAAACGGCCCAACGCGATTCGTCTGCAAACGACGCCATCGGCAACGCATTCAATCAGACGCCGCCTGACAATAGCGTCCTTCGTGCCTTCGTGACTTGGTGGTTAGCATTTTCCTAACCAACATCGCCCAGCTCCAACGCCTTGCCGTAGCGCGTCATCATCTGCTGTCGCAGCCGCGCGTTGTCGGCATGCTTCAGCCCCGGGTCGGCGGCGACCAAGAGTTGCGCCTCGCGGCGGGCCTCTTCGAGAATGTCGCGATCAGTCATTAGGTTGGCGATTCGCAGCGGCGGCAGCCCATGTTGCTGCGTGCCAAAGAGATCGCCCGGACCGCGCGAGGCGAAGTCGAGCTCGGCCAGCGCGAACCCGTCGGTCGACTTCGCGAAGGCGTCGAGCCGCTCGCGGGCCGCTTCGTTCGTTTCGCCGAGCAGGAT
>JBGSMO010000167.1:0-13265 GCA_041740115.1 Pirellulales bacterium
GCGCTTGCGCGAGTGCGTAGAGCCGCTGTCGCAAGTCGGCGTCGACCTCGGCCGGTTCGCCGAGCACCATCGTCAAGATGTGATGACACGAGGCCGCTTCGGCCAGCAGCATGTCGGCGTTGTTGCCCGCCTCGAGGCAGCTCCGCTCGAATTCGGCGACCGCGTCGGGGCTCAGCGTGCTGTCGAGATACTCCGAAGTCGTGTTCGCGTCGAGCGTCGCCGCATCGCCGTGCAGATCGCCGCTCTCGGCAGCCAAGACTTCCGGCGCCGAGAGCCGCAGCCGGCGAACCGCGTCGCGCGAGCGGTGGATCAGTTCGGTGGCGAAGGGGCTCGACTCGATCTTGCGACCGAGGTCCTCCTGATCTGCCGGATCGAGGACGTCGTCCATGTAGGCCAGGAGAGTGCGGAGAGTGAGACGCATGGCTGGGCTCGTTGCTTGAAGACAGTGTTCGATAGGTTCAGAAGATTAACCACAAAGGCACGAAGATCACCAAGAAGCTCGAAGGAATACAAAGGGACGAGCGACAAATCAGGCGACGAAGCCAGCACTCCCCAACTATTTGCTTCTTTAACTCTTCCTTGGTGCGTCTTCGTGCCCTTCGTGCCTTGGTGGTTAGTCTTTCCCGCCGCTCCGGCGGGTCGTTGACCCGCGGCTACTGATGTTAGTGACGCCCGAGCGCTCGGTTCGTGCAGAAAAATCTCCACGAGGGAGATTTTGTGAAAAAGAGCTGCTGGCTTAGCCAGCGACGGCGTTTTCCAGCGACTGACGTCGGTCGGCGCGCTGCCGGCGATCGCCCCCTTGGCGACGTTCGGTGAAGTACTCCGTAGCGCGGCTGACGGCCAATTCGCGGACTCGCGAGGGGAACGCCAGCAAGAAGAGGAGCGAAACCCCAAGTTGCAGAGCGGCAAGGAAGCCGGGATGGATCGTTGGCGTCGTTGGCTCTTCGCGAGGTTGGAGGACGATTCGCGATTCCCAACCGTCGTTGGTCCGCACCCAGTCGCTCCCCGCGGGACGGCCGGCAGCCCGCTCGCCCGCGCTGATCCACCCAGCAATGGCGGCGACAATCAGAATGGTGAGTAGGCTGCGACGCATGGGGCGGCTCCTGGTTGGAACCCCCATTTTGCAAGGTGCGTGCCGAGGCGTCTCTCAGCCCGCCGGCGGTCAGGCAGACCTTGAAAATCGAGCCGAATCGCCGCCCGCAGGTGGGTTACCCCCATGCGGCAAAGGGGCCAAAGCGATGCGATCACGCCACACCGTTCGCCAGCGCCTGTGGCAAAAAATGAACGTGTTCCGAGCAGCCGCCGCCCGGCAAAGCGGCAGCCGTCCCCTGAGTATTGCCCGAGGGCAAGCCACCCTGGGCCGACGACGACCGACCGCGCGCGCTTCCCACCGCGCGACCGCAAAGTTTGCCCCCGCGGCGAGTCCGGCAACTTCGGTCAACTCGTTTTTCCGGACGTTTCTGCTTGCGCCCGTGAGAGTTACAACACGATCTGCGTTCGCGCCGCCGCCGCGCACCAAACAGCGTGTAGTATTAGCTAGCTCATCGTGCGGCGCGTGAATCGAGACTTATCCTTCACCGCCAAACTTGTCAGCGTTTTCGGCCCGGGGTTTGCATTCTACCTGGATCGAATCGAGCTTTCGGAACGGCTCGACTCGTCCCCGACACTGCAAGCCTCGGCGGCTCTCATGCTCCGTTTCAGTGACACTGCCGACATGACTACCGAAGCGCGAACGCACCTGCGCCGGGTATGCACCGAGGCCGAGGGATACCTCGAACTGGGGATGCCCGACCGCGCCTTGGAGTCGCTGCAGCGGTGGGGCCAGCACGTTCACGGCGACGCCCGCGGCTGTTACCTGATGGGCGAGACGCTGCGGGAACTCCAACGGTATCGCGAAGCGATCTTTCCGTTGCGACGCTGCTTGGAGCTAATCCCGGACGATATTCATGTGGCGATGGCGCTGGGCTGGTGCTTCAAGCGCGTCGGCCAACTCGACGAAGCGATCGGCGCACTCGAACAGGCCGTCGCCATCGACCCAAGCGAAGCGGTGCTCCATTACAACCTCGCCTGCTACTGGAGCCTCGCGCGCAACCGTCGTCGGGCCCTGCAGTGCTTGGCCCATGCGCTGGAAATCGACGGCAACTTCCGCGAGCTCGTGTGCGACGAGCCCGACTTCGATCCGATTCGGATGGATCCGTTGTTTCAGGCGCTCACCGCGACCGTCGGCTAACGAGAATGCGATAGTTTTGCAGGCTCATCTGCTCGATTCAGTCGGCAAGCGAAGCTTCAACAAGCGTTTCACCTCGTCGATCGGAATCGCCTCGACCGTCACGCCGTTGCCCGTCATCGTCGTTGCCTGCAGCAGCGCGTTGTAGACAGCCTCCTCGGTCGCTTCGAGCACGGCTTGAAACAACGGCGACATCGCGTCAGTCGGAACCGTGGGGCGCATTTGGCGCACCGTGGCGCCATGAGGAACTCGGCATTCCTTCGACGTGCTGAAGGCAATCGCGTAGTCGCCGCTGCCGTTGCTGAACGAGGAGCCGGTGCGGGCCAGGCCGAAGATCGCGCGGGCGGCCAGCCGCTTCAGTTCGCGCGAGTCGAGCGGCGCATCGGTGGCGACGACGATCATGCAGCTCCCGTCGGCGGAGTTGCCGCGGAGAGCAGCTGCGTCTGTAGCATCTACGGTTAGCTCCACGGGCGAAAAGCGTTTCCATTGGTTCGCGGCGAAGGCGTGGCGTCCGAGTGCCTCGCCAATCGGCGCGCCGTCAATCGTGAGGACGCCGCCGAAGTTCGCTTGCACGAGGACGCCGACGTTCCAGCCGCCGAACTTCTGCGGGAGGGTGCGCGACGACGTGCCAATCCCTCCCTTCCAACCAAAGGCTTCACACCCCGTCCCTGCGCCAACGCAACCTTCAGCGACCGATCCCTCGTTGGCCGCCTTAATCGCCGTCAGCACGTGCCCCGCCTTCACATGGCGCCCGCGGATGTCGTTGAGGCCGCCGTCGTTGGTCTCCCCCACGAGGGCGTTGACGCTGCGAACCTGCTCGTTGCCGGGTTGGTCGAGCGTGTAGCCGACGACCGCATCCATCGCCCTTCCGACGGCGAGCGTGTTGGTGAGGATGATCGGCGTTTCGATCGTGCCAAGCTCCTCCACCTGCGTGCTGCCGGCGAGCTTGCCAAAAGCGTTGCCGACGTAAACGGCTCCTGGAACCTTTTGCTGAAAGAGGTTGCCGTCGTGCGGCAAGATCGCGGTGACGCCGGTGCGGATGCGATCGTCGGCGATCAGCGTCAGCTGGCCGACTCTCACGCCCGGGACGTCGGTGATCGCGTTCAGCTTCCCGGGGGGAAAGATGCCCGGCGTGACGTCGAGGTCGCGAGCCCGAGGACGCGGTTCCGCTAACGCTGAGACCGATAGCGTTAGCAGGGCGAAGACGAAGGCGACGATCTCAATCGAGCGTGACATGAGGGCGACTCTGCGGGCAAGAAGGCTTATCTGCGAAGACTGCAACGAAACCAAGCGGGCAGCAGTCGGTTACCTAGTTTAATTGCTATGCGAGTCGCATGACATGGACTTGATTGCGACGGGAATTTACCCGCCTACCAGTCTTAGGGGAGAAAACTGGCCGTTGTGCTGCATTCGTTCGCAGAAGCTCCACTTTGGTTCGATGCAATTGAGAATGCGCATAAAAAACGCGGGGCGAGAGTTCGACTCTCGCCCCGCGCCGATCGCAGCGCCAAGACTCTCGGGGGGACGCGATTCAATCGACTTGGCGCAGCACAGCTACATGCTTCGACGCCGTGCGACCAATGCTGCGGCAAGTCCGCCGAAGGCGAATAGTCCCAGCGTCGTCGGTTCGGGGACGACTGCGAAGCTGATGCGGTAGACCTCCGTGTCGGCCGTGAGCTGACTGTCGAACGCGTAGCCGGCGGCGGTCGTCAGGCCGTTGAACGTGGCGAGATCAGCGAAGTCGAAACTGACGACGCCGTTTTGCGGGGTGCGCAGGTCGTTGTCGCCAATGGCGAGGAACGCGGCGTTGGCGGCGTCGGTCGTCTCGGAGCCGGCGTCCCAGATCTCGCGACCATGCTGGGTGATCGACGTGATGGCGAGATCGCCCATCGCGTCGAACAACTGGTACTGCGTCGGCGAATCGTTCCCGATGAAGTAGTCGTTGCTCGGCACGACCATCGACGCGAAGGTGAAGAAGGGGTTGATCGTACGATCGACGGTGAAGATCGCCGAGCCGGTCAATCCGGGAGTGAGCGGGCCAGCGGGATTGGGGACCACCGTGCCGAGCGTCGCCGTCGGGTCGCCGGCGGCGAAGGCCGGGAACCAATCGGCTCCGCTGCCTCCCTCGGCGACCGAGATGATCGCGGCGGACGCGGCCTGGCCGTTGTTGAACGAATCGTAGACGCCGCTGTTGAATCCGATGCGCAGCGGAGCGAACGAGATGCTGTTCGCGGGGGCAAGATTCTCGACCGTGACGCGAATTTGGACGGACTGGGCGTTGCCGGCGCGTTGCAATGCGACAAAGGCGACAAGTGCTGCCAGCACGACAGTGGTGAATTTCGAGAGACGCATGAACCGCTCCTCTGATGTTGAGTGAACGTCGCGGCGCGCAGCGCGCCGGCAACGTCGCCGAGCCCGCAACGGACTGGGCGAGGCAAGGAAATGAGTGAGCGTTCGAACGTCCCCGGTTAGTCGCTGGCGGGTCGCGACGATTACAGCGAATCTAGAAAAAAACTCGCGGCTTGTTGGCTATTCACGACCCGCCAAACAAGTGAAGACAGAACCGCCAAGGACGCTTAGCTTGGCAATTCCGAATCGTTGGCCTGGGCGAGGAGTTGCTTGATCGCCTGACGACGCTCGGGGGTGAGGTGCGCCGTCTCGTCGCACCAGCTCCCGCGCCAGCGGCGCGGCATGGCGGACATGGCGGCGCGGAGCATCGAAAGCTGCGCGGCGAAACGTTTGCAGGCGGCGCAGAGAACGAGATGGATGCGCAACGCGATGCGGTCGCGTTTGGGCAGTTCGCCGTCGGCGGCGGCGGAGATCAGTTCCGACGCCTCACGGCAGTTGATCTGCAGCATGGAAATCAGGGAGCGACGCTTCATGCATCCTCCTGTGGCTCGACGCCGAACCATTTGCTTTGCAGGCAATCGCGCAGCAGCAGTCGCGAACGGTGCAAGCGGACCGATAGGTTGCGCGGCGTGACGCCGGCGATCTCGCTCGCCTCTTGAACCGAAGCGAGCCCGAGTTCGCGCAACTCAAAGGCCTGGGCGAGGTGTCGAGGCAACTTGCCCAGACAGCGGCGGACTACCTCCCAGAATTCGGAGTTCTCGGCGTGATTGATCGCAGCCGAACCCCACTTGGCGGGGGGAACCGCCCAGTGGCCCGATTTGTCGAACGTCGGCGCCACGTCGTCGATCTCAGCGTTGTCCGCGGCAGGGGTCCGGGCGTCTTTCCGGTAATGATCGATGATCTTGCGGCGGAGGATCGCGATCAGCCAAGTGCTGAAGGCGGCGCGATGGTCGAAATCGCGGCGGGCTTTGAAGGCGGCGAGGAAGGTTTCTTGAACGAGATCTTCGGCCGTCTCGCGGTCGCCGACGCGCGTGACGGCGTACTGCAACAGCGCATCGCCGTAGCGATCAACCCATTGGGCTGGGTCGCCAAGGCCGGCGTCGGTGGGAGGTGGTTCGAGCATGTAGGGGCCAATGGGTGGAAAACGTGCCGCTGCTTAGCTTAGACGATCGGCCGGCTCGGTGGTTACAGTTCCCGAACGGGCAACAGGCGAGATGCCGGAAGTCGCCAAGTAGCCGAGCGGCATGAGGATTTGGGCGGAGGCGTAAGCGGGCCAGATAACGGGGGCGAGAGCTTCTTGGCCCGCGAAGAGTTTGAGGCCGAGCACCACGTCGGAGAGGACGAAGAGCAAGGCGCCGGCGACGACCCACGGACCCTGCCACTGGCCGAGGAGGGCGGCGACGGCCATCGCGGTGAGGGCGAGCGAGTAGATGGGCGACGCGATCGAGAGAGGACCGCGGAGCATCGGCCAGATGTAAATCGTCAGCGCGATCATTGCCAGCGTGAGCGCTGCGATGGCGGCGCGACGGCGAGCAGGCAATTGCGCGAGCGGATAACGCTGAGGAAGGAACGCGGCTATGTAGCCGAGGTGACCGAGGAAGAATGCGGCCATGCCGGCGAGGAGGTAATCGCTGCCGAGATTGAGCAAGCCGTCGCCGACGGCGTGGATCGCAAGCGCGGCGGTGAGCGGCCAGGCGGCCCACCGCCGCTGTCGGAACACTTCGAGCCCCATCGCTAAAGCGGGAGTCATTTTGAACGCGATCGACGCCGCTTTGGAATCGAAATCAAATCCCTGCCAATAGGCGACGGCGGCGACGATGGCAATCAACGGCAGCATCCAGCGGCGTGAGATCATCGGCGTAGCGTTGCCTAAAAATCTGTGGGAGGGGTCTCCGACCCTGAAGCGACGCTGTGAAACCACAGCCGCTTGTAGTGGTGAACGCAATCGGCGTCAGAGACGCCCCCACAGATGATTTGACCGCGAGAGTGAAAATGAAAGAAGCCCCGGCCTTGGGGGAAGGCCGGGGCTTCACTTGTGGTGGGCGACTGTCGCGGGGGAGGCGGGTAGTCGCCCACGGTTGGCCCCTCCCTGGGGGAAGGGAGGGGTTTGGGGGTCTCTCGAACTTTCTCTCGTTCGGGATGGGAGCCGCATTGGACTGGTCGCTTAAGTGACCAGTCCGTTGGGCGTTCCATTCCGAAAAAACTCAGGCTAGTAGTTCCACTCGACGCCGGTTTGGAGTCCGTGGAGGATCATCGAACCGCTGGAGTTCACGTAGCTCGAACCTTGGCCCGCAGTGAGCCACTGGTTTGGAGCCTGGTTGGTCGCCAAGGCGACGCCGGTGAGGCCCATGGCTCGCCAGCCGCCGTAGACGCGGCAATGGCACGTCGCCTGGTAGCTCGCTCCGAGGCGGAGCTCGCCGAGCATCGCGACGTCGGTCTTGCTGGCATTGGCGTCGAACACGTCGCCCGACGAGGCGTAGCGAACCATGCCGGTCGACGAGACGAAGTACTGGTGCGTGTCGATGTCGTTGCCGTAGAGGCCGACGAGGGTGTTCATGTGAACGCCCCACTTGCAGCCAATGCGGTACATCGCGTTCGAGCCGAACTGGAAGCCGACGAGCTTGTTTTCGACATCCGAGTTGTAGTTGAGATAGCCGGTAGAACCGCCGGTGTAGTCGACGCCGTACATGAAGTAGTCGTCGAGCTCCAAGTAGCGGACGCCGCAGACGCCGGTGATGTTGTAGCGGTTCGGAGCACAGTAACCGGCGTCGCAGCCGCCGACGCCGCACGCTCCTCCCATGCCTCCTCCCATGCCTCCGCCCATGCCACCGTCGCAGCCGCCGCACGGACCGCACATCGGAGCACAGCCGCAAAGGTTGAGCCGCAGGAAGTTGACTTCAATGTTGCGGGCCGAGAAGCTGCTGCGAACGCGAGCTTCAGTGACGGAGTAGGTGCCGGCGCCTGTCGGCGGGCCATAGTTCCAGTGGTTGTTCAGCGGCATGTAGCCGTTGCCGCCGTTGTACTCGAGGCCAGGCATCGGCATCATCGAGTAGTACTCCGACGGCATGCCGGGCATGTAGTCGAACGACTGAGTGTTGTCGAACAGTTCCCAGTAGACGCCCTCGACGCCCCACGTCGGACAGCAGGGAGCACAGCCGCAGGCGTCGGCGACGCCGCCGAAGGTGCGGCCGAGGCGGAACTCGACGCCCCCTTGGTAGCCGGGGTCGACGTTGGCGGTGGAGGCGACGACGTTCGGCATCGCGGGATAGCCCGAACCGGCGTCCATCATGCCGAGGTTGTACTTGTCGGAACTGTCACGCTGCATGAGCAGACCGTAGACGCCGCCGAACCAGTAGTTGCAGTTGTTGCGGCAGAGGACGCGATCCATCGTGCCGGGCGTTTCACAACCGTAGGCGGAGCAATCCGCGGCGCCGTAGGGAGCGCAGTTGCCGCTGGCGCAACCGGCGCCGCCGCCGTTGCCGTAACCGGAGGGGTAGCTCTCGTAACCGCCGTTGGCCTGCGGATAGCCGTTCTCAGACATCGGCACAGGTTGCGGGCCGGTCGCTTGGACCGACGGCATCATCGCACCGGGCGGGACGGACTCGGTCGGCGGCGTGAGCGGCAGGTTCTGCACCGCTTCCGGGGCCGGGTTTTGCATGGCCCGGGCGGTGTAAACCGGTTGTTGGTAAACCGGTTGCTGAGCGACTGGCGCCGCGGCGTTCGGGTAGACCTGTTGGAAGGCCGAGGGCTGCGCGGCCGGCGGCGTCGTCGCTTGAACCGGCGCCTGTGCAGCAGTCGGGTAGGTTGGCGCCGGTTGGCTTGGCGTCGGATAGGTCTGGGCCACTGGCTGAGCGACAGGGTAAGCGGCGGGACGCGAGGCGACGTATTGCGTCGCTGCGTTGTATTGGCCGGCGGCTTGTTGAGCCGCGGCGGCGTACTGCTGCGTCCCTTGATGTGCGGCGACGGCGACCTGCTGCTTGGCAGCCGAGTATTGCTGATACGGCGCCGTCGCAGCAACCGGTTGCGTGGCGACGGTCGTTACCGGTTGAGTCGCCGCGTACGGCTGAGCAGCCGTCGGTTGCGGCAGCGCGGCGTACGGATTCTGCGCCGCCGCTTGGGCGTAAGGTTGTGCGGTTTGCGGATACGCTGCGTACTGCTGAGCGTACGCTGGGCTGGCGACCTGCAGCGTCGCGAGCGACGACGCCGCGAGCAGCCCCCTTCGTAGGTCGGTAAAGAATCGCATCGGACGCAATCTCCTGTACGTTGAGTTCGCCCGCGTACGTGACGCCGCCTGGGTCGGGAGGTCATGGCGTCGCGAGTCGTGCTGGGCGAGATGTTTTGAGCGATGCGGCGTCGGCTTTTCAGACAGCCGGCAGCCGTATCCTCCCCCGTAAGACCCAATCGACCGCTACGGCCGGCAGAGTTCGCGACATGTCGCGGCCGGCAAAGATGTTTCCGTTGCTATCAAGCGGAGCGATCGGAATAATCGCGCAAGTTTACCCGATAGGGATCGCGTGCGCGGCAGAGTTTGCGCAAACTATCGCGCGGGGGCGATTCAGCTGCAGGTCGACGACCCGCCGGAGCGGGGGAAGAGAGATTTCTGATTTAGGATTTATGATTTCTGATGTGGAAAAGCTGCCATGGCCTAGCCGGCAGGCAAATCAGAAATCCTAAATCATAAATCCTAAATTTTCAGATACCGCTCCGGCGGCTCGTTGAGCCGCGGCTACTTACGCCGCGTGGGCAAGCGGACGGCTCTGCAGCCCGTACATTGCTAGCACTTCGTCAGCCAACGTCCGGTAGTCGTCGGCGCCGGCTGAGGTCGGGGCGTACTTGAAGATTGATTGCTCAAAGCTCGGCGCTTCGGCCAAGCGGATGTTGCGGCGAACCCGCGACTCAAACAGCCGGCCGTTGAGCCAGGGCTGCGGGCGCTCTCCCCCGGCGGAAAAGTAGTCGGCGACATCCGCGCTCACTTCCGCCGCCAAACGGGTCGACGAGTCGTAAAGACAAAGAATCACGCCGGCGAGTCGCAGGCGGTCATTCAGGCGACGGTGGACCAAATCGATCGTTTGGAGCAACTTGCTCAAGCCGTGGAGCGCGAGGAAGTGAGGCTGCAGCGGCAGGAAGACGTCGTCGACCGTCGAGAGGGCGTTGATCGTGAGAATACCGAGCGACGGGGGGCAGTCCATCAGCACAAGGTCGAGGTTCGCAGCGGTTCCTTGTTCGGCTACGTTCGCGGCCAAGGCGTCTCGCAAGATCAACTCGCGACCGACGACTCCGGCGAGTTCGACCTCCGCGGCGGCGAGGTCGATGTGCGACGGGGCGACCCAGAGGTTTTCTTCAACGGGTTGCCAGACTTCGGCGAGCGTCTTGCCGCCGGTCAGCAGTTCATAGGTGTTCGGCAGTTCGCGCTGCGGACCCAGGCCGAGGTGGAGCGAAGCGTGGGCCTGCGGATCGAGATCGATCAGCCCGACGCGCACCCCGCTAGCGGCGAGGGCGGCGCTCAGATTGACGGCGGTCGTCGTTTTACCGACGCCCCCCTTCTGATTGATGATGGCGATGGATCGCATGGCAACTCTTCCCGCTGGTGGACCGATTTCCCGAGCCGCGTGGCGGTCTGGCTCATGGGGCGGAGAGTATAGATGCCGGGTTGAGGCGCCTCCAGACCATTCGCGGCTGAGTGCTAGCGGGCGGGCGCGGGCTCGGCCGTGGTCTCGGATTTGGCGTCCGCCTTCAGGGCGCCGACGTCGGTGAGATAGCGCTTCAGCGGTTCGGCGATCCGCGGGCAGGGCAACACATCCACCTGCTTGCCGTCGGCGGAGAGTTTGCCGAGGAGCTGAAATTCGCTGCCGAGGAGCACGACCTGTTCGCTCGGCCCTTCAACGAAGCGGAGGGCGTAGGCCCAGTCGCGATCGGTCCCCGCCGCTTCGAGACTGCGGGCGTCCCACTTGAAGTTGTCGTCCTGGATGAAGATGTGCCGGAGGTGGATCAGCCCCTGCTTCTTGCGGAGGTCGTGATGAGCGGTTACGGAACGACCTGCGACGAGATTGCCGGGGTCGACGGCTTCGTCCTGGGCTTCGCCTTTGCTTTTGTCAGCGGTTTCGTCGGCCGCCGATTTGCCCTCTTCCAACTCGTCTTCGTCCGACGCTTTCAGCGGGGCGAGTTCCAAGAACTGCAGTTCAGGCGACTTGCCAATCAGCCGCGAGGATTCGCCCCAGAACTCGGCCGAGCGGCGGCTGTAGTTGTACTGGTAGAGCCACGCCCCGCCCGCCATCGCGAACGCGAGGACGAACATTACGATGATGACCAGCCGGCCGGAGATTTGCATATTAGATTTCCGTCATCCTGAGCGAAGCGAAGGATCTAGCCAGCCACTCGGGGCGCCAGATTCTTCGCTGCGCTCAGAATGACCACTCACTTCCTCATACCTACTGTTGGGGGGCGACCCCTAGTATACTAGCTCGCTCGGTTGGACTTTAGCCCTCGTCTCCCGCGGCGTTGCCTCACCATGCCCGATACGTTCGATCCCTATCGCGAAGCGCTTGTGATGGAAACCGAAACCGTTTGGCCCGAGGAATATCTCGGTTGGCCGGCGGTCGATCGCGCGGCGTTTGCCGAACGGCTCCACGCGACGGCGGCAGAGGCGGCTCACCTGGAATATGTGCGGAGCCACACAGGCTTTGTGCGAAAGATCTATGTGACGCCGTGGGATATTGAGCGAATTTCGTCTTGATGGGCAAAGGAGATTCGACCGCGGATTGCGCAGATTTCACGGATGTGAATTGTCGAAGAGCGTCCTAACGAGTCTGGTGAGTTGAATTCATCCGTGACATCCGCGCAGTCCGCGGCGCTATTTTTCTTTGCTGGAGTTTCGCTGTGGCCGGGAAGATTGAAACTGTTCGCGTCGCACTGGCCGAGCGGAGTTACGACATCGAGATTGGCAGCGGCACGCTCGCCGGGTTGCCCGAGTTCTTACGGGCGCGGACGGCTTCGGATCATGCGATTCTGATCACCGACTCCAACGTCGAAGAACTCTACGCCGACGCCGCGGGCGATCGTCTCGTCGGCGAAGGTTGGGAAGTCGACATCTTCGCCATCGAAGCGGGCGAACCGAGCAAGTCGGTCGAAGCGGCCGACGAACTCTGGAACGCGATGCTCGACGAAGGGGCCGATCGGCAGTCGGTCGTCGTCGCGATCGGCGGCGGCGTCGTGGGCGATCTCGCCGGATTCGCGGCGGCGACGTTTGCTCGCGGGCTCGAATTCTTTCAAGCGCCGACGACGCTCCTCGCGCAGGTCGATAGCTCCGTCGGCGGCAAGGTCGGAATCAACTTGCCGGGCGCCAAGAATATGGTCGGCGCGTTCTGGCAACCTCGCGGCGTGCTGTGCGACGTCGACGCGCTGCAGTCGCTCCCCGATCGCGAATACCGTGCTGGGCTCGCCGAGGTCGTGAAGTATGGGGTCATTCTCGACGCCGACCTCTTTGCGTATCTCGAAGCGAACGTCGACCCGCTCAACGCCCGCGACGCGGCGGTGCTGACGCGGATTGTGCAGCGTTCGTGCCGGCTGAAGGCCGACGTCGTTGAACAGGACGAACGCGAAACGACCGGGCTGCGGGCCTCGCTCAATTATGGCCACACGTTTGGCCACGCCTTCGAAGCGATTGGCGAGTACGAGGAACTGCTGCACGGCGAAGCGGTGGCCGCGGGGATGCGGTGCGCGATGCAGTTGGCCGTGCGATTGGGGCGGGTCGATGAGGCTGTTTACGCTCGGCAGGAAGCGTTGCTCGATTCGCTAGGGCTGCTCGTCGAACCGCTCGAAGCCGACGGCGAGGAACTGCTGCGGCTAATGTACCGCGACAAGAAGGTCGCTTCGGGGAAGCTGCGGTTCATCTTGCCCGACCGAATTGGGCATGTGGAGCTCGTGGGCGACGTATCCGAGGCTGACGTATTGGCGTCGCTAGACGTATAAAGCATCGCCATTCTCCCACTAGCCTGACCGCCACGCGGTCCGGGCGGAAGTGGCGAAACGGTCCGCGAAGCCGCCGCCCGGAGGGCGTGGCCCTCCGGCTATTTCTGGGCGGCCATTTGCAAGTTGATCGCTGCGCAATTAAATTGCGACCGGTTGAGTTTCTTTCATGGCCGGCAACTCGCGGAGCGACGTTGCGGTTAGGCGAATGAATCGCCGTCCTGCGCTCGAATCAGCTCCGCATGGCTACCGTCGACGAGTCTCCCCCATTTGACGATGCGGCCCGCGCCGAAGTCTTGCTCGCGCTGACGCCCGACGTCGGGCCGATACTGCGCTCGCGATTGCTGGAGCGATTCGAGACGGCCGAGGCGATCTTTGCGGCGTCGGAGGCGGCTCTGCAGGACGTGCAGGGGATCGGGCCGAAGATCTCGCGGCGGATCATCGGCGCTCGGCATGAAGTGCAGCTCGACGCACAACTCGCGATCGCACGAGAGCATGGCCTCACGATTCTGTTGCCGCAGTGGCCAGGATATCCGCGATCGCTCAAAGAGATTCCCGATCCGCCCGGCGTGCTATTCGTCCGCGGAGCGATCGAACCGGCCGACCAGATGGCGGTGGCGATCGTCGGCACTCGACGGGCGACGCACTACGGCAAGAAACAGGCAGAGCGACTTGCCGCGGGACGGGCTCGCGCGGGGCTCACCGTAGTGAGCGGCATGGCCCG
>JBGSMO010000213.1:0-3208 GCA_041740115.1 Pirellulales bacterium
TGACCCGTCATCGCCGTCACGCACGAGACTACGAAAAACTCCCCGCCTCCAGTGAAGCCCTCATTCAAATCGCCATGATCGGGCTCATGGCGAGACGACTCGCCAATGCGACAAACTAGATTTCAAAACACGTTCTAAGAAGATTGAACCGCCAAGGACGCCAAGGTTCGCCAAGGAAGAAATTGGGAACCGCCGATGAACGCCGATAGACGCAGATAAAAGAAATCCGCTCATCCGCGTTTATCTGCGTTCATCCGCGGTTCCAATTCTCTCTTTGTATTTCCTTGGCTCTTGGCGTCCGTGGCGGTTCAATTCCCCAAATTTCAGCGCACACGATCTCCGCGTCGCTCATACAGTCGCTCCAGCAAATCGCTCGCCGCATCGAGCGAGGCTGTGCCGTCGCAACGGCTGGCATACTCCAGGCAGCGCTCTCGCACGTCCGCTGAACCGAGCAGTTCGCCCAACGTCGCCGCCACGCGGGTCGTCTTGAATTTTTCTTCGGGAACGACCGCTCCCACGCCCAGTCGTGCTAGCCGCGTGCCGTTGTCGAGCTGATCGTACGCCATCGGCATCACCACTTGCGGCAACGCAGACGCCAGCCCCTGCGCGCATGTGCCGATGCCGCCGTGATGCACTAGCGCCGCCGCACGCGGCAGCAGTTTACTGAACGGCACGAACCCGAATTGCCGCACGCTCTCCGGCAGGCGTGCAGGCAACTGGTCGGGATACTTCGTCATCAACATGCCGCGCCGGCCGAGTTGTTCGCAGACGTCGGCGGCCGTCTGGAAGAACTCCGTCGCCTGAACGTTCGCCGAACCTGGCGCAAAGACAATCGGCGCATCACCGGCGTTTAGGAACTCCTCGACCTCCGCACTCAATCTCTCATCGGCCGGCGGATCCCATAACGGAAAGCCGACCAGCGCCGTGTGCGGCGGCCAATCGGGCTGCATCGGCCCGAACCAATCGGGAAACAACCCCAGCACCAACTGCGGCGAGTTGTTGTACTGCGTGAAGATCCGCGACACCGGCGGCAGGCCTTGTCGCTCGCGCAGTTTGTTCACCGCCGGCCCAATGAGCGGGTCGACCTTCCACTTGTCGCCCGCCCAAAACACGCCGCGCTTCGCCCAGCGCGGCCACTTCGCCATATTCGGCACGCCCATGTAGCGCGACGTTTCATGCACCGTCATCAGGGCCATCGGCGCGAAGTGAACGGTCGCCAGCGGCGCGGCATGCTTCTCGTGATAGATCCGGCTCGCCATATCGAGCCCATGCGCCGCGAGCACCGTGTCGCCCGGCGTCACCTGCGACTCCAGAATCGCGTAAACCTCGTCCAGATAATGGGCGGCCCCGCGCGTCAGCACCAGCGTCAGCCCCCGCTGCGGATGCCACAAATCGGGATGCTGCATCAGCTCCCGATACTCGTCTGCCGTCCCGAGCGGCAACATCTCCAGCCCGGCGCCTTCGACCACCGCCTGAAAATAGGGGTTCACGATCACCGACACGCGATGCCCGCGCGCCCGCACCGACGCCCCCAGCCCGACCATCGGCAGCACGTCGCCATAGCTACCAAACGCGCTGAGAATCAGATGCATTGCCCGGTTTCCATCACGCGGCTGCCGTAAATCGTGGAACGCGCCTCAATCGTCGCACGCGTCCGCCAAACCGACAACCCCGCACCGCCGTTGCGATGGGCCTCTGTTCCGATGACAATGCAACTAGCAGCTCATTTTTGAACCGCCAAGGACGCCAAGGACGCCAAGGGAAATACAAGATTGAACCACAACGACAAGACGATCACGACGATATGAGAAATCACAGACTGATAGGTCTGTCAGTAGTCCACCTTTGTTCTTACGTCGTGTCCGTCGTGCCGTGGTGGCGTAAATCTCATTCCCTTCGCGTCCTTGGCGTCCTTGGCGGTTAATCCTTCGCGATTCAAACCGCCATGCCCCCCAAACCGCCGGAAGATGACGACGATTTCGAGCTCGAACTCGAACCGGTCGATCCCGAGATCATCGCCCACGCCCAAGCGCGCGGGCAGCACGTCGTCGAGTCGGCCGTCAAGAAAATCGACGTCGACGAGCTCTACGAAGGCCACAGCAGCTATAGCGACCTAGAGCTCGATCTCAGCGGCCTGAAGTCGTTCCGCTTCACGACGCGCACGCTGCTGCTGATCACCGCGATCCTCGCGATCGGCATGACCGTCTACTTGATGTGGGACGGCTGCATGGTGATCTTCCTTGGCATGTTGGCCGCGATCGCCTTCGGCTGGTATTCGGTTTCCAAACAAGACCGCCAGAAGGAACTGGATCGAGCCCGTCGCCGCGAAGAGTTCTTCGCCAACAAAGGGCAACCCGCTGCCGGAGCCGCCGCAACCGCTGCCTCCACTGCCAAGCCTGCCTCACCGTTCGATCCCGAAGCTGCGGCGCCGGCCGCAGTCGACGCCGAACCAGCGGAGAAGCGTCCCTTCTTCGACGTGAAGTTCGCCTTCTCGATGCAGGAGCTCTTCATCACGATGACCGCCGTTGCCGTGTCGCTGGCGCTCCTGCGATGGATCACTCCCGAGTACCTCGCCGTGATCCTTGGATTCGTTGCCCTCGGCGGCCTCATCACCAACGCCAGCGGCTACGAACCTCCGCGGTTCGTCGTCCTCGGCTGGTGGCTGCTGATGGTCTTCTACCTCGCCGTCGGCCTCTTCGCGGCGGCAACCCCGACCACTCCTTAACTCAGCCTGAACGCCAAGAAAGAAATTAGGAACCGCAGATGAACGCCGATAGACGCAGATAGAGAAATTCGTTCATCCGCGTTGATCTGCGTTCATCCGCGGTTCCAGTTTTTTCTTTGCATTTCCTTGGCGCTCTTGGCGTCCTTGGCGGTTCAGTATTTTGAAGTACGAAGCATGCCAGAAACGCTCACCGACTACGTCTGCACCGCCTGCGGTTGCCTCTGCGACGACCTCGCGCTCACCGTCGAAGGCCGCCGCATCACGCGCATCGAGCCCTCCTGCCCCGTCGCCGCCGCGTTCTTTCTGAAGGAACGCCCCGAGCCCCCGGCTGCAGCGCTTATCGACGGTCAGCCCGCCACGCTCGAGGCTGCTCTCGCCCGCGCCGCTGAAATCTTGCATGCTGCAAACGCCCCGCTCATATTCGGCCTACAGCACGCGACCGTCGACGCCCAACGCGCCGCCGTCGCACTCGCCGACCGCCTC
>JBGSMO010000234.1:0-14749 GCA_041740115.1 Pirellulales bacterium
AGTTCGACGGCAACTGCAACAGGCGGCAACGCAGGCGCTGCCAGTTCCGGTCCAGGCGGTAGGGGCGGCGACGCCACAGCGACAGCCAACGCAACCGGAGCCGCGGCGGCGAATGCCACCGCGAATGCCACGGGCGGGACGTTCTCGCAGAGAAGCTTGCGAGGCGCGGCGATCGCCCAGGCCATCGCCAACGGCGCTAGTGGCACGACAACGGCGACCGCGTTGTCGGGGGGCGGGCTGATCACCACGCTCCAATCGCAATCGTCCGCGCCGACTTCTGGCGAGACTCAGGCATTCGCTCGCGCCAGCGTTGGCGCCGCGGCGCTCGACGCTTCCGCAGCTGCCGGCGTCGAATCAGTCGCCTATGCCGTCGGAAGTCCGGCGGCAGCTGATATCGCTAACTTTTTTGCCGGCAATCCTAATTCGCAACCGCACTTCAATCTGGCGGGAGACTCGATCCCAGGAGCTACCAGCGAAGTCCTCGGCTTGGTGACCATGGGCGGAGCTTACGCCGCCGGCGCGACAGGCAACCGCACGTACACGAGTTCCGCGACATTTGCGATCGATCTCGCGACATTAGCCAACCCGCGCCAAGATTTGTTAGTTGCGTTTTTGGATACCAACGTCATGGGCGTCGGTTTCGACTCCATGCAGTTTCAAATCCAGCGCGAGGGCGTAAATCCGCCGATCGTGAATCAGACGTTCAATTCCGTGGCCGCTGCCAACGCGTTCCTGACTGATAATGTGATTAACCTTGGATCCAACGGCGTTCTAAACGTTAGCGGGGATTTGAATCTCGTATTCAGCCTCTCGCTTACGACAAACGACGTTGGAGCCGGCTTCTCATTCGACTTGCTGTTTGGCAACTCAACGTTTGGATCGGCCGATTTCGACACCGATGGTGATGTAGACGGCGCCGACTTCCTCACTTGGCAACGCGGGTTCGGCGTCGGAACGACCAAGGTTCAAGGAGACGCCAATGCCGATAGTGCGGTTAATGGAAGCGACTTAGTCGTTTGGAAAAATCAATACGGCTTTGTTGCGACAAGCGTCGCTGCGCTTGGCTCCGTTCCCGAGCCGACGGCATTCGTCATGACAATTATTGGGTTGTCTGTAATTTGTCGATGGAAAACGCGCCGTTTAACTCCAGGCTTCTGCACATAGAGCCACTTGCGTTGGTTTATGGTGTCACGGCGGTTGGGCACTCATTTCGCCCGCAACGCGTTAAGCGGACCTCCAAGAGCCCCAGACACCCTGCCGGGTTTAAGCCCGCAGACGGCATGTTGGTTTACTACTGCTTTGCGCGCTGGGGCCGACGACCGAATACCGCTATTGCCGGGCATTCCATGAGATTCAGTGCAATGGTTTGCAACCGAAGACTTTTGCCTTAGAATGCCGGCAATCACTGAGGGAAACGCCTATTAGCGATTGTTTCAGCAGCGGTTTCGCAATGCACCAGCTCCTGCCATTTACTCGGCACCGATGCGTGGCTCAGTTTGGCGCTATTACCATCAAAGCCCCCGGAATCGACGGACGTAGTCACGGGACTTCATGCGGAGTTTCCTGGCGGTAGAAACCCGAGACGCGTATACGGCCCTTCTCGGGCCCCGCCCGCTGACACCTCGGACTGGGCGGGCTGCCGTATTACTCGATGATCCGCGTGCTTGCTGCCTTGCGTCCGCGGTCGGCTGACACCGATAGCGTGGGCATCGTAATTCGCTTGCCTCAAGGCGATTTCGCCCGAGTCGACGACATCGCAAAAGTCCCGAGAGATGACAAGCTTGCCGAGCGTCCGTTCATAATTCTTGGAAGGCTGCGTCGTGAAATCGCCGCGCTCAATCCTAACGCCAGCAACAGAGCGCTCGCGGGTTCCGGCACATTTGCAGTTGCCGGCGGATTGCCCGTGGTGCCGTTTTGGCGTTGCCAGACCAGATAGTCGGCACCATCGACGCTGCCGTCGCCGTTAGCGTCGCCTTGGGCATGCGAGGCTGAACTGCTGGTTCCGTAACCAACCCGCCACAACGCCAGATCGTCGCCGTCGACGACGCCGTTGCCATTGAAGTCCCCCTGCATCTCCACCGAGACGGCCTTGAGAACGACGTCGCCGGCCAATGCGTTGAGCGTCCAATCGACGCGCCAGCCGTCGGCGATGGTATTCAGCCCTGCGGCATTGGCGAACATGCCGGTGAGCGAGTCGGCATGCAATAGCGTGAACACGTCGTTGACTTGCGGCAAGAAGCCGTTGACGAAAGCGAGGTCAAGCAGGCCGCCGCTAATGGCCGCATGCCCCGATACGAGCAGTTGATCGTACGTGCTCCCTGGCTGAGCGCCGCCAAGCTCGATCTTGAGTAGTCCGCCGGAAACGATCGACAAATCGCCGTCGACAGTGAGTTTTCCAGGCGAGGCTCCGGGCGCGATGCTCGCTCCGCCGATTACGGCGAAGTCACCGCGCAGGGTCCCATTGCCTACTAGTTGATTACCGGCGCCGCTCAGGCTAAGGGGTGCGTCTCCGCCGTTGACGGTCACTTCAAGCGTTTGCCCAGCGCCAGCGATCAGCTCGGCTCCAGTCAAGCGAAGCTGACCCGGGATGCCGACGAAGTCGATCGCTCCGCTCATTCCCGCGGCGCGGATTTCGCCGGAGATCGAGACGGACGAACTGAGGAGATTCCAGGTCGTCTGTTCGCCTACCAGCAATTGGCCGGCCACGTCGACGAGCGCCGCCTCGCCAATGGCCAATGAGTGGCGGCCGTCGCTCAATCCAAAAACGTGGGTTCCATTTTCCAGGATGACTTTGCCGGCCAAAGTCAGGCCCGGACTGCGAACGCCGATTTTAATGCCCGTGCTGATGGATCCGACGTATCCTTCGCCGTGAACAGTCAGATCGCCTTGCAAAATGCTGGGCGACGCCTGAGGCGTTCCAAAACTATTGCTGTCGAAGTAACTCATGAGCGTGCCGCCGTAGAGATGGACGTCGTTGGCGACTTCCAGCGGCGGCTTCGAGTAGTTCGTATTGCCAAGGATCAGCCGACCGGCGGCTTGGACCTCGACGTCGCCGGAGCCGGCGCTGCCGGGCGCAGCGATGCGCAAGGCGCCCGACTCGACGCGGAAGTCTCCCGAGTATTGCGAGCCATTGCCGGCCAGCAGCACGCTGTAGGTAAAGCGATTGTCTTGCCGACCTCGAATGGTAAGATCGCCGACGCCGCGCAGCGCGCCGGCCACTTGCGTGGAGCCGTCGTGCATCATCAGCGAGTCGCTGATGACGTCGATCACGCCGGTGAGCTTTCCTCCCTTGACGGCGCCGCCGTCGAGAGTGACGGCGTTAGCCATTGCGCCCAATTCGGAAGAAATCTCCGTCACGCCTCCTTTGAGCACAAAACTGGCTTGGGGAAGCGTACCGTGTTGGAGAAGCATGCGCCCCTCCTCGACGGTTACCACGCCCGTGTAATTCGGGCTGTTGGAGTTGGCGAAATCGAGAATACCGTCGGTCCGCTTGAACATGTTGCCATCGCCGACGAACGTGGCACTAACCTGCCCAGCTTCGAGAAAGATCTTCTCAGCGTCTATTTGAGCGAGTCCACCGCGAATTTTCCCTCCCGCGCGGATATGAAGTTCGGCCAACTCGACTGTCCCGGCGGGCAGTTCCTGCAAATCGTACACGCCCCCGTCGGCATGAACACGATCATTCTCCGGAATCGCGTCGTAACTGAGAATTCGCAATCGTCCCGCGTCGTACGCGTCGGTATGATCTTCCGCACTGATGATCCACGTACCGCCCGTGTAACTATTGGCGCCACTCAGCCGCGTGTAGCCTTCGTGAACGACCAATGCCACCGAACCACCCAATGGATTGTCCTGGATGCTGGCGGAGATGGCGTTGCCTCGGTGGACGACCAGTTCAGTCGGATTGGCATCGACGCCAGCGGTGAGAATACCGTTGGTAATATCTCCCACGCCGTACAGCCCCCCTGAAGCGACTTGGAGGCGATGCCCGTTCAGATTGACCGATTGAAAGATATCCTGCGACATGACCGTCGCAACCGTCGTATCGGCAGTCAGCATTTGGCTCGCGACCACGCGCACATGATCGCTCGCCCCGGCGCCAGCGAAACCGGTCTTCGTCGAGGCCAGCGTTTGGAACGCGTCCCCCGCTCCGAGCGTGGCAAAGCCGCTCTCCGTCACGGCCCACGCGCCGATCATGCCATTGGCCTGCAGCGAAACGTTAGGCAGCTTCACGCCGCCGGGGCCTGCATGAAGGCTGAATTGAAGAATTGCCCCGGGATTTCGCTCCAGGTAGTTCACGGTGAGCGGGCTCCCCGCACCAGCCAGCAGGGTGGCGCTGCCTCGATCAACGCGCAGCGTGCCGATTGTTTCAGCCACCGTTGGATTCTCGAAGATCAGCCGACCGCCTCGCATCACGACAACCACGTCGTCGCCGATTCGATCTTGCGACAGGCCTGTAATGTGTTGAACTCGCAAGTCGCTCAATTTCTCGATCTGGATCAAATCGAGCCCGTGAAGAGATCCGTTCCCATATAAATTGACGGCCCCTCCGTCGATGCGCAAGCTCCCAGTGAGCTGGGTTTGCGGCGAAGTGACGGTAAGCCCGCCGTGCCGATGTGTGAGGCTGTTTCCAACCAGGGCGCCTTCGATCGTGAAACTGCCCGCCGATGTCGAGCCTTGAGTACCGACATCGACGCGGCCAAAAAATCGAGCGTTGGAGGCAATCAAGGCCTCGTCGTAACTTGTGCCATTGCCGGCAGCGTTCTCCAAAAACACATCGGCGTTAATCACAAAACCAGGACCGCTGAGGTCGTAAAAATTAAGCGAGCCTTCATTCCTTACACGAATAACTCCAGTCTCCAAGCTGTTCGCCGCCGTCTGATTAACGATCAATTCGCCCCGCTCGGCGATCAACTCCCCCGCGAATTGCGACAAATCTCCCAGCACCGCTAGTTGACTGCCTAGATTTCGCACGGTGCCTTCGCCAGCCAGCGGGGTTTCCACGCGGGCGTTGTACATATTCGTCAACTCCCCATCGATCCGCAGCGGCCCGCCGCCGGCGACGACGGCCGGCTCCGTGCTGCCGATCGTGATCAGCCGCTCCATCCCCGTCGCGGCGTTCACGGCCAGCGTTCCGGCATTGAGCACCCATGGGGCGTCAATCTCTTGCGCCACGTCGAAGGCGACCGTTCCCGCCTCGGAAAAATCCATGGTCGTCAGGACGTGTCCGTTCACCGGGACATTGAAGTGGAGCGTCCCGTGTGTGACGCTCGTGTGATTGGCCTTCAACGCAGTGGCATGATTGACGTAGACGTCGCCGCCCGTAACCTGGACGGCGCCTTCCAGCGGATTCGCGACATTGAGATGCGTCGTCCCGCTCAGCTCAAGCGAACCAGTTCCGCCGATCGATCCGTTGTAGACGCCGCCGCTGATTCGAGTGCGTCGGCCGGGAACGACAGTGATCGGACTTTGGAAAACGCCGGCGCCTGTCAGCAGTACTTCGCCGGTTCCGCCGAGGGTGATCGGGCTTTGCACTGGCTGCGACGCGTCGGCGAAGCTCAGCGTTCCCCCTTCAACGGCATAGGGAACCGCACTGGTCGGCAAGGCGTTGACGCGCAAGATGCCTGACTTCACCAGCACATGCTGCGATTGCCCCAGCGCCCCCGCGTGATTGAGTTCAGCCGTTCCCGCGACGATGGTGGCGCCGGTGTAACTGTTAGCAACGTTTAGCTTGACATCGGAGAGAGTCAAATCGCCCTGATGGGCCAGCGGCGCATCGACGCTGAACTTGGCGACGCGCAGGTTGCCGACGCCCGAAGAGCCGCCGGTGAAGGAGGCGGTCCAGCCGGGACCATTGACCCCGCCGTTCCCGCCGTCGACGACGATCGGCGTGCTGACGACGACGACGCCTCCGTTTTGAAAGTGGACGTCGCCCCCCGCCACTTCGATTGGCGCGCTCGGCACAAACCCAGCGGCGGTGAAGCGTAGGTTGCCGGATTCCACTCGAAACGTCTCACTCGTAGCGGCCTGCACGACGAGATTGCCGCCGTTCACCGTCGTTCCTTCCGACGCGGCGCCGAAGGCTGTACCCGTGGTCGCATTGACCGTGCCAGCCGTAATGTAGGTGCGCCCGGTATATGAGTTGTTGCCGCGCAGCCAGAGGGGATCCATCGATTGATTCTGAATCGTCAGATCGCCGACGCCGGAGATCGCGCTATAGATGTTCGTCGGCCCCAGCGTCTGCTCGAACTCGCCTTGGCGGGGAATCATGGTGACTGGATTGCGCGGGCGATGGATCGATGCGGAGCCTGAGATTTCGATCGGCCCGCTAAGGTCTTTGTTCGCAAGCTGAACCACGCCCCCGTCGATGTGGAGCGGTTCGGCGGTCGAGTGCTCGACGACGAGCCGTCCTCCAGAGCGAATCGTCGTCACTCCGGCGGCGGTTCCGAGGGCTTGGGCGTGACCGGCGAACAGCACGCCGCCCTTGATTTCCAAGTCGCCGGTCCAGGCGGCGTTGGCGCCCGACAGCCGCACATTGCCGGTGCCGGTCTTGATGAGATCGCCCGCGGCGCCGATCGCTGAGCTAAGCGTTAGAAGTCCCTGCAAGGGGACGTCGGCGCGAAGCGATTCGGCGGGCGACCAGCCAATCGGCGCGCTCATGACGACGTTCAAATCGCCGGCGTCGGGCGCGAGGCGCACCAGCAGTTCGCCGGCGCCGTCATGGGCGAAACTGAGCGGCCCCGCTCCGGTGATATTGAGCGTCCCCCGTCCGTTCAGGAGCAGCCCCTCAAGCGTCGCCGGGCTGCCGAGCGTCACTCCGCCGACGGCGTCTGGCGCGAGCCGGACTTCTGCGTGCTGTCCGGCTCCGTTGGGAACTCCGTTGGTCCAGGCGTTGGCGTCGAACCAATTGACCGTTCCTGCCCCAACGTTCAGCACGCTCGTTTGAGCGCTAGCTGAGGACAAGAGTGCTGCTAAGCAGATCGGCAAAATCGCCAGTAATTGAATGCGTAGAGAGGAACGATATGCGTTCATTTGTAGTGGTATGCCGTTCCGTGACTTGCATTGAGCAGTTTCGCATTCTAGCGGACGTTGGTTAACAACTCAAATTGGGCATGATTTATGAAATATTCGCCAACGCCCGCCGATTATCGCCGTGACATCGCTAGCGGCCGACGGCCAGCAATGGATGCCCTCCCGGTGGCAGCGAATCGAGGCCGCCTCGTTTTATGGCGCCGCTCAATACGTAAATGCACTTGAGAGAAACTCGTCGCTGAGGGCGGCGTCGAATTCGGCTCGCGCCAATTCCTGCGAATGCAGCTTTCTGGAATTGCCCCGACCGTGAGTCGGTTCTCTACCGTCTTTCGCAGTCGGCCGAACCGCCGAATACTGCAATTGCCGGGCATTCCTCAAGATTCGTTGCACTAGTTTGCAACAACGGATTTTTTCCATAGAATGCCTGCAATCACCGAGGGAAGCGCCTATCAGCGATTGTTTCGGCAGCGGTTTCGCAATGCAGAGGTCGAGGGTTCGACTCCCTTCCGCTCCACTAGCGGCCGATTTTTCGGCCGCTCTTTTTTTGTCGCGACGGCGAGATCGGCCGCGGCAGCGAGGATTGAGGCATGCCCTCGGCCCCATCGACGCCCCGCTCGGCTTACATTCACGTCCCGTTTTGCAAATATCGCTGCGGGTACTGCGACTTCGCGATCGTGGCGAATCGAGACGATTTGGTTGGGGCCTATCTCCAAGCGATCGCGACCGAATTGCGCTGGCTCGGCGAGCCGCGCGAGGTCGACACGCTCTACTTTGGGGGCGGGACGCCGAGCCATCTCGACGCGGCGAGCCTGGCGACCTTGTGCGACACAGTGCTGCGTTGGCTTCCGCTGGCTGGTGGGTATGAATGGACAGTCGAGGCGAATCCAGAGAGTCTCACGGCGGATCGCGTGGCGGTGCTCGCTGAGCATGGCGTCACGCGGCTCAGCCTGGGGGTCCAGTCGCTCGACGATGCGAAACTGCGGGCGTTGGAGCGGAATCACTCGCGCGACGATGTGCTCCGCTCGATGGAATATGCCCGTGCGGCCGGGATGCAGGTTTCGATCGACCTGATGTTCGCGGCGCCGGGCGAATCGCTCGAACTGTGGCGACAAGACTTGGCCACAGCAATCGAACTCGCGCCCGATCACATCTCGACCTACGGCCTTACCTGGGAGCCGGGGGCGGCGTTCACGGTTCGCCGCGACAAAGGGCTGCTGCGACCGCTCGACGAGGAGTTGGAGCGAACGATGTACGGCGAGGCGATCGATCGTCTGAATGCCGCTGGGTTCGAGCATTACGAAGTCTCGAATTTCGCGATCCCTGGCAGGCGGAGTCGTCACAACGAAGTCTACTGGGCGGGGAGCGAATACTTCGCCGCCGGCCCTGGCGCCGCAAGATACGTTAGCGGCGTGCGGTCGACGAATCATCGCAGCACGACGACGTACTTGAAGCGCGTGCAGGCGGGCGAGTCGGCGATCTTCGAGCAGGAATCGCTATCGGCCAAGGAGTGTGCCCACGAATTGCTGGTGCTGGGTCTACGGCGACTCGAGGGAGTCGAACGGGCGGCCTTCGCCGCGAAATCGGGCTTCCAGATCGATCAGCTCGCAGGGGAAGCCATCCGCAAGTTCGTCGAACTCGGCCTGCTGAGCGACGACGGCTCGCGAGTGAAGCTGACTCGCGAAGGGCTCTTTGTGAGCGACGGCCTGTGGCCGGAGTTGCTCTAGCCGCCCTTAGTATTCTTTGCGCTCCTTTGCGTCTTCGCGGCTTGGCGCGAAGGTTGCCGGTTAGTCTCTCGCAAAGGCGCGAAGCCACAAAGAAACGCCAAGGCAGAAGGTTAGACGCAGTGATCCACGGCGTTATAGCGGCGCGCGCGGCAGGTCGCGTGGGAAGGGAGGGTCGTCGATCGGCGGCAGATAGCCTTCCGTCTCTTCGGCCCACATCCGTCGCTCCTCTTCGTTCGCGTAATAGCGGAGCCACGCATCGGGATCGCCGTCGGTGTTCGCGCAGTCCCAGTGGAGATAGTTGCTCTGCCTACGAATCATCTTCTCGTGCGACGGCAGAATGTCGCGGTAGATCAGGCAGTAAAGCTGCCGATCGGTCAGATGATCGGTGAAGTCGAGCACCACGTGCTTTTCGTACAGCCGGCCGACCGTCTGGTAGAGATAATCTCGGACCTGTTGGTCAGTGAGATCATCGGGGTGCGGCAATTCGAGCTTCGGTTGGAACCACTCGCAAATCGGCAGGATCGGCGCCCGTTCCCATTCGAGCATCGACTCCAGGAAGTCGTTCTCGGCTCCCGTGGTCATCATGTGAACGTTGACCCGGTTGATCGACTCGTCGAACAACGGCTCCAGGGCGTCGCGCAACTGCGCGTTTCGCAGGAGGTGCTCAACTTCGTCAGAGCGTGGGGAGTTGGGGAGCATCATGTTCGATGGCGCGCCGCATGGGCGAAAACGAAGAATTCCCAAAAGCAAACTGGTTTCGCAGCAATTCGGCGAAAAACAGACTTTCGCCAGTCCCGCCTGGAAAGGAACAAGTCCCTCGCATTGCGGCCACGTCATCGACTCTAACAACGGCAAACTGCCGTGAGAATAGTTCTGCAGCCTGTTTCGGCCCGACTTCAAGAAAGAAGAAAATCATCACCGTTACGACCGGTAATGTTGCCCTAGCCTGCCGAGAATGCTATCGGCGAGTGGAGGGGTTGAGGGCAGTTTGCCGCTGGCATGGCTGATGCCCTACGGGCGTCATTCTGAGCGAAGCGAAGAATCTGGAAGTTTGATCGGGACGCCAGATCCTTCGCTCCGCTCAGGATGACGATTATCCCGCCCCCTCAATGCTCAATCCACCGGCGTACCCAACTCGCGCATCAGCAGCTTCATGTCTTCCCACGTCTGCTTCTTCGCCGAGGGATTCCGCAGCAGATATGCCGGATGATAGGTGCAAACCACTTTCACGCCGCGAAACTGATGCACCGATCCACGCAGGCGGCCGATCGTCTCCGTGGTTTCGAGCAAGTTCTGCGCGGCGACCGAGCCGAGGCAGCAGATGAACTCCGGCTTGATCAGTTCCAGCTGCCGATTGAGATAGCGACGACAGTTCTGCGATTCCTCGGGTAGCGGATTGCGATTCCCTGGCGGGCGGCACTTGAGAATATTCAGGATGTAGACATCCTCACGCCGCAGTTTGCAGGCTTCGAGAATCTTGTTGAGCAGCTGCCCTGCCCTGCCGACGAACGGCTCGCCCTGCTTGTCCTCGTCGGCGCCCGGAGCTTCGCCGAGAAAGCAGAGCCGGGCGTTTGGATCTCCGACGCCAAAGACCGTCTGCGTGCGCGTGCTGGCGAGTTCATGGCAGCGAGTGCAGCCGGCGACTTCCTGGGCCAGAATCTTGAGCGTTTTGGCGGGTGAAACTTCGCTTACTGCGCCGCTCACGGCGTTCGTCGCCGCTGGGGCGCTGGTTGCTCGCTTTTTGGCCACTTCTAGCTCCTCTTCCGTGAACAACGCCGCCGTCGCGCCGCTTGCTTCAGGCATGGGCTCCGCGGCGATTATCGAGGAATTCTGACGCGCGGCCGCCTCGCGCCACCGCACCAGCGTCTCACCGCCGCCCGGCAATTGCCGCACGCCCGCCCCGGCCAGACTTTCCAATGTCTGCCGCAACGCGTGGCGCAACCGGTCGCTATCGGCCTGGGGAGTCGGCGCGTGGGTCATGGGCGTGATTCTCCTAACATTTCCTTAAGGCCAGTTATAGGGGCAAAATTGGCCGCTGAAAGGGGGCGGCGCGTCGTCGGCGACGCTACTCGCTACCCGCCCCATCGACTATGATAGATAGCTCCATCGCCCCGTTTGAGAAGTCGTTCCCCATGGCCGTCCCTAAAGTTGTCATCGTCGGCCGTCCCAACGTCGGCAAGAGCAGCGTCTTCAATTGGCTCGCCGGCATCCGGCTCGCCATCGTCGAAGATCAGCCCGGCGTCACGCGCGATCGCGTCGACTACCTCACCGACCATGAAGGACGTTACTTCGAACTGGTCGACACCGGCGGCATCGGCATCGAGGACGTCGACAACCTCACGAAGCACATTGAAGAGCAGATCCAAACCGCCATCGATTCGGCGTCGGTGATTCTCTTCGTGGTCGACACCCGCGCCGGCTTGATGCCGCTTGACGAGGAAGTCGGCCGCCGGCTGCGCGACGTCGAAGTCCCGGTCCTCTGCATCGCCAACAAGACCGACGACGAGAAGATGGACGTGCAAACGTCGGACTTCTATCGCCTCGGCCGCGGCAAGATCGTCCCGGTCAGCACGAAGCAGAACCGCAACCGGACGGTGCTGCTGAACATGATCGTCGAGCGATTGCCGCCCGAAGGCGCCGACGAGGGCCCGGCCGCCGAGCCGGAGATGAAGGTCGCCATCGTCGGCCGCCGCAACGTCGGCAAGAGCACGTTCGTCAACACGCTGGCTCAGGCGGAGCGGATGATCGTCAGCGAGATCCCCGGCACCACGCGCGACAGCGTCGACGTCCGGTTCGAACTCGACGGCAAAGGGTTCGTCGCCATCGACACCCCCGGCATTCGCCGTACGAAGAGCCAAGGGGCGTCGATCGACTTCTACGGCGCCCACCGCGCCCACCGCAGCATTCGGCGGGCCGACGTGGTGCTGCTGTTCCTCGACGCGACGCAGAAGATCAGCAAGGTCGACAAGCAGCTCTGCGAATACATCGGCGAGGAATACAAGCCGGTCATTTTCGTCGTCAACAAGTGGGACCAGTTGGTCAACTCGATGCCGACGGAGAAGTGGGTGCGATATCTGAACGACAGTTTTCGCGCTCAGCGGTACGCTCCGATCGCGTTTATCACCGGACAAACCGGCAAGAACGTGAAGGCGCTGCTGAACCACGCTCAGATGCTGTTCAAGCAGTCGCGGCAGCGGGTGACGACGGGGCAGCTGAACCGGATGCTGAAAGAGGCGCTGCAGCGGACGCCGCCGCCGCTGTTTCAGGGTCGGCGCCCGAAGATTTATTACGCCACCCAGGTGAGTTCCCAGCCGCCGACGATCGTGCTGTTCTGCAACGACCCGGCGTCGATCTCGAAGCCGTATCAGCGGTATCTGCTCTCCGCGGTGCGGGAGCATATGCACTTCGAAGAGGTGCCGATCAAGCTTTATCTTCGCCGGCGCCAGGCGAGCGACACGCGGGACGATACTGGGGCGGACGAGATTGGGCCGATCGTCGACTTGGGCGAGGATCAGGCGATCCACGCTGAGTGAGAAGGGCTCGTGGGAGCCACTTGCTGGCCACCGGTTCGGCCGAACCGCCTAGTCGAAGTAGGCGTTGGAGTTGCGGTTCTCGCCGCTGACGGCAACCTTGGCGGCGCCGCTCTTGTTATCGCGGGTGGCGTAGTCAATCCAGACGGCACCCAGGCCGACCGTCCAGGCCAGCACAAGGCACAGCAATTCGCCGAATCCGGAATACTCCCGCCAGTCCTGTCGCATAACGCCTTGCCTGGACACCGTGTCCAACTCGCTCCGTCGAACTGCGCCCACCCGAATGCAGGGGCCTACCTGAATGCAAGGTCGCCGCGTCCGGCGGCATGACCCTACCAAACGGGAAGTAGAGCGAAATCGTTAAGGTTCCGCAAGGACAAGATGAAGGCTGCTAGCAGGCGCCGGCCAACAGCCGACGAATTTGGCAGTCTAGAAGTGTCATTCTGAGCGGAGCGAAGAATCTGGAAGCAACCGAGAGTGCTAGCTTCTTCGCTCCGCTCAGAATGACGGCTGGGCCTACTGCACCAATGCTTCCTGCTCGCCGCCAGGGTTGAGTTCCAACTCGCCCGAATCTTCGAGGCGGCGGACGATGTCGACGATTTCTTGCTGCTTCGCCTCGACCGCTGAGAGTTTGACGGGGCCGAGGTAGCCGATTTCTTCCCTGAGCATGTCGGCGGCGCGGGTCGACATGTTCTTGAAAACCTTGTCGCGCAGTTCGTTGCTGCACCCCTTGAGAGCCGTGGCCCATTGGGAGGTCTCGACGTTCTTCATGACGATCTGCAGATCCTTGTCGGTGAACTTGGCCAGATCTTCGAAGACGAACATCAACCGGCGGATTTCTTCGACCAACTCGGCGTCTTCCAGGGAGAGCTGTTCCATCAGCTGGCGCTCGGTCGCCCGGTCGGCGACGTTGAGCATCTCGGCGACGGCCCCGACGCCGCCGGCGTTTTCGAAGCTTTGGCTCATGACGCTCGACATGCGGCGTTCCAGCCCGAGTTCGACTTCCTTGATGATGTCGGGGCTCGTCTGCCCCATCTGGGCAATCCGCTGAACGACTGAAATTTGCCGCTCCGGCGGCAGGCCGGCGAGGATCGACGCACCTGCGGCAGCGGGGAGATGGGAGAGGACCAATGCGATGGTCTGCGGATGCTCGTCGATCACGTAGGTGAGGATGTTCTGGCTGTCGACGTTTCGTAGGAACGCGAAGGGAACTTCTTCGATCGCCTGGCGGATCGTGTCGAGAGTCCCTCCTGAGTTCTTGCCCAGGGCCTTCTGCACGAGCGACTTTGCCCGGTCGAGGCCGCCCCCCTCGGCGCTCGCCGCGGGATTCGACTCGGCGAACTGAACGATGATCTGCTCCTGCTCCTCGGCGGAAACCGACTTGAGCTTGGCGATCTCAATCGAAACCATCTCGACCTGTTTTGGCTCGAGGCGCTGCAGGATGTCGGCCGCTTCCTCTTCGGGAAGCGTGGTGAGCAGCACGGCCGCTTTGCGAATATCACCCATGGCTGGCAGCCTTCCCACAATCGGTGGGCAACTCGCCGCGACGCGCGCAGGTTGCCGTATTGATACCATCGTCGCGATCCGCGGGGCGACTTGACGGCGGGGGAGGGGAGGGGGCGTTGGCTTGCTAGGCCGGATAATCGTTAGGGTTTGTGGCGATTGCAGCCCCTGGCTCCGCCAGGGGGTAGCACTACGCTGGGCTGCGTCGACCGGAATGGAAGCCGACCCCCTGGCGAAGCCAGGGGCTGCAGTGAAGCTACGCCCGCCAGAGGTAGACGCCCCATTGGCCGTCGCACTCGTCGACGCCGAGCTCGACGGAAACCAGTGCGGATCGCACGGCGGGGTCGAGGGACGCCAGCGTGGCGTTGGCGATGTGCTTAGCGAGCAACTCCGCCGTGGTGTTTTCGACGTCGAGCAGGACGCAATCTTGCCGGGGGAAGACCCACCGCCGCTGGCCGTGGGTGGCGACGACTTCGCCCTTCTCGCCGCCTAGTTGCTCGACGACTTTGATTGTCGGATGCCGCAGGGGCAGGACGACGCGGTGGTCGAGGCCGTCGACGATCTTCTGCAGCGCGTCGCGGAGCGCGATGAAGTCGATGACGTAGCGGTTCTGGTCGAGGGGACCTTCGACTTCGCAGTAGACGTGGTAGTTGTGACCGTGGATCGGCTCGCAAACGTCGCTGCCGTAGGTAATGAAGTGGGCGGCGCTAAAGACGAGTCGCTCCTTTTGGATGCGGACGCGGTAGGTTTCGGTCATGGCGAATCTCCCCCGGTTTGAAGAACCGGGGGCTAAATTGGTTGTGCGTAGAACTTTACTGGCCAGGCGAGGCGGCTTTCGCGGAGGAGGACGAACAGTGCTGCGGCGATGACATCGGCCGTCGTGCCGGGGTTGCGGCGGCGCCCGTCGGCGCGGAGCCAGAAGTCGTACTCGGCCCGCATTGCGTGGAACGCGTCGTCGCC
>JBGSMO010000254.1:0-18713 GCA_041740115.1 Pirellulales bacterium
CGCAGCCGCGGCAAGCGGGGCGGCCACCGGAACTGCCGGTGCTCCAGGAGGTTCGTCTCCCAGCATTCCCGGCGCACCCGGCGGGGGCGGCGGGGGCCTTGATTTTCTCGACATCGCGGGAGGCTTTCTCGGCCTCTAACCGCGATTCGAGCATCGATTGACGTCACCATCCCTAGAGCTTTCCACAGTGAGCCGCAACATGCGAATTCCTGCGCCAAACTTAGCGGTGTTTCCCTGCATTGAGGGAAACCTGGAAGGGATCGACGAAGTTCGACTGGAGATTCAAATCGACTCGCCGAAAGTGGCGCTCGATGCGGCATTTAACATCGAGGAGCTGCGCCGCCGAATCGAGGCGACCTTGAAGCGTTCGACGCTCATTGTAAATCCAGTCGCTGCCCAAGCGCTGGTAGTGGGCGTTTACGTCGAACCTCGCGATTTTCCGCTTTCCGCGGTTCAGAATCAGGTCATCGTCTTTTTTCTCTCGACGGCGTTGCGCGAAGTCGGAACGTTGACTCGTACGCAACTCGGTCAGCCGTCAAGGGCAACGGAGAAGATCGTCGACAGTTGGCGGCATAAAGGACTGCGCGGATTTACTCCGCTCAAGACGCCTGCCAAAAAACTTGGATCGATCCTATTCGCTGAGGTCGATTTGCAAATCGACGAATTCATTGCCGCTTGGCGTCGCGATTCCAAAGTGGCCGACTTCATGCCGCCGAGTCCAGCGCCGTTTGATCCTCTGGCGGGTTTGCGTTGCTTGCGCATTCCGCTGGGCAGCGTGGAGTTAGCGAGTGAAGAGAAAACGGAGACGATTACCATCGTCAATCCGGCGCCGGGCGTGAACTCGACAATCGACGTCAAATTCAAACGTTCGGCAACGGCCGAACTTTATACGGAAGTATGCGGCCCGTCGGCCCTCATCGATGGCGCGCAGCCGCTGATGACGACCAGCGCCCACGAGGCTGCCGGCGAGGTCAAGTTAGCGACGATTGCCGCCGATCCTGTAGCCGCCACGCCTCTGTTTCGGGCGGAGTTTCTCACACGGATCAAAAAAGGGGCGGCGCCCTTGGCGGTGACTCCGTCGGTTTCCCTAGGGGCCACGCGGGTGACGGGCGAATGGAAATGGTTTCAGTAGCTTTCTTACGACCAAGAGCGACTTTTACGCCTGCATACCGCAACGATGGCGTGCCGCTTCCCCTAAGATTTGTGAAACGAATCACTTTCGATTGGACTCGAAACTGACGACCATACGGAGGATACTTGGAGCCGGTTCCGTATTCGAAATGCGGCATGATTGGCCAATGTTTCATATGCCCAACGCGGCTAGGTTCCCATGCATTCACTCCCTACTCGGCGGGTTGCCCTCACTCTTCTAGCCCATCCAGATGACGCCGAGATATTGTGCGCCGGCACGCTGATCCGCTTGGCCGACGCGGGGTGGGAGATTCATATTGCCACTGTGGCCAACGGCGATTGCGGGACGACTGTTTACTCGCGGGAGGAGATCGCGCGGATTCGCAAGGCGGAGGGGATCGCCGGGGCGGCGGTCATCGGCGCAACGTATCACTGTTTGGAAGCGGGGGATCTGAACGTCGTCTACTCGAAGGAGACGATTCGCAAGACCCTCGACCTGTTTCGCGAGGTGGCGCCGACGCTGTTGTTCGCTCATCCGCGGCATGACTACATGATTGATCACGAGCAGGCGCATTTGCTCGCGCGCGGGGCGGCGTTTGGGTATGGGGCGCCGAATTCATCGACCAAGCCGCTGTTGCCGGGGTCGGCGATTCCTTGGCTCTACTACTGCGATCCGGTCACGGCGACCGATCCCTATACGGGCGAGTTCGTGACGCCGTCGACGTACGTCGACGTGACGGAGCAGATGGAGCGCAAGGCGGAAATGCTCGCGTGCCATGCCTCGCAGCGGGAGTGGCTGCGGGCTCATCACGGGATGGACGAGTACATCGATGCGATGCGGCGGCACAATGCCGATCGCGGGGCGCAGGTGGGGGCGCCGTTCGTCGAGGCGTTCGTGATGCACCGGGGGCATCCGTTTCCGCAGCATGATTTGCTGGCGGCGCTGTTTGGGGGGCGATGGCAGACGGTGGCGCCGTAGGGAAAGAGTGGGCAGTGGGCAGTTGCGACGGCGCGTCATCCTGAGCGGAGCGAAGGATCTGCGCTAGTGACGGGTTCTAGATTCTTCGCTCCGCTCAGAATGACCCGGGCTGCCGCTGCCGACTGCCCGCGGCCCACTCGCACCTCACATCGTCGCCATCTGCGCGTTGCTGATGTTTCGCCCGTAGTATTTCTTGCCGCGGACCTTGCGTTCGAGATCGGCGATGACGATCTCGGCGAAGTCGACGCCAGTCGCTTGTTGAGCGCTTCCCAGGCCGCCGGGGGTGAAAACGTTGATTTCCATCTGCTTGTCTTTAACGATGTCGAGTCCCACGAGGAACATCCCGTCGGCCACGAGCTTCGGGCCGACCATTTCGACCAGTCGCAGGGCGTCGTCGTCGATTTCGACTGCCTCGCTTTCGCCGCCGGAGTGCATGTTGCTGCGCATGTCGCCCGTTTTGTTGACGCGACGGAACGCGGCGTACTTGCCTTGATGCTCCAGCGGTCGGCCGTTCATCACGAAGAGGCGGATGTCCCCTTCTTTCGCGGCCGGCAGATACTCCTGAGCGATGCAGTAGCCGTCGCGGATGACCGCTTCGATCATTTGGTTGAGGTTCGGCGCGTCGGCCTTGCGGACGAGGAAGACGCTCGAGCCGCCGGAACCTTGGAGAGGTTTGATCACGCCGCGGCCCCCCTGCGACGCGATGAACTCCTTGATCTCTTCGGGGTCGCGGCTGATACAAGTTTTGGGGCGGACTTGTTCGGGGAAATGTTGGAAGTACGTTTTGTTGAGGGCGTTCGCGAGGTTGCTGGGGTCGTTGACGACGATTGTGCCGCGCTGCATCGCGAGTTGGCCGAAGAGGATGCCGGTGGTTTGGGCCCATGTTCGCTCGGCCGTGTCCTCGGACGGGTCGTTGCGGAGCATGAGGACGTCGACGTCGTCGAGGCTGACTTGCTCTTGGCGGGCGTCGTCGCCTTGAATCTCCTCCATGTACGTTTCGAGCGAATCGTACTCCTTGCCGGCAACCGCGCGGGCGTTGGCGTGAATTGACCCATCGGGCTTGTAGACGAAATCGCCGACGCCGAGGGTCCAGGCTTCGTGGCCGTGGTTGACTGCGGACATGCCGAGGCGCGTGGTCGTGTAGCCCGCCTGTTCGGTCTGCACGTCGTTGACGACAAAGCCAATTCTCATGGGAGTTGTTCCAAGAGCCCGACGAGTGAAAGTTCGCGACAGCGGGCGAGTCGCGTACGGTGGACGCCGTCGTCCCAGAATCGGGGCAACAGCGCGGGCGGCTGCACGACTCCACGACGACGCAATTCCTGGACCAACGGCGCGTGTTCCAACGAGATTTTGCCGACGTAAAGGGGCTCGAGACCGTGGCCCGCGCGGAGGTAGGCGAGGAGATCGCGCAAACCGCGGAGGTAGATAGCGTCTTTGGCGAGGCCGCCGCCGCGGTGGACGCGGAGCGCGGTCATGAAGGCCGATCGCGGGCCGAAGCAGTGTTCGTCGTGCAGCAGCGCAAACGTTTCGAGGAACGAACCGCCGCGGAGCATCGAACGCACGGCGAGGACGCGGCCGGCCAGCGTGCGGGTGCGGCCGACAGAAAGTCCGCCGACCAGATACTCGGCGAGCACGGCGAGTCCCTCCTGCAGCGCTTCGTACCCTGGAAAGCCGGCGTAAAGCTGCCGCAGCGGCTGCTGCCGGCCGTTGAAGTAGGTGAGCAGATGGGTGCCGACTTCGTGATGGAGGAGCGGTTCGAGACGTTGTGGCCGAATCGTTGAGCGTTCGGAAACGAAGAGGCGGTCCTGGGCGACCATTAGGGCCGAAGCGATCGTGTCGCAGACTAGGACGCTCGCCTGAAAGTCGGGCAGTTTTTGATGGTAGTAGTCGATATGCTCACGGGCGGCGGCGGCGACTTGTTCGGTGGGGACGCAAGATTCGCGGATGTCGTCGGCTTGGGCGCGCGTGTGGGCAAGGATCGACTCGGCCAGCCGCACGAGGTCGTCGTCGGGGGCGTCGTAGAGTTGCAGGCTGTCGTAGTAGAAGGCGCGCGTGCCGAGATGTCTTAAGGCGTTGAGTTGCTTGTCGAGTTCGTCCTGCTTCTGCTCGAAGAGCTGAATGAGGCTGGAGTCTTCGACATGCTCCAGCGGGATCGAGTACAGTTGCCGCTTGAGGAGACTGGGGTGGTAAGGGAGGGGGCGGTAGAGGAGCGTCGGCGCCTTGGCGTAGCCGCTCGCTTCGAAATCATCCCAGGCTTTCTCGGCGTTCACCGGCGTGACTTGGAGCAGGAAATCGAACGATTGCGAGATTTCGCAGAGTTGTTGATCGACGAGCCTGCCTGCCTTCGCCATCGTCGATGGGCCGAGGGCTTCGTAGTGAGCGTGGGGCTGCGACTTGTCGCGGCCAGTGAAGGCGAAGACTGTTTTGCGAATCGCGATCGCGAGTTGTCGCCGTAATGATTGCAGGACGAGCGGGTAGATTTCGCCCGTGGCGGCGTCGCGAAAGACGGGACGCACGCCCAGGCCGATGGTGAGACAGTCGTTGTCGCCGTCAGCGGCGACGAGTGGGCTGAGGCCCGGCGATCCGGGTTGATCGTCTTCCACCGTCTCGACGTCGGCGCGCAAGCCATGGAGCTTGATGGAGCGTAAGCCGGCTTCTAGCGCTTCGACGGCGCCGGCGATGACTTCGTGCTTGGGCGCCGCGATTCGAAAGGCGGGGCGCAGCGGCGTGCGAGATGCAGCGTCGGCTTCGCTCTCGTCGATCGCCCAGAGCTCGATCACGAGCAAGGCGCCGAGGTGATCGCGGAGGGCGTCGCTCACCGCGCGACAGAGGCGGCTGAGTCCGTCGGCGAATTCAGGTCGGCCGCTGCCGAACAGATAGGCGCCTTCGGTGGTGACTAACTCGCGCGTGCCGCGATCGAGGTTCGGTGCATTCGCTTCGTTGTTGAGCGGTCGGCGATAGACGCAGAGAAACGGCAACTGCCGATCGAGCCGCAGTCGCCCGTCGCCCGGCAGCGTGCGGCGGATGCGCAGGTTGCGGCTCAGCCGATCGCGCACCACGGCGATCAGCGCGTCGAACTCAGCGTCGATGGCGAATTCCGGCGTCAACGCGAACCGATCCCTTTCAACGCCTCCAGCAATCGCGGCGTGCAAGAGCGGAGGGCGTCGCGGAGCTTCATGACATGCGCGTGATCCACGTCGCCGGTCCACTCGTTCATGAATGTTTTCTTGAACTCGATCGCCGGTGCGCAGACCTGACGAGGAAATTCGCGATGGATCCAGCGCGGGAAATGGCCTCCCTGAAATCTGACGTTCTCGCGCACGTCGAGCGGCCGGCCGTTGATCTCGCAGGCGCGCAAGCCGGCGATCAAGCCGTCGACGACCGGCGCCCAATACTGCCGATCCAGCGAGCCGACGCCGATATTGACGTCGGGGTTCTCGTCTTCATTCGCGGCGGGGGCCGCGGGTCCGCTGCGACGATGGTTATAAGTGTGGACGTCGAGTACAATGGCTCGTCCATGCCCGGCGACAAGCAGCCGCAGCAAGCCGCCGACCGTGCCGTAGAATAGATCGTGCAACTGGTGCGATTCGTCGACGACCGACGCCGGTAGCGGTTCTCGCCACACCTGAAGTCCCCAGGACTCCTCAAGCGTGGCGTACACCGATTCGTCGCGCGGTCGATTCAGGTCGACTTCAAACCGCGAGCGGCTGCCCACGATCAGCGTTGGCGCCACGTCGGCCAAGACGTCTGTGTAGGGATCTTCCTCGCGGAGACGCTCCGGTTCAGTGAGAGACGTCAGGTCCGCGACCTGCGGCCGCAGGGCATGACCGTTGTGAATTGCCGCAGCGACGAGCGGTCCGTCGCCGACGGTCATCTGGAAGAGATCCACGCCAACTTCCTCCCGTAACGAATTGAATCTCTTGCCGAGTCACGCAAAAGTTCCTTGCCTCAAACGACTTCCGACTCCGTCGCCTAGAAACGAGCATTTGTCATGCCGGGGCTCTTCTGGTCGCGGATTGCCCCGCAATCAACTTGAAAAGCCAGGATTCCCCAGAAACGCTGCGTCGCCTATGGTGGCTGTCAGTCGTCCGTCTTGATCAAAAGCCAGCCGCTTTCTCCATGATCGATGTCGTCCGCCAATTTTTTGTTCGGATCTTCAATGCGTACCATCACTTCGCCGATCGGGGCGGGACGATGTTGGCGGCGGCGGTGGCGTACTACCTGGCGTTTTCGCTCTTTCCGCTGATGCTGGTGTTGGTCGCGGGACTTGGTTGGGCCTTTCGGGCGACGGCGATCGGGCACGATGCGCAGCAACGGGTCCTCGCCGCCATCGCGGAACAAGCGTCGCCGACGTTGCGCGATCAAATCGAGCAGGCGTTCGATGCGGTGGAACAGAAGGCGGGCGCCAGCGGGTCGTTTGGCGTCGTCGTCTTGCTGGTCGCGGCCGTCGCGATCTTCACGCAACTCGACTACGCCTTCGATCGCTTGTGGGATCGACCGAACGCCGGCGAGCAAGGAATTCTCAAGTGGCTTAAGAACTTGGCGTTCACGCGATTGAAGTCGCTGTTGATGTTGATTGGCGTCGGAGCGTTCGTGATTGCGGTGATGATCGCCTCGATCGTGTGGCAGGGGGTCGAGTCGGCGGTCGAGTCGACAGTCGACGTCCCCGCCTGGTTGCGACAATCGACGCAGCCGCTATTGCACATCGCGCTAAACTTCTTGGCCTTCACGACGCTGTATGCGTTCGTGCCGAAGACGCATGTACGGGCGAAGGCGGCGTTTGCCGGCGGAGCCTTGGCGGCGCTGCTGTGGGAGATCGGCCGACAGGTGCTGGCGGCGTATGTCTTGCGACGCAATCTACCGACCGCTTACGGCGTGATTGGGTCGTTCATGGCGATCATGCTGTGGACGTACTATGCGATGATCGTGATTCTCTTCGGGGCGGCCTATGCGAAGCTTGTCAACGATGAGGAAACGACGCCGAAGCTTGATCGGCCGGAATGAGTTTGCAGTGTCATTCTGAGCGGAGCGAAAAAACTGGCATAGCGTGTGCATCTATTGGCAATATATCCGCCAAACTGCCTACGCAACGCCCACGCGCCTGGGGAGCATCCGACCAGCATGTTCCGTTTTCTGCCATGGAAGTCGATCGTCAAGCGCGCCGCTCGGGCCTACGGCATCGCCGATCCCGCACTGTGGCTCGCCCGGATTCGCAGCTTTGCCCAGCCGTCGGAAGTGGCCGAGCCCATCGAACTGCTGCGGGCCGGCGTGTTGTTCCACGCCCGCGGCATCGTCAACACGAAGGCGATTCAGCACAATCTCGATTGGATCTGGCCTTACTGGGTGCAGCGGCAGTTTGATCCGAACGACGTGTCGTTCATCCCGCGGGCGTTTTCGTTCAGCCATGTGAATCTCACCCATCGCAATTGGACCGCCGTGGGGCTGCCCGAGCTTTCGATCTACTCGATCGTCGATCCGCGCGGGCTCTTCACGCCGCTGCAAGACGGGTGGTCGATCGACTGCTGGCTCGTGGCGCCCGACGGCAAGCTGGTGGCGCCGAGCCGCCTGCCCGATACGGCGGTTCGACAGGAACTGGCGATCAGCGACAACGATTTGTCGGTCATGACGTTGTCGCGACTGCACGGGATGACGCTCAAGCAAACGGCGCGGGTCGTCGTCCAGCAGGATCAGCCGGTCGCCGAGTTGCAGGTGACCGCCACGGCCGAGGGCGCTGGGAAGCTGGTTGTCGCGTTGCGTCCTTACAATCCCGAAGGCGTACAGTTCATCGACACGATCGACGCCAGCAAGCCGCGGACCGGTTGGCTAGTAAATGACAAGACCGAAGTGATGCTCGATCGGCCCGCGGAGCAAATGCTCGTTTCCGACTACGCCCATGGCGACGTGTCGAGCTTGCTCCACGGCAGCACCGAGCGGATTGGCGGCAATCACGATCAGCCGCACGTCGCCTGCAGCGTCGGCATGGCGACGGCGGCGGCGATCTATGCGTTCGATGGCGAAGCGACGCTGCGTATTCGCGTGCCGTTGCAGCAGGAACTCGCCTCGCTTGGAAATGTCGAGCAATTCAATCCTCGCGTGACGTGGAACGAGGCGCGCCGGCCGATCGCGAAGCTGCAGATTCCCGATGCCCGAATGCAGCGGCTGTACGACGGCGCGGTGCAGACGCTACTGCTGCTTTCCGCCGATGAAGTCGTCCCCGGTCCTTACACCTATCGCCGCTTCTGGTTTCGCGATGCGTGCATCATGATGAACTCGCTGCTGGCGATCGGCATGGGCGATCGTTGCCGGCGGATGATCGAGAAGTTCCCGGCGCGGCAACTGCGCAACGGTTACTTCCGTTCGCAGGAAGGGGAATGGGATTCCAATGGTCAGGTGTTGTGGTTCTTCGATCGCTACGAGCAACTTACGGGCGAGCGGCTATCCGACGAACTGCTGGCGACGTTACCGCGGGCCGTCGAGTGGATCCACAAGAAGCGGGTGATGGACGACGCCGATCCGCTCCACGTCGGCCTGTTGCCGGCCGGTTTTAGCGCGGAGCATTTGGGGCCGAACGACCACTACTACTGGGATGATTTTTGGGCCGAAGCAGGGCTGCGGAGCGCCGCCGCGATTTACGCGCGCCGCGGCCAGTCGCGCGAGGCGACCGAAGCGACGGCGAAAGCGGACGATTTGCGGCGCGCGATCGATCGCAGCATTCATCGCATTCCGGCGTGGCGCTCGCTAAGCGGAATTCCTGCGTCGCCCCATCGGCGAATCGATTCGGGCGCCATCGGTTCGTTGGTGGCCGATTATCCGCTGCAGCTTTACGCCGCTGGCGCGCCGCCGATCATGGCGACAGTTGATGCGCTGCTCCGCCGCTGCTTTCTCCACGGCGGATTTTTCCAAGATATGATTCACTCGGGAGTGAACGCCTACCTGACGCTCGACATCGCGCAAACATTGCTCCGGGCGGGCGACGGTCGCTACCGCGATCTGGTCGAGTCGGTCGCCAAGCTCGCTTCGCCGACCGGCCAGTGGCCCGAGGCGATTCATCCCCAAACGGGCGGCGGCTGCATGGGCGACGGCCAACATGGTTGGGCCGCGGCGGAATGGGCAATGATGATCCGCAGTCTTTTCGTGCGCGAGGAAGCCGACCGGCTGATCATTGGTTCCGGTCTGTTTGCCGAGTGGTTTGAGTCGGACGAAGAGTTGGCGTTTGGCCCGACGCTCACGCCGTGGGGCGTTGTTACCGTGCGAGTGACCAACCCGCGCATCGAGCCGACGGTGCATATCGACGCGAACTGGCGAGGATCGCCGCCGCGAGTCGACGTCGCCGTGCCTGGGTTCGCTAGAATTGATCAAGCTGAGTTGACGGAGTCGCTGCCGCTCGTTCGCAGTGAAGTTCAGCAGGCGGCTTCGACATCGCATCATCACATCCTCGCAGAAGGATCGCCGCGTTGAGAATTGTCATGTTCACCAACACGTATCTCCCCCACGTGGGCGGCGTGGCGCGCAGCGTCAGCACCTACGAAGAGGAATTTCGTCGGCGCGGTCACGACGTGCGGGTGATCGCGCCCGAGTTCGACGGAGCGGAGGAATCAGCATATGTGCTCAGAGTTCCGGCGATTCAGCACTTCAACGGCAGCGATTTCTCGGTGCAACTGCCGCAGCCGGGGTTGATCGCCGACTATCTCGACGAGTTCCAACCGCAGCTGATTCACAGTCATCACCCATTCCTACTCGGCGATTCGGCCTTGCGGGCCGCCTGGACGCGGTGGTTGCCGCTGGTTTTCACGCATCACACGCTCTATGAGCAATACACGCACTATGTGCCGCTCGACTCCGAGGCGCTCCAGCGCGTGGCGATTCAGATGGCGACCGAGTACTGCAACCTCTGCACGCATGTGATCGCGCCGAGCGAGTCGATCGCTGAACTGCTCGTGCAGCGGCAAGTGACGCGGCCGATTTCGGCGATTCCCACCGGCATCGATCTCGATCGCTTCGGCGACGGCGACGGCCGCCGCGTGCGCGAGCGCTACAACATTCCGCCCGAGGCGCTGGTGATCGGCCATGTCGGCCGCTTGGCGGGCGAGAAGAATTTGGCGTACCTTTCGCGAGCCGTGGGACAGTTTCTGGCTCAGCATCCCGATGCCTATTGGCTAGTCGTCGGCAGCGGGGAGTCGACCGACGCGATCGAATCAACCATCGCCGAACTCGCGGACGCGAAGCAGTTGATCATGGCTGGCTCGCAGACCGGGCAAGCTTTGGTCGACGCATACGCTGCGATGGACCTGTTCGTGTTCAGTTCGCAATCGGAAACGCAGGGAATGGTGTTGGCCGAGGCGATGGCGGCGAGGACGCCGGTGGTGGCTCTCGACGGCCCCGGCGTTCGCGACGTGTTGAACGACGTCAGCGGCCGATTGCTGCCCGCCAACGCGAGCGAAGCGACGTTCGCCGAAGCGATTCAGGAGATCACGCACGATCGGGCGGCTCTCGCGCGCCGCGGGGAGATTGCCCGACAATCAGTGCGGACCTTTGGGCTCGACGTTTGCGCCGATCGAATCCTGGAACTGTACGAGCAACTCGTCGCAGAGCACTCCCAACGCGAAGACGCCGATCCGGGACCGTGGGATCGCTTGCTGGGACGGCTCGAAATTGAATGGAACCTTCTCATCGAAAAGACGTCTGCCTTGGCCGCGGCGGTCGTCGACACCGAAGCGACGCGGAGCCACCTTGATTAGTCCTTTCATCAAATGGAAGCGTCGCTGGCGGCGAAAGTTCAGTCGCACGCGCTGGGTCGCGCGCTTGCTGACTCGCGACCTCTCGGCGCCGCATAGCGACGAACCAGGGCTGGTCGTCTTGCAGATCGACGGCTTGGCGCGGACGCAACTCGATCGAGCACTGAAGGACGGCCGCATGCCGTTTCTCAAGAAGATGGTCGACCGCGGGCATTTTGAGGAACTCAGTTTCTATTCGGGGCTGCCGTCGACGACGCCGGCGGTGCAGGCGGAGGTGATGTTCGGGACTCGGTTCGCCGTGCCGGCGTTTCAGTTCCTCGACCGCGAGTCGGGCAAGACGGCCCTGATGTACGAACAGGAATGGGCGAAGCGGATTGGCGCCAAACTGGCGGCTGAGCATCAGCCGCTCCTCGAAGGAGGCCGCTCCTACTCGAACATCTATGCCGCCGGCGCCGAGGAAGCCCGATTTTGCGCCGAGACGATGGACGCCGACAATTTGCGGGAGATGACGCGGCCCTGGAAGCTGGCGATCGTCGCGTCTCTTTACTTCTTCACGATCTTGCGAGTCGTTGGGCTGGCGATTCTCGAGCTGTTTATCGCTGTCGGAGACATGATTTACGGTCTTGTCGGCCAGCAACATTGGCGGGCGGAACTTCACTCCATTCCGTCGCGCATTGGCGTCTCGATCGTGATGCGCGAGTGGCTGCGTGTGATGCTGAAGCTGTCGATCGAGGAAGGGGCGCCGATCATTTACGCCAACTTCCTAGGATACGACGAGCAGGCGCATCGCCGCGGACCGGGGAGCGACTTCGCCCATTGGGGGCTGAAAGGAATTGACGACGTCATCAGCGACGTGTTCAAGACGGCCCACAAATCGGATGTCCGCGATTACGAAGTGATCGTCTTCTCAGACCATGGGCAGGAGCGGACGGCGATCTACGAAAATGAATCGGGCGTCACGATTCAAGCGGCGGCGGAACGGGCGCTCGCGACCGGGCCGTTGGCGGGGCGCAAGGTGCGCGGTCTTGACGAATACGGCGGCCGCGGGCCGGAAACCGATCAGCGTGACCGACGCCTACTGCGGATGAAGCGGGGACGGACCGATGTTCCGCAGGCGTCGGCGGAGGAACTGGCCAACGATGTGATCGTCACGGCGCTCGGGCCGTTGGGGCATCTCTACCTGCCGATTGATTTAAGCGTCGAGGAGAAACGCGACTACGCTCGGTGTTTAGTGGATCAAGAAAAGTTGCCGCTGGTGATGTTCCGCAGCGAGTACGGGCATTTGGAAGCGCACAATCCGCTCGGCCAATGGCGATTGCCCGAGGACGCCGCTCAGGTCTTCGGCCCCGATCATCCATTTCTGGCCGAAGCCGTCGGCGATGTGATGCGGCTGGCGCAGCATCCCAATGCCGGCGACTTGATGGTGAGCGGCTGGAGCAACGATCGCACTCCCAGCACGTTCGTCCATGAGAACGGCGCCCATGGCAGCCTCGGCCATGAGGAGACGCGGGGCTTCGCACTCATACCGCATGGGGTTCATCTGCATCATCGGCGCGGAACGGGAGGCGAGCGTTACGTTCGCGGCGTCGATCTCTATCGGGGAGCGTGGCAGTTCGTTCATCCTGAGCAGCCGTTGGCGAAGCACCACGATCACGGCCATCCGTCTGATGAACAGAACGCGACAGCGACCATTCAACTGTCCTCAGCAGGCGCTGTGAACGACGGCGCCCAGCGAATGAAAGTGATGACCTACAACATTCATAGCTGCATCGGCATCGACGGAAAAATTCGCCCTGAGCGAATCATCTCGGTGATTCGTTCGTGCCGCGCCGATGTGATCGCCTTGCAGGAAGTCGACGCGAACCGCCATCGCACGCGGCATCATGCGCAGGCGCGCATGATCGCCGAAGCGCTGGCGATGAGCCACCACTACTACGCCGTCTCTGATTGGAACGGCGAGCAATACGGGCTGGCGATTATCAGCCGCTATCCGCTGGAGCACGTCCAGTCGGGGCACCTCACCCCGATCGATCACGCTAAAAGCAGCGAGGCCCGCGGCGCGTTGTGGGTGAAGCTCGCAACGCCGGCCGGAGTGGTGAACGTCGTCAACACCCACTTCGGGTTGCGTCGCGAAGAACGACAAAGGCAAGCGTCGATTCTGCTGGGCGACGACTGGCTCGGACAGATTCCGGCGGCGGAGCCGATCATTCTCTGCGGCGATTTGAACGACGGCCCGAAGTCGCTGGTTTGTAAGTCGTTCGGCCGGCGCTTGGCCGACGTGACGTGCGGCCTGCCGAACCACCGGCCGCGGGCCACGTTCATCTCGACGATGCCGCTGCGGCGACTCGATTACATCTTTGCGAGCGAGCACTTCACGGTAAACGCCGTGCGCCAACCGCGGACGCCGACGGCGAAGTTGGCGTCGGATCATCTGCCGGTCTGTGCGGAACTAGAGCTCCGGCTGCCGGACTTCGCCGCGACCCAAGAAGCGCGACGCGAGTAGTCCGACCAAGAAGATCGTCAGCGTGCCGACGACAATCGTCAGATTCGCGTCGAGCGGATTGCGAAAGGTCTCGGGAATGCTCAATCCGACCAATTGCAGGAGCGATTCCCCAGACATCCAGAAAACGACGATCACTCCCACAGCAGTCGCCAGCGCCGCCGCCGCGTTGCTCGCGCGAGTCAGCATTCCCAGAAGCACGAGCCCCAGAACGCCCCCCGAGAAGATCCCCGCCAGAATCCACCAGGTATCGAGCACCTGCTTCACGCCGATCATCGCCAGGCCGATGCTCGTCCCCGCGACTCCCCAGAAGAGGGTCGCCGCTCTCAGCACGCGCATCGACTCGCGATCGCCCGCGTCGGGCCGCCAATAGCGCTTGTAAAAATCGCAGAGCGTGAGCGTCGCCATACTGTTGAGATTCGAATCCATCGACGCCGCGAAAATCGCCGCCACCACGAGGCCGGCAACGCCGACCGGCAACTCGGTCGCGATGAAGTGCGGGAAAATCTCGTCGGGCTTCTCGATTCCGACGACCAGCGTCGGATTCGCGCCATAGTAGGCAAAGAGCGCCGTCCCAATAAAGAAGAAGACTGCCGAAGTCGGCAAGAAGAGGGCGGCCGTGATCCAAATGCTCTTCGCCGCCTCGCGATCGCTGCGGGCGGTAATAAAGCGCTGGATGAAGCCTTGATCCGTGCCGAAGTTGCCGAGGTTCATCGCCATGCCGTAGGCGAAGATGACCCAGAAGGTCGGCTCCGTCAGCGACGGGCCGAAGCTGCCGAAGCTGAACTTATTGTTGGCGACTCCCAGGTCGATGATCTCGCGGACGCCCCCCGGCGTTTTGCCGACGACCGCCAGCAGGCATGTGGCGGTTCCCGCGACCAGCACGGCGCTTTGCAACACGCCAAGCCAGATGACCGCCTTGATGCCGCCGGCCATCGTGTAGGCGGTCATTAGCGCGCCGGTGATTAAGACGACGGTCCAGATAGGCCAGCCCGTAAGCGGCCTAACTGCGAGCCCTAGTAGAAAAACGACCGTCCCCATCCGCGCGGATTGCGTCAAAAGATAACAGAGCACGGCGTAAGTGCGGGCCCAGAGGCCGAAACGATGCTCCAGATGCTCGTACGCTGATAGTTCCCCGCTGTGACGAAAGAAAGGCACGAACCACTTCACCGCCACGGCTGCTGCGATCGGCATCGAGAGTGAAAACGCGAAGGCGTTCCAATTGCCGGCGTACGACTTGCCGGGGTTTGCGAGGAACGAAATGCTGCTCACGAACGAGCCGAACATCGAGAGCCCGACCGCCCACCCCGGCAACGACCGGCTCGCCGACATAAAGTCGTCGGCGTCGCTGCTTCCCCGAGCGAACCACCAGCCAAATCCAATGACGGCCGCGAGGTACGCGACGAGGACGAGCAAATCGATATGAGCGAGGTGTGTTTCGGGCATGCGATTACTTCGACTCCGCTCGTTCGAGATAGTAAAAATGCCCATCCTCGGCGCCGAGCAGCAACTCTCGCACGCCGTCTCCGTTCCAGTCGACGGTTGTCGGACTCGTATCATGCCCGGCAAGCTTTAGCGAGTCGACGGGCCCCAGATCGCGAAACGTCGTAACGCCATCATGCTCGCCAAGATTGAGCAGCACGTTGGCGTTCGCACTGTTGACGATGAGATCGAGCTTGCCGTCGGCGTTCCAGTCGACGACGCAGAGCTTGCGCCGGCCGCTTTTCCCAGCGGTGCGAGCGTTCAATCGCAAGCCGCTCGCGTCCTTCGTCTCCTCTATTTCGTGATTTCCTCCGAACGCCGCGTCCCCTTCGATCCGAAAGGCCCGTCGACCCGGCTTGAGCCGTAGACGGTCGCCGTCGCGAAAGCGCTCGTAGAGGGCGAGATACCCCTCGTGATCGAGCATCATCAAGTCGCACAATCCGTCTCCGGTCCAATCGACGGCCACCGGCGTCGTCCGCCACTCGGGCGCCAATTCATTCGCGCCCGGCGTCCACCAGGTCCACGCCGGCTTCGGCGGCGTCTCGCCCTCTCCAAGTTCCCACGCCACATCGACCGGCTGCGGCGCGGCGAGTTGCGGTTCTGTTCGCGTGCCGATGTTCTTCAGCCACGCCACGCGACCGAGGATCGAGTTTAGCACGACGTCGGGCAGCCCGTCGGCGTCCCAGTCAGCGACGCTGAAGGTCGTGTAGCCCCATTTCGCTTCGCAGGGCCCTTGGATCGAACCATTCGGTCCCGCTTGCACGCGAAAGGTTTCGTCGCCAACGTGTAGTCGCACCGGCGGCGCCCAGCGCGGCGGATTGCCGCCGTCGAGATTCTCGATGAACCCGATGTAGCCAGCCGTGTTGCCGCAGAGGAGATCTTCGTCGCCGTCGCCATCCCAGTCGAAACTGACCGGCGTCACGAGTGCGCCGAACTTCAGCAGTTCCGGCTGCTGCTGAAAGTAAACCGGCGGCAAGAACTGCGGCAGCCCGTCGACCACTTTGCCGTTATGTTCCACGAGCGCCACGCGACCATCCTCGTCGCCAACGACGAGATCGAGGTCGCCGTCGCGATCCCAGTCGATCGCCACCGGGATGATCATCTGCAGGTCCATCGCCAGCGGCTCAGCGCCATGCGTCAGTCGGCGCGCTGTCGCATACGCGGGCTCGGTCCGCGTGCCGACGTTCTCGAAGTAATTAAAGCCATCAAGAAATTCGCCGCAGAGGAGATCGAGATCGCCGTCACCGTCGAAGTCGCCGACGTTTGGCGTCGGCGCTCCGTAGACGTCGATTACTTGGTTGCCGGCACGGAGTTTTTCTGGATCGGCGTAATCGGGCTGCTCGTTCGTCCCGCGATTGGCGATCAGATAGACGTACCCATGCAGCGGCCCGTTGGTCCACTCCCCTTTCGAGTTGTAGGCGTTGTCCCAACCATACTCGCTCCAATCGCCGACGCCAACGATCAGGTCGCGCACGCCGTCGCCGTCGTAATCGACGTCGCGCCACTGGTTCCCGCGGACCTTCACGGGATGGATGTTCTCTTGGGGATAGATCTGGCGGGACTTCTCGAGTCCCGTCGTCCGAAAGTCGACAAGTTCCTTACCAGGGAGAAGCAGCCGGACCTCGCCGTCGACGCAGCTCGGCTGGATGTCGTGATGACCCGGACCGACGCGCACCGGCGGTTTGAAGCGTGGAAACTTCGCATCGCCGCCCGGATTCTCAAAGAAGTACGTCCCGTTGAACGGCACGTCGGGACACGAAACGAGTAGATCGAAATCGCCGTCGCCGTCGTAGTCCATCGGCAACGGCCACGCCCAGAGCCCGACGCCGAGGTCGACCCCCTCGCCGCCGTTTGTCGCGCCGTAACGCAATCGTTGCAATCCTTCGCAGTGCGCCGTCGACGCGATCGCTGCGAGTGCAACGGCGAGCAGCAGCGGAAGATAATCCGTCCGGTTCATGGTAGACTGGCACGCGTTGTCGAGGAGATGACGAGGAGTTCGCGAGGGCGTTTGCCGCGCAGACGTCGCGGCGTGACAGACCAGACGAGCGCGTCATTCTAGTTGAAACCCAGCGACCATGGTAACCACTCTTCTATGACTGAACTTGCAAACGGCTCAGGCCGCAATTGGCCTCGCCCTCTTCGCGGCATCGTTCCCCCCGTGGCGACGCCGCTGTCGGGACGCGATCAACTCGATCATGCGGCGCTGGATCGTCTTGTCGAACGGATGATCGTCGGCGGCGTCCATGGCCTCTTCGTTCTCGGCACGACCGGCGAAGCGGCGGCGCTCTCCGTGCGACTGCGCAAAGAACTCGTCGAACGGGTGACGCGCCAAACTGCCGGTCGCATCCCTGTATTGGTCGGAGTCTCCGACACGTCGCTCGTCGCAGCCCTCGCCGCCGCCGAACATGCCGCTTCTGTTGGCGCCGACGCGATTGTGGCGACCACGCCTTATTATCTGCCGCTGGAGCAGGAGGAACTGCTCGCCTACTTCCGCGCGCTGCACGACGAGTCGACGCTTCCCCTCTATCTCTACAACATGCCAGGCCTGACGAAGACCTGGATCTCGCTCGAGGTCGTCCGCGCCGCGATGGAGATGCCGAACATTCATGGCTTGAAAGACAGTTCCGGCGACCTCGCCTATTTCCGCGAGATCGCGGCCGAGCTTCACCGCCGTCCTGATTGGTCGCTGCTGGTGGGGCCGGAGGGATTGATGGTCGACACGCTCGCGATGGGCGGTCACGGTTGCGTCGGCGGCGGGGCGAATGTCTTTCCGAAGCTCTTCGTCGATCTGTACGAAGCGGCGACGCGCGGCGATGCTGCCGAGGTCGAGCGACTTCAATCGCAATTGGCGACGCTCGCAGTGATCTACGGCGACGGCCAGTACGGCGCGTGCGCCGTCCGCGGCATCAAGTGTGCGCTCTCGCTCCTCAATATCTGCGACGAACAGATGGCGGCCACGTTCCGCCCGGCAACGGCCGAGCAACGCGCCGCCACAGTCGCGGCACTGCAGAAGCTGAAGCTCGTTAGTTGAGGTTCGCCAAACAGAACGCTCAATCGGCAATCCGAACCACGCCAGCTCGTAGTTCGACGGCAACAAAGATTGGAGCGACCTGCGGCTGATGGAGCCGACCGACTCCTCGCTGTTCAAGGAAGAGTCGACCGCCAAGCCCGCCGGCAGGACGAAAAAACGGACTTTCTGGGAAGGTTTTTCGCCCGCATCGTCCAATCATTCGTCGCAACGCCCCGCGCGTCCGAGAACGGCGTATGCAGGCGATTGCGGTCGCGCTCCGGTAAACGTAGCCCTTTCGTCGAATGGCAGTCCATTGCGCAAGGCGTCTGCGCAGATTGGGGGGACTTTGCACTCATCCGGGGTGATAAACGCCCCAATTTGACCCCGCGGCCCAAATCCACTACGATGAGGGCTACTAAGACAGCGAAGGCGCTGCGAGACGCTTCGTCGGAATGGCCCGCATTGAGACTCGTCGCGTGACGAAATCTCCGGCCGCCGGCGCCTCTTCTTGTAGACTCGGCCCTTCGACGCAACGGCGCTTCATTCCATGCGGCCGTTGCGGTTGTTGACCTGCCGTGCGGGTCAGTTTGCTCTCTTACTTGAAGGTTTCTCTTAGGACCTTCTGTTTGGCTCGGCCACCCGCTGGTTTGCACGACGGCGCGGCCGTGCGCTCTACCCATTGATGCGTGCTGGAGAATTGACGAAGTGTCGCAAGGAACGATCAAAAAGTTGACCGACAAGGGTTTTGGATTCATCGAGGGCGAGCGGGGAGATATTTTCTTCCACTCTTCGTCGGTCCAGGGCACCGGTTACGACAGCCTCTACGAAGGCCAAGCCGTCTCGTACACCGAAGGACAGGGCCCGAAGGGCAAGCGC
>JBGSMO010000259.1:0-7287 GCA_041740115.1 Pirellulales bacterium
CGCGGCATCGAACGTCGCGCGATTGACGATGGCGCCGACCTGTCCGTTGATGGCCACTTGCCGGGCGTCGCGATGGAACACGATCTGACGCAACGGCGCCGAGAGCTCGTCGCGCAGCGATTCGCCGAGTCCGCACTGCTGGAGCACTGAGAGCCCGCGCTCGTTGAGGCAACCGCCGCAGACTTTGTAGCGCCGGCCGACGGTGCGCTCGATGAGCGCGACCCGTAGTCCGGCGCGAGCCAACTGATAGGCCGCGACGGAGCCGGCCGGCCCCGCGCCGATGACGACGACATTCCATTGCGCGGGGGCGTTCATCGCACGAACTCCCGGACGGGTGCGGCGTTGTTTTCCCAGACTAGCGTGAATCGCTCCGGCCAGCGCCGCTGGACGGTCGCTCCCTCGAGTCCCGCGGCGTGCGCCAGTCGCAGCGCTTCGGCGACGGTCAGGGCGCTCCGCACCGATGCGGGGCCATCGAAGTGGACCACGGGCGAGCGGGTCAGCAGTTGGCAACCCCACCGCGCGAGCCAGTAGCCGAGGGCCGAACGGCAAAGGTCGTCCATTACGATCGCGTGCCGCGTGACGCCGCGGAGCCGGCGAAGCAGCTCGATCGCCTCCGTCTCGCCGAGATGGTGCAGAAAGAGCGAGCTGACGACGGCGTCGTACGTGCCATGCAGATCGTCGGCGAGGACGTCGGCTTGGAAGAACCGCACTTGCGGCAGACCCGCGCGGCGGGCGAGTGCGCGGGCGGCGTCGACGGCGACAGCGGTTTGATCGCAGCCGAAGAGTTCGACGTTCAGGCCGGAGCATCGTGCGCGTCGCGCGACGCCGAGGGTGACGTCGGCGTTGCCGCAGCCGACGTCGAGAATGCGGAGTCGGGTGAGCCGGCGCTCGCGAGCGATCCGGTGGAGCCGTCGACAGAGATGCCCCGCGGTGAGGCTGAAAGCATTGATCCGCGCGATGCCGCGGAGCGCATGGTCGAGGGCCGCGGGGTCGATCCCCGGCTCGTCCATCAGTTCCGGCACGCGTTGGCGATTGCCGATGGTGGGACCGCTCGTCGCGGCCGTCGCCGTGCATAACATTCTTGTCGCTGATTCCTTTCAGCTTCGCGTCGCGGCAGCGCGACGCTCGCCGCCTCTTCGTGAAGCGACGTCTTCCGTGATTGATGATGTGGTAGTCCGTAAACCAAGAGCGAATCGTAATCAAAGTTCGCAAGTTGCTCTCGACGCTTCGCGACGCATCGATCTATACACGATGACTCGCTGAGCGAGGGCCTATGGTGCGTCTGAACTGACTTCTCTGTCAATCGCATCAACCACGTTCGCGCGAAGCCTTACGACATTGAAAGAAAGCGAGGGAGACAAGTGGTTAGAATCACGAAAAAATGTGCCGATTCGACGCGCATGCGCCCTGTTTTGAGCGTGATGATAATGTGTCTCAGTGTCATTGAATCTGCATTTGCAGGCGCCGCCGAAGTCCCGGCGAAACCATTGGCTGCCGGCGACGTACACGTCGCGAACTCGCGCGTTTACATACGCGTTGAGAAGACCGGCTTGGGACACGTCCACGGCGTCGTCGGCATGCTCAGCTCCGGTCACATCGCGCTCGATGCTGATCAGAACGCTGGCCAACTCGTCTTCGACACGACCAGCTTTCTCGCCGACGTGGCGTACGCGCGGAAGTACCTCGGCGTCGAAGGCGAAACCGCGGCCGACACGCAGCGCGAAGTGACCGCCAACATGCTCGGCCCCGAAGTGCTCGACGTGAAGAAATTCCCGACCGCCAAATTCGACATTGCCTCGACGCGCATAACGGCGCAACCGAGCCGACAAGGATTTCCAGTCTACGAATTCGCCGGCGAGTTTACGCTCCACGGCGTCAAGCGACCGTTGCGGTTTCAGGCCGAAGTCGAGAACCGCGGCGAGTTCCTCCGCATCCGCGGGCAGTTCCCCTTGCGGCAATCGGAGTATGGCATCAAGCCGCTCCGCAAAGCGCTCGGCGCCGTCGGCGTGGCCGACGACCTCGCGGTTCATGGCGACATCATTGTCGTGAACGCGGCGGCGCGGTGATCTTCGACGCCTCGTCAGTCGTTCACTGGCGAAGAGCCAACGAACGTCATCGTCTTACCCTCCTGCGGAGTTCCAGCATGGATGCAGCCTGCTCTGATTCGATTGCGATCTGGCGTCGCGCCGTCGGCCTGATCGTTGGCGCGACGGCGCAATTGATGTTTGCCGTGACCGTCGTGTGGCTCTATCAGTTTCTCTCCGACACGGCAGCCAACCTCGCGGCGCCCTCGGCCTTCACGACCATGCTGCTGAGCGACGTCGGCCTGGCGCTCCTCTTCGCGGTCCCGCACAGCCTGCTGCGATTCCCGCGGATTCAGTCGGCAATCTGCCGCGTGATCGGTCGCGAGTTCTTCGGCGTCTTTTACTGCATCGTCACCTGCGTTTCGTTGTGGATCGTGTTCTGGGGTTGGCAGGGAAGCGAGCGCGTCGTGTGGGAACTCCATGGTTGGTCGCGTGCCGTCGTCGTCGCCGCGTTTCATCTCTCATGGCTCGCGCTCGGCTACAGTCTGCTCCTCACCGGTCTTGGCTACCAGACTGGGTTCACCGAGTGGAGCCACTGGGCCCGTCGACTCCCGCTGCCGCGTCGTCGCTTCGCTCCGACGGGCGCCTACCGCTGGCTCCGGCACCCTGTGTACCTCAGCTTCGCCGGGTTGATCTGGTTCACGCCGCGGATGACGCTCGATCATGCCCTCCTGACAGCGGTATGGACTGGCTACCTTGCCGTCGGAAGCTATCTGAAGGACGAACGCCTAGCTCACTACATGGGGAACGAATATCGACGATATCAGGAGCAGGTTCCAGGCTACCCGCTCGTGCCATCGGGGCCGCTCGGGCGACGCAAGCCGAAGCGGACTTTCGCAACGGGCGCCTAAAAGGTACTGATTGCGGTGATTCGCATTCGTGGGCGGGCTCCAATAATTAATCTGTCCGACTTCCTAAGCATAGTCTGTGTCATTGGTCGGAATTCCCGATGGTGTTTTTGCGTCGTTAGTTGTCCTGCGAGCCACTCACTTAGTCATCCGTTAACGTACTTGGCGCGAACCAGGGATAAATCGCCGGCACCACGAGACTGGTCAGCAGTGTGCTAGTGATCAATCCTCCAATCACGACCGTGGCGAGCGGGCGCTGCATTTCGGCTCCATCACTGTTCGACATCGCCATGGGTATGAATCCGAAACTCGCGACCATCGCCGTCATCAAAACAGGTCGAAGTCGCGAAAGAGCGGTTTGTTGAGTTACTTCGCGTAAAGGAAGTCCGCAACTCCGAGCGTTCTCGGCAGCGCTCACCCAAACGAGTCCGTTGAGAACGGCCACGCCGAATAGAGCGATGAAGCCGACGCCTGCAGAGATGCTGAATGGCATGCCGCGCAGGAAGAGCGCGAAGATGCCTCCACTGGCAGCCATCGGTACAGCCAGAAAGATCAGTAGCGCCAGCGAAACCGACCGAAAGCTGGTATGTAGCAGAAGGAAGATCAGTAGGAGTACCACTGGCGTAATCAGCGCCAATCGTCGGCTCGCTGTTTGGAGATTCTCGAAGTCGCCCCCCCACCTGATCTCGTATCCGGGCGGAAGGTCAACCTTATTTGCGACCGCCGCCTGAGCGTCGCCGACAAAACTCGCCACATCACGGCCGCGTACGTTGGCGGCGACGAAGGTGCGCCGGCGGATCGCGTCATGCTCTACGCTCGCAGGCGTTTCGGCGAGTAGGATTTCGGCAAGCTCCCCCAGCGGTATGGTTCTTCCTCCAGCCTGGCCGACAGGCAATTGCTCCAGCAACTGAATATCCTCGCGCCACGCCGCTGGCACGCGAACTACGATCGGAATTCGAGCGCGGCCCTCCATCACCATGCCAACCTTCCGCCCCCCCAATGATTCGATGACGTCGAACACCTGGGAGGCGTCGATTCCATACCGTGCCAGGGCGTCCCGGCGAGGGTGAATCGTCAACGTTTGGAGATTCGCCTGAAAGTCGGCCTTCACATCGGCAGCCCCTGGCACTTCCTGCAGCACCCGTTCGATCTCTTTCGACTTCTTCGCCAGCACCTCAAGGTCGTCCCCGTAGAGCAGCACTGCGACGTCGGACTTCACTCCGGCCACGAGTTCGTCGACGCGCATTTCGATAGGTTGCGTGAATCCAAACGCGACGCCAACGATGTTCTCTTTGAGCACTGCTTCCATCTCCGCGATCAAATCATCGCGGTTTACGCCCGGACGCCATTTTTCGTGCGAATTGAGAATCACCCACACGTCGGTTTGATGGACGCCCATGACGTCGTTGGCTATTTCAGGGCGTCCTGCTTTGCAAAATACGGTGCGGACTTCGGGAAACTCAAGAAGCAGCCGTTCAATCTGAGTTCCCATCTCCGTGGCGCCCTCGATCGTCGCGCTGGGAAGTCGAACCGCTTCAATCAGCAGGTCTCCTTCCTCAAGTCGCGGCATGAACTCGGCTCCCAAATTCATGGCCACCGGGATGCTGAGCAGGAAAATAATCAATGCACTTGCCGTCGTAGCGGCCGGCCGCGAAATCGCCGCTCTCACCATCGGCCGATAAGCGACTTTGATCATCCGCACTAGCCACACGTCGTGATCCTTAAGCGAACGGGGCAAGGCGATCGACGCCAACGCCGGCATCAACGTCATGGAAAGGATGAGGGAGCCGAGCAGCGCGAACAGAACCGTCAGCGCCATCGGACGAAATAGCTTTCCTTCGGTTCCCTGCAGCATCAAGACTGGTAAATAGACGACGGCAATAATCAATTCGCCGAACATTGTTGGTTTGCGGACTTCAATCGAAGCGTCGCGAATGACCTCCAGTCGCGATCGCACTCCTCGGTTTTCCGCTAGCCGAAGGATGCAATTCTCCACCATGATGACCGACGAGTCGACGATCAACCCAAAGTCGATGGCTCCCAAACTCATCAAACTCGCCGAGATGGCCGTCGCGTACATGAGATTGGCGGCGAAGAGCATCGACAGCGGAATCGCGAGCGCCACAATCAGCCCGGCTCGAATGCTTCCCAGCATGAGCAAGAGCACCAGAATGACCAGGGCTCCGCCTTCCAGCAGATTCCGGAGGACCGTGTGGAGCGTTCTGCCAATTAACGCCGACCGATCGTACATAATTTCGAGCGAGACTCCCGAGGGGAGAGTTGACTCGATCGCCTCCAAACGTTCCTTCACGCGTGCGACGACTTCGCGAGAATTCTCGCCGATCAACATCATCACCATGCCCGTCACCGCTTCTCCCCGGCCGTCGCGAGTGACCGCTCCCTGCCGCGTCATGGGCGCGGTTTCTACGTCGGCGAGGTCGCGAACCAAGATCGAGTTGCCTTGATCGGTACGTCTGACGACGACGTTGAGGATCTCCTCTCGACTTTTTAATAAAGCCTCTCCGCGAAGGAATCGCTGCTCGCCGTGATGGACGACGTAACCGCCGCCGATCGAACCATTATTCTCTTCCAAACGCCGAAAGATTTCATCGAGCGTCACGTCATTGCTCGCGAGCCGATCAGGATCGGGTCGAACCTCAAACGTCTTGTAGGCTCCTCCGTGGGAGTTTATTTCCGTCACGCCGGCGACTTCGCGCAGTTTCGGGGCAATCTCCCACTCCAAGATCGTCCGCAGCTGCATCGACGTGTAGTTATCGCCCCGCACTTCAAACTGCAGAATCTCTCCTAGAGCGGTCGTGAGCGGACCCATTTCCGGCGTCCCGTATCCGGCTGGAATCGCGGCAGTCGCCACAGGCAAACGCTCTGAGACTAACTGACGGGCTCGGTAGAGGTCGGCCCCTTCCTCGAAGACAATCGTCACCACGGAAATCCCGAATTTGGAAACGCTACGGAGTTCTTCCACATCTGGAAGCCCGCTCATCGTCGATTCAACCGGGTAGGTGACGTAGCGTTCCACTTCGACGGGCGACAGCGAACCGGCGTCGGTAATGACGGCCACCTGCACATTCGTCATGTCCGGAACAGCGTCGATCGGCAACAGTACTGCGCAACGAGCGCCGGCGATCGCCATGATCGTCGTCGCGGCGAAGACCAGGAAGCGGTTGGCGAGCGAGAACTCGATCAGTTTTTGGAGCATTGTCCACTCGATAGTTTAATTGACGGGGCAAGCAAGCAGCGTCGTAGGTCATTCGTCTTGGCCGACCATCAGCAATACGCTCTTCAGGAAGAAAGCCCCTTCGGTGACGACGGGCGTCTCCTTAGCCAACCCCGCCAGGACTTCAATTTGCCCCCCCTCCTGCTTGCCCGGTTGTACGTCAACGCGCCGAAACCGAGTCGGCCCTTCGGACACGAAAACAAACGACTGACCGTCATGCATCACGACCGCCGACTCCGGCACTGTTACTGCGGCTCTCGACGGTCCTGCCGGGATCGTTACGCGTACAAACAGCCCAGGGCGTAGACGGTGGTCTTCCGACTCTAGCTGTGCGACGAGCGAGGCGGCGCCCGTCGTGGCGTCGACGCTCCGACCGACGACCAAGACCTCAGCCGCGTAGCGCTCATCTGGCAACGCCGGAGTCGTCACCACCACCTCAGTTCCAACGTCGACGTCGATCGTCGCCCAGTCTTGTTCTCGAATCTCAGCCACCGCCCAGAGATGTCTCGTGTCGGCAATCACAGCAATCGGATCGCCGGCCGAAACTCGCTCCGTCACCGCTAGATTACGCTCCTCCATGGCTCCATTGATCGGTGCAACAACCTCGACCTGTGAAAGCGAAGTCTCGGGCGATGCTTCGGAGATCTCCACGTCAATTGTCCGCGACGATGGGCCAAGCAGTAGCTTCAGATCCTGCTGGCTTACTTCTAACTGGCGTGTAGCATCATCTGATTTTGCCGTCGCCTCTCTGCTCAGCTGTTCAATATCGAAGATTGACTGCTCGATCGCCGACTGAAGCGCAGCTTGAGCGGCTTGCCTTTCGCTCTCACGTTCCTGCCGCACCTTCCCCGAGACGGCTCCTGAGGCGGCTGCCTCGCGAATATTGTCGGCCATGACGTTTGCCAATCTGACCCGCGTGTAGGCGGAGACGAGTCGCTCGCGATAGTCGCCCACTGTTTGATATTGGAGCGCTGAATCAATCTCCTGGGGTTCCTTTTCTTCGCGGATCAATTTGACGAGCAACGTCACGCCGTCACGGATCTTCGTTTGCCATTCGGTTTGACGTTGCGCCAACTGCAAGTCTGCTTGGCGACGCTTTAACTTAGCGCGGGCCGCGCCG
>JBGSMO010000264.1:0-13901 GCA_041740115.1 Pirellulales bacterium
GCCGCGACAGGAGTTGAATGGCGTGGTTCATGTCGTTCGCTTCGATCACCAAGATCCCCCGCAGCGGCGGACGGGCCGCGGCAGCGAGGCAACCGGGGGTTCACGTCCGCGCCGCCGTGGCTGAGCTTGAGCGTGGCGGCGTTCTCTTCGCATTCGAGCGCCTCGCGGGCAACGGCGTGGCCCGACTCGGCGAGCAACTCGTCGTAGGCTCGGCACTCGGCGAGGAAGGCCTCCCGCTCGTCAAGCGAGAGGGCCCCCCACGCCTGGGCATCCATGTATCCGAGGCAGACGTATCTCATGGCTGAAATGGGGCTACCGGCTGTCGGCTGTTGGCCATCGGCTGCTGCACCGCCGCTACTTGCCGGAGATCTCGGCCATCAAGCGTTCTTCCTGGGCGCGGAGCTCCGGCGTCAACTCAGGGCCAAAATCGTCGAGCGAGAAGACTTGGCGAATCTCGAGCTGCGATTCCTCGCCCGTCGGGTTCGGACAACGCCGAGCCCAGTCGATCGCCTCCTGCAGCGATTTGCACTCCCAGATCCAGAATCCGGCGACCAGTTCCTTCGTCTCGGCGAAGGGGCCGTCGACGACCGTCCGGTTCTTGCCCGAGAACACGATGCGGGCGCCCTTCGAGCTCGGGTGGAGGCCTTCGCCCGCCCGCATAATGCCTGCCTTGACGAGTTCTTCGTTGTAGGCGCCCATCTCGGCGAGCTGCGCTTCGGTCGGCATCACGCCCGCTTCGGTTTCGGCAGAGGCTTTGACAAACACGACGAATTTCATGGTTCTCTATCTCCACTGCTTGAAGAGAAATGCATTCAACACAGAGAACACCGAGGCCACAGAGAAGAGGGGAAGTATCCATTTTTATTTCTTCTCTGTGTCCTCTGTGTTTAAGTATTTATTTGCAAATCAGTTATGTATGAATGACGGTTACGCTTCTTGCGGCTGCACATAATTCGGATCCATCCAGAACGGTCCCCACATGTGCCCGTCGAGGTCCTCGAAGCCCCACTCGTACATGAACCCGTGGTCGGTCGACGCTTCCTGCGGCGTCCCCCCAGCGGCGGCGGCGGCGTGCACCATCGCGTCGACTAGTTCGCGACTGTCGACCGCCAGCGCGATCAGGGCGCCGACCGTCTGCTTCGTGTCGGCCGTTTTCTTCGTGGTAAAGGTCTCGAAGAACGGGATCGTGAGCAGCATCGCGTAGCTGTGTTCGCCCAGCACGACGCAGGCTCCTTTTTCGTTGCTGAACTGCTCGTTGATCGCAAAGCCGAGGCTCTTGAAGAAGGCGACCGAACGCTCGAGGTCCTGCACGGGCAAGTTGATGAACATTTTCGAAACGATGGGAGTCGTGGCGGCGGTCATGGTCGTATCTCCAGAATTGATCAGTTGTTTGGTAAGGCTGAACCCGCTGGCGGTAGGCCTGCGGCGGCGGGTAACAAGTCCCGTCAATTGGCTGCTTACCTGAGGTAGTCGCTCGGGATTGGACCGAATCGACAGGGGGCCAAAAACTTTTCTGAGGAACTTTGAGCCCCACATTTGTATTGGCAACCTGCAGACCGTTATCCCGCAAATCAGCCCCGTGAGGGGCGACATGTTGTAGCCAGGGTCGTGAGCCCCTGGTGAAATGCAGCCGTAATCCGGTAGCCCCGGAGGGGCGACACCGTTCCTCTCTCCGCGTTATTTTGACGAATTGCGTCGCCCCTCCGGGGCTCGTACGGATTAGTTTCCTATGTCCAGGGGCTTGCGCCCCTGGCTACAACACTCTGCCCCTCCAGGGCAGGTTTGAGGAGGCTTTCCGGCATTCTCGTCATGCCGTCATGGTTCAATCGAATTCGCAAACGCTCAAGCCAATTCTCGCAGCCGCCCCTCCAAAAACCGCCGCTCAGGCTCCTGCCGGGTCAGCGCCAGCGCTTGCTCGTAGGCCAAGCGGGCGTCTGCCGTTCGCCCCAGCCGGCGGCAGAAATCGGCCCGCACGCTGTGGGCTAAATGGTAATCCGCGAGTTCGCCGCGGCTGAGAATCGCGTCGACCAGACCGAGCCCCGCCTCCGGTCCGTCGCGCATGGCGACGGCCACGGCGCGATTCAGTTCGACGACCGGCGTCGGCACGACACGGACGAGAACATCGTAGATGGCCACAATCTGAGCCCAGTCGGTGTCGGCCGGCACGCGAGCATCGGCATGGACCGCCGAAATCGCCGCCTGCAGCGTGTAGGGGCCGACTTCCGACGAAGCGAGCGCCCGTTCCACCAGCGCCCGTCCCTCGGCAATCAGCGCGTGGTCCCACAGGCCGCGGTTTTGGGCGTCGAGCAGAATGATCTCGCCATTCGCATCGGCGCGGGCGGCCCGCCGCGACTCATGCAACAGCATGAGCGCCAACAAGCCGAGCGATTCTCCCTCAGGAAGCAACTCGACCAGCAATCGCCCCAGGCGGATCGCTTCGCCGGAGAGGTCGGAACGCGTCACCGAATCGCCCGACGAGGCGGCGTAGCCTTCGTTGAACACCAGGTAGATGACTTGCAGCACCGACTCCAGGCGATCGGGCAAGTCTTCGCGCGACGGGATGTGATAGGGGATTTTGGCGTCCCGAATTTTCGACTTGGCACGCACAATCCGCTGGGCGAGCGTGGAGGGCGACACCAAAAACGCGCTAGCGATTTCTTCCGTAGTGAGGCCGCAGACTTCGCGGAGCGTCAGCGCCGTTTGCGCCTCGGCCGGCAGGGCAGGGTGGCAGCAGGTGAAGATCAGCCGCAGGCGGTCGTCCTCGACGCCTGCTTCTTCGGCAAGTTCTGCCGGGCCGGCGGCCGTCTCGGTGCGGTCAGCCAGTTCGCCAAGCGACGCATCGAAACGGGCCCGGCGACGGATCGCGTCGATCGCCTTGAACCGTCCCGCTGACACAAGCCAGGCCCGCGGATTTGTCGGCACCCCCTCAGTCGGCCACTGCTTCACTGCCGAGGCGAACGCTTCGTGCAGCGCCTCCTCGGCTAAGTCGAAGTCGCCCAGTAGCCGAATCAGCGTCGCAAAGACCCGCCGCGACTCGGTGCGATAAATCGCATCGACGGCGTCTCGCACGGCGGCTTCGGGGCGGACGGCAGACATGATTGGCGTGCGGTTCCGTTGTCAGTGGTCCGTGGTCCGTTGCTATTCAGATCGACGGCAGAACGGGTGCCACTGGCATCTTGCCAGTGCTGAAGCGGGTACTCGCTCGGCACTTCTCACTGGCAAAATGCCAGTGGCGCCCCTATGAGGTACTGCTAGCCCTTCAAAAACTCGTTCAGTCTCGCCAGATGCTGAATACCGCCCTCAATCGCACCATACTTCTCGACGACGTAATCGCGATCGTTAGGCGTCTTAAATACCATTTGCAGGGTTATCTTAGTCTGGCCGCCTTGCTGTACAAATGTCACGGTCGAACGAAATTGTACTGCCCGCTCGCCGGGAACGGGATCGCCCCCGCTGTGAGTGTAAACGAGCCGCTCCGGCGGGACGATTTCCTCATAGACCGTCTTATTCGGGTAGTCGACGCCGTCGGGGCCATGCATGACGTACTTCCAGACGCCCCCCGGGCGGACGTCCATCCGCTCGATTGTCGTCGTAAAGCCGTTGGGGCCCCACCACTTCACGACTTTCTCGGGATCAGTCCAGGCGGAGAATGCCAACTCGCGAGGCGCGTCCAACAGCCGGGTGATCACAATTTCACGGTCGACGGTCGAATCGCCGACTGCGGGGTTAGGACTGGCGGTCATCGGTTGGCTCCGGGGAATCGATTTCAGGAATGGAGGGCGGCGGCGGCGTGGAGGCCGCGTCAGCTTCCTTGCGCTGAATCTCCTGCAGATAAGCGTCGAGGCGATCGAAGCTCTCCTCCCAAAACTGCCGGTATTGGTCGATCCAGCTCGCAGCCTCCTCAAGCGGCTTCGCCTTCAACCGGCAAGGGCGCCACTGGGCATCGCGCCCCCGCTCGATGAGCCCCGCCTTTTCCAGCACTTTGAGGTGCTTCGAAATGGCCGGCATCGTCATTTTGAAGGGTGAAGCAAGCTCCGTCACCGAGCTTTGCCCCTTGGCCAGCCGGCCGAGAATCGCCCGACGGGTCGGATCTGCGAGGGCGGCAAAGGTAACGGTAAGCTTATCGGCCGACATGGAGATTTACCTTTTGGTTAAATAACCTATCAGTAAAATAAATACCGCCAAATGAGCTGTCAAACGACTTTCAACCTAGCCCCAAAGCTCAGAAGAGACGAATAGGACGCGGATTTACGCTGATTCAACGGATTTTCGCGGATTGAATTGCTCGAAATCCGCGCTCATCCGCCTAATCCGTGAAAATCCGCGTCCCATTCGTCCTAAGAACGACGCCCGCTCACCCCTCTTTGGCAGGAGTCACTCCCTCGACTGGAACCACCTCGCGAGTCGACTCTGGCGCCTCGGGCGCTCGCAACCGTAGCGCGTCGGCTTCGGCCTGGCGGCTGTAGTCGATCGACTCGCCCAGGATCCGCATCGCTTCCTGATCGGCGTGGAAGCCGAGCGAGTTCTCGCTGCTGACAAAGTCGAGCCGCCACGCCGCTTTCTTCTGCAACTCAAAAATCGACGCCAATTGCTCTTCGGTGGCGCCGGCCGCCTCGGCGTCGCGGATGGCGTCGAGCATGTCGGTCATCGCAACGGCGGCCCGCTCCATTTGCGCTTTCGTGCGACCTTGGATGGTTTCGACTTTGTCGAGCAACTCTGATTCAGGAACGTTGTGGCACGTTTGGCAAGCATTATTGATGTTCAGCAGCGGGCTGCGGACCCAGTGGCTGCTCACTTTCATCGCCCCCTCGCGTTGGTAGGGCATGTGGCAATCGGCGCAACTGACGCCACTGCGGGCGTGGATACCCTGGCTCCACATTTCGAACTCGGGATGCTGCGCCTTGTAGACATGCGCGCCAGTCTCGCCATGGACGAAGTCGTAGAACGCCTCGCCATTGGGGAACTTATGCTCGTCGTAGGTTTTTTCGATCTGCTCGACTTTCAGGCCGTTCTGCCAGGGAAAGAAGAGAGTCTCCTTGTTCGCGCAGTAATATTCAACGTGGCATTGGCCGCAAACGAAGCTCCGTTTCTCTTGGCGCGAGGCGTCGACGTTCGGATCGTAAGGTCGTTTGCGATTGCCCTGCCGCCACCGCTCGACGCTCGGCAAATGGGGGACCGGATCGTCGCTCGCGGCGAGCGCGGCGATTCCGTTGATGAATCCGGGGCGGGTGATCCGCAGTTGCATCGACTTCGGATCGTGGCAGTCGATGCAGGCGACGGGGTGGGCGTCGCCGAGGTGATGATCGTCGGCCTGGGGCTCGCCCGTTTTGGCATCCTCCTTATCTTCTGCGTCACCTTCCGGATCTCCTGCGGCGCCTTCTGGCTTAGCGGGGTTGGCCGGGGTATTTGGCGTCAAACCGCCGGGAAAGAGGGGCTCGCTCGCCCCCGGCGTGCCGTCGGGCGTTTGGAGAAGTTCCTGGTGCGCGGCGGCATAGTCCATCGTGCTGGCAAGCTTGAAGCCCTCCATCACCGCAGGCCAATTGAAGTCGCCAGCCAGCGTTTCGGCGTCCGCCTTTTCTCCGCCCGCCTCAAGCCCCAGCCGGCGATAAGTCGGAATGATCGACGCATGGCAGTGGAGGCATGCGCCCCCCTGCGGCCGCTGGGTGACGCGGTCGGTCACCTCCTGGTCGTGGAGCATATAGGCGTGTCCCCGAGCCTCGCGATAGTCGATGCTGAAGGCGTAGCCGGCATAAAGACGCTTAAGCCAAGGATGTTCGTCGAGCTTGCTGGCGGGCATCGCGCTGGAGCCGCCGTATTCGGTTTCGACGTCGTCGACGGTCCGGCGATAGGAGTCGAACTGCGATGGCCAGTTGACGCCCCAGGGGACCGGGTCGGTGCTCGTCTCATTGACTTCAACCAAGCGAACGAACGGCGTGCGACCTTCTTGCTTGTGCTCGAAGATCGACACGAGCAGCGCGGCGACCCCGACGGTGGCAAGCGCGACGACCGCCGCCAACAGTGCGAGCAACAGCGGGCGACGAGTGCGGCGCGGTCCATTGGATTGATTGCTGTCGGCGGCTGAACTCATGGTCGCGTCGCTCCGATTTCGCACTGGCTGGAATAATTTGAAAAGCAGCGGCCGTCAATCTTTGAAGGCGTGGCCGACGTCGCTGTGGCAATGGATGCAATTGAGCATGTCGCCCCCCGGCTCAGCCGGAAGGAGACTGTGAACAAGGTCCGCATGGCAGTGGAGGCAAGCGCCCTGCGTCACGCGGCGGTTCCGCGGCTTGATCTGAATCGGCTCGTTAAAGTTCTCGAGCGTGAAGGCCAGCGAGTGAAAGAAACCGTTATCGGCCTTGGTCACCCACTTCCCAATCGGGTGATGCGGAAGATGGCAGTCGTTGCAAACGGCCACATGATGATGACTCGACTGCTCCCACGAGTCGAAATGCCCCTGCATCACATGGCAGTTCACGCACCCTTTGGGATCATTGCTCAGGTAGCTGGCGCCCTGGCCGTAGCCGAACGTAAAGAGCCCCAATCCGCCCAGCACGCCCACGCCGACCGTCAGCAACACGATGGCCCAGCCTCTCGCCCCCCATCGGGGCGTTGTTTTTGGAGGCACATTGCCGGGTGCGTCGGTGGGAATAGGTTCGCTCAAACGTTAGCCTCCGCCGCGGCTCATCTGCCGCCAGCGAGAATGAAGGTTTGCCTAGAAACGGCCGATAAGTCGTTGATTCGCTGCTCCGCCTGCGGCGACCCGAATTGTGCATATTGACATGAAGATTTCAAGCCAATATGCGTCGAACGGGCCAGTTTCCCACAGATGATGGCCGAGAAGACCGTTAGAGTCCAACTTCCCCGGGAAAAGGCGGCTTTTCACGCCCCCGCAATCTGGTATGATGCGGGGCTACCACCTGTTTTGAGGCCCCATCCCCGGAAAGGGGAATCGAGTCATGCCAAAGCAAAAGACCCACAAAGGTACCAAAAAGCGTTTCCGCCTGACCGCCAGCGGCAAGGCGAAGCACCGTTCGGCCGGCACGAGCCATTTGGCCGCCCGGATGAGCAGCAAGCGCAAGCGCCAGCTCCGCGGCACCACCGTTTCGGCCACCGTCGAATCGAAGATGGTGATCAAGGCGCTGTGCGGGAACAGCTACTAAGCGGCTGGCGCCGTGATGCTAGTTGCTAGTTTCTGGATGCGGGCAGAACGCAACTAAGTCGCGAGCATCCAGCATCAAGCACCCGTTTTTCAACCCCGCCGGGCGTCGAACGCCTTCCGTCGTGGAAGGGGCCTGGGCGTGAGACTTCAGCAATAAGGGGTTCCTTCGATGAGAACCACCAAGGGCTCGGCCCGCAACAAGGCGAAGAATCGCCTCTTCAAGAAAACCAAGGGTTTTACCGGCGGTCGCGGTACGCTCCTTCGCAGTGCCAAGGAAACGCTCGTCCGCGCCGAGGCGTATGCCTTCCGCGATCGCCGCGTGAAGAAGCGCGAGTTCCGCAAGCTGTGGATCATCCGCATCAACGCCGCCGCCCGTGAGCGCGGTCTCCGCTACAGCGAGTTGATCGCCGGCCTGAAGAAGGCCCAGATCGACCTTGATCGCAAGACCCTGTCGGAAATGGCGATTGCCGATCCGACGGCGTTCGATGCGGTCGTCGCCAAGGCCCGCGAAGCGCTGTCGGCCTAACGGCCTCAACCCTCGCAACTGATGGCACTCGCCGACTTCGTCGCTGAACTCGACGCTCTGGCTGATGCCGCGCAACAAGCGTTTGCATCTGTTGCGGATGCTGCTGCGCTCGAAGAAGCCCGCGTGGAGTTCACCGGCGCCAAGGCTGGCAAGCTGAAGGCTGCGCAGCAAGGTCTCGGCAAGGTCGATAAGGCTGACAAGCCAGCGGCGGGCAAGAAGTTTAACGAGGTGAAGACCGCCGTCGAGGCGGCGTTGGAGGCGGCGCAAGAGCGGCTGGCCGGTTCCGCAAAGACGCAGTCGCGAGAGGCGTTCGATCCGACGCTTCCCGGTCGGCCGCTGCGGCTCGGCCACCTTCATCCGGTGACGCAAACGATCGCCGACATGAAGGATATCATGGGCCGTCTCGGCTTCACCGCCGTCGAGGGCCCCGAGATCGAGGATGAGTGGCACAATTTCGAGGCCCTCAACATCCCCGCGATCCACCCGGCCCGCGATCCGCTCGACAATTTTTACTTGGCGACAGCCCAAGTAGCCGCGGGTCAACGACCCGCCGGAGCGTCCCCAGAAAAACCGCTCCTCCTCCGCAGCCAAACGAGCACCGTCCAAATCCGCGTCATGGAGAGCACCCCGCCCCCCGTGCGGATCATCTCCCTCGGCCGCGTCTATCGCCCCGACACGGCTGACGCCACGCACTACCCGATGTTCCACCAGATCGAAGGTCTGCTGGTCGATCGCGGAGTGACGATGGCCGACCTGAAAAGCGTCCTCCGCCTCTTCTGCCAAAGCTACTTCGGCAAAGACGAGGTACACATCCGCTTCCGCCCGTCGTTCTTCCCGTTCACCGAGCCGAGCGTCGAGGTGGACATGAACTGGCAGGGGGGCTGGATGGAGATGGGTGGCGCCGGCATGGTCGACCCCAACGTCCTGCGGGCCGTCGGCTACGACCCCGAAGAAGTCACCGGCTTCGCCTTCGGCCTGGGCGTCGAACGAGTCTGCATGCGGCAACACGGCATCACCGACATCCGGGCTTTGTACGAAAACGACGTTCGCTTTCTGTCGCAATTCTGAGAACGAAGATTTCTCGCAAAGGCGCGAAGGCGCAAAGAAATACGCAAAGAAGAGGCTCCCGAATTCTTTGCGCTTCCTTTGCGCCTTCGCGGCTTTGCGAGAGAGAAAGAATCGTCCATGATCGTTTCGCTTGATTGGCTAAGAGACTACGTCGCCCTCGCGATGGATTCGGCGGAACTGGCCGATCGCTTTGCGTTGTCGGGCCTTAACTTCGAAAGTGCCAGCGACGAAGCGATCGACCTCGAAGTCACCAGCAATCGCCCCGATTGCCTCGGTCACATCGGCGTCGCGCGCGAAGTCGGCGTCCTCTACGACCTGCCGATCTGCCTGCCGCCGGCCGAGGTTGTCGCGAAGGGCCCGAAGATCGAAACGCTCACCAGCGTCGCGATCGAAGCCCCCGAGCTCTGCCCGCGCTACACCGCCCGGCTCATTCGCGGCGTGAAGATCGGCCCCAGTCCGCAGTGGCTCGCCGATCGCCTCAGCACGCTTGGGATCGCGGTGATCAACAACGTCGTCGACGTCACCAATTACGTGATGTTCGAATGCGGCCAGCCGCTTCACGCATTCGACTTCGCGAAGCTCGCCGGCGGGAAGATTATCGTCCGCGCGTCGAAGCCGGGCGAGAGGTTTACCGCGATCAACCATCAAGATTACGAGCTCGCCGCGGGGACCTGCGTAATCGCCGACGCTGAGAAGCCGGTGGCCGTGGCGGGAGTGATGGGAGGCGAGCATAGCGAAGTGACCGACGCGACGGTCGACGTGCTGCTGGAATCGGCGGCGTTCGAGCCCCTCTCCGTGCGGACGACGGCGCGGCGGCATCACCTCCACAGTCCCTCGTCGTATCGCTTCGAGCGCGGCGTCGACGTCAGCGCGCTCGACTGGGCCAGCCGCCGCGCCTGCGAATTAATTCTCCAACTAGCCGGCGGCACACTTGCCGCCGGGAGCGTTGACGTTGGGGTCGCTAAGCCGCAAGCGGCCCGTGAGGTCGTAAAACTCCGCTGGGCGCAACTGCCGCGCGTGCTCGGCATCGAGGTGCCTGTCCCTGAGGTCCAAAAGATCCTCACCGCCCTCGGCTGCGAAGAAACGCATATCTGCGACCACTGCATCAAGGTGCTTCCGCCCACTTGGCGGGCCGACCTCACCCGCGAGATCGACCTCATCGAAGAAGTCGCCCGCATTTACGGCTACGATAAGATTCCCGAAGACAGCAACGTGAAGATGGCCGCGTCGACGCGCACGCGGCTCGATCGCGTCCTCGATCGCGTCCGCGCGACGCTCGTCGCCGCTGGGTTCGACGAAGCGATGACGCTCAGCGCCGTCGACGAAACGCTCGTTGATGCGATCCAGCCCTGGTCGGACGAGTCGCCGGTCCGCGCGTCGACCGCCGTGCTCCGACGCGCCGATTGCCTGCGTCAAACGCTCGTGCCGAGTCTGCTCACCGCACGGCGGCACAACGAAAAGTTGTCGAACCCCGTCATCGAGTTGTTTGAGATCGCCAACGTCTATCTGCCGATCGCGGGCGAGATTCCCCAGCAAAAGCGGCTGCTTGCAATCACCAGCGGCGGCGGTTTCCTGGAACTGAAGGGAATTATCGAGGCACTCGTCGCCCGCATCGCTCCCTCGCAACAGCTGCAGGTCGGCGAGGTCGAGTATCCGCTGCTCGACGATGCCCGCCAGTGCCGACTGCGGCTCGGCGAGCACACGCTCGGCTATCTCGGCGAACTATCGAAGGCGGGCCGTGAGCGGTTTGAACTCCGCGGCGGGTCGACGGTCGCCGAGATCGACATCGAGCTGCTCATCGCGGCCGCGGAACTCGCCCCCACCGCTGTGCCCCTATCACAGTACCCGCCGGTCGGCCGCGACGTGAACATCGTCGTCAACGAATCGGTTCGCTGGGCCGAGGTCGAGCGGCTCGTGAGCGAAGCGGGCGGCGAGTTGGTTGAGTCGATACAATACCAGGAAACGTACCGCGACCCGCAGCGGCTCGGCGCCGGGAAGAAGAGCCTGCTATTCTCGATGCAACTCCGCTCAGCCACAGGCACGCTGACCAACGAGGAAGCCGACGGGGTGCGCGAACGGATCGTGGCCATCCTCTCGCAGCAAGTCGGCGGCGAACTGCGGGCGTAACCGAGGTGCGAATTGAACCACAACGTCACGACGAGCACGACGGAAAACGGGAAACAGAAAAGACGGAGCCGCCGATGAACGCGAATAAACGCAGATAGAGATAAATAGTCAGGAACTCTTTCAATCGCTAATAGCGGCGGCCTTCTCATCATCCGCGTTCATCTGCGTCCGTCGGCGGTTCCTCGCTAGCCTTCTTTCGTCGTGCCCGTCGTGCCGTCGTGGTAATATCTTTTGAGAGACCAACTCATGGCCCGACCGGAAACCTTTGGCTACTTCCTGATCGGTCTCTCGGCCATCTTCTTCGCGCTCCATTGGCAGCAGTGGCGCGAATGGGTCCACTCGGCGGCGAACAGCCGACGGCGTGAGTTCGTGCGGCGCCAACTCCAGCGACGCATGGTCGCCAGCGGCTTGATCGGCGTCGTCGGCGCCGCGATTACGCTGGTGAACCAGCTGCCGCCGAATCCGGCGGCGATGACGGCGTACCTTTGCGCCTTGCTGCTCGCCGGGTGCGTGATCTTCGCAATCGCCCTGGCCGACATGCGGGCCGCGCGGCGGCTGCTCGAAGAAGAGCAGATAGAACTGCTGGCGGCGGAACTGCGGAAGGCGACTGCTGAGGCGTCGAATTGAACCACGACGACACGACGGACACGACGAAAAACGAGGAGTCTGAAACCGCTCGTTGTATTTTCCGCCGTGCTCGCCGTGCCGTCGTGGTATATCCTTAAGCCGCCGCCTGAGCGCGCCGTTTCTTCGGTAGCGCAACCACATCGAAGTGGCGTTCGGCGTTCATCTTGTTTCGAGCGAGCGCCGGGCCAACCGGATTGGCGCCAGCGGCGTAGCGGTGGAGTTCGTACCCCGCTGAGGCCAAGAGATCGAACAACGCCTGCCGCTCGCCGGTCGAGAGTCGCTTGAAGACTTCGGTCCGCACCACCGGCTGCCGCTCGCGCAGGATTGGCAGGATCGACTCGAGAATCTGGCAATCGAATCCCTCAGCGTCGACCTTCACGTAGCTGAGCCACGACAGGCACTCGGCATACTCGTTGTGCAAAATCTGCAGCAGATTGCGTCCCTCGACCTGCAATGGGAACTTCTTGCGGAAGGGATTCCAATTTCGCGAACCGCCGGCGCCGCCGTTGCAGAACGAGGCGTCGCCGTAGTGAAACACGAACGTGCCGTCTGCGGGAGTCGCGGCGAAGCAGCGGCAGTCAATCCGCGTCCGGCCGGCATTGAGTGCAGTGTTCTGCTCGAGAATCTTATAAACGTGCCGGTTCGGCTCTAACGCCAGCACCCGGCCAGTCGGGCCGCAGGCGAGCGCGAGCGGCACTGTCGAATCGCCAGTATGGGCGCCGACGTCGATGACGAAATCGCCGGGGCGGATGAACTGGCGGAGGCCGTCGACCTCCTCCTGGGTGATTGGCTGCTCGCTCACGCAGGGGTGCCGCCACTGGGCGAATTCGACGACGCCGTCGGCTGGCAGGTCGAACCGACGGACCTCGGCGCCCCACTCGGCGAACGGGACATGCGGACGGCGACGAAAAAGGCGGCGGAGCGACATGGCGGGGCCTGCAGGCAGCGGGGAGACGACGGCTGGCGGCAAGGTAACGATTCTGCCGGTTTCCCGCAGCGGGAATCTCTGGCAGCGACAATTGAAGCCACCGGCTTCGCCGGTGGACGAACTGCCTAGCGGCGATACCCAACTCAAATGCGTCCACCGGCGAAGCCGGTGGCTCTTAGCTGCCGCTGGAGCGCCCCCTCAAACGGCCCTACCCCGGTATAATTCCGCTAAGTTAGCTAGCAGCCGCCGGCGGGGCCGTTTCAAGTTTCCCCCATTTGGCGGAAATGGCTATATTGCGACGCCCGTGGCGAATGAGCGGATGAGCGTGAAGCTGTCATCCTAGGATCTGGCCAGTCGAACGAGCTTCCAGATTCTTAGCTTTGCTCAGAATGACATCCTGCATTCGCTCCGGCGGGTCGTTGACCCGCGGCTACTTTGTTTTTGATGGGATTTCGATGGCGAATAAGAAGACGACTCCTGATCGACGCGAAGCGAAGCCGGCCGAGACGCGCCCCGCCGAAGCCAAGGCGTCAGCGACGAAGCCGGGCCACGATTTCGTGATGTTCCGCGAGACGCTCGAGTCGATTGTCGTCGCGTTCGTCCTGGCGTTCCTGTTCCGCTCGTTCGAGGCCGAGGCGTTCGTCATTCCGACGGGGTCGATGTCCCCCTCGCTGCAGGGGCAGCACAAAGACGTCCACTGTTTGCAATGCGGGCATCGGTTCCGCACCACGGCGAGCAGCGAAGGCGAGAATCGCGACCGGCTGATGGCGCGGCTTCGCGGCGCTCAGGGGCAAGAAGCGGTGCGGATCAAGGCGGCGATTGAGAGTCTCGACGTCGTCGGCGGCATGTGCCCAATGTGCCGGTACTTGATGCCGATGCGTCCCGACCTGCCGCGCACAGCGGCGGCCGAAGCCGACGTGGAAGATATCGAATTCCAACCAAGCTACCCCGGCGACCGAATTTTGGTGAACAAGTACGGTCTCGATTTCAGCGAGCCGGAGCGGTGGGACGTCGTCGTCTTCAAGTTTCCCGGCGACGGGAACATGAATTACATCAAGCGACTGGTGGGCCTTCCAGGCGAGCAGTTGCAACTTTATCAGGGCGACGTCTTCACCCGCGCGCTAGGTGACGAGGACGCGGAGTTCCTCATCGAGCGCAAACCGGTCGACAAAGTCGAGGCGATGCTCGAACTCGTCCACGACTCCGACTTCGAACCGTCGACCCTCTACAACGTCGGCTGGCCGCTGCGGTGGGCGGCGACGACGCCCGACGGCTGGAAAGTCGACGCCAAGCCAGGCGAGCAGACGGTGGCGCAAAGCTTCTCCATCGACACGGGCAAGGACGCGCCGATGGCCTGGCTCCGCTACCGCCATCAACTGCCGGATGAAACCCATTGGCAAATTGCGCGTCGAGCGGCCAAGGAGGGAGGCGTGGAAGCCCTCGCCAAAGAAGCAAAGCAGTCAGTC
>JBGSMO010000276.1:0-2780 GCA_041740115.1 Pirellulales bacterium
GAGGCGGCTGGCGCCGCCTCGCCGCGACTCTGCTTCTGGGGGCTTGCGCTGATCCGAGGGCGCTTCTCGCGACGCAGTGACAAACGTCAGCGCCTTTTACCGAGACGTCGCCAAACGTCGGATACGATCGCAAAGAGGTGATCGAAGATTGGTGACTGGTGATCGGTAATTGCTGATCACCAATCCCCGATTACTTCTCCCGCCACAAAAGGGAAGCGCCGGCCGGGGAAATCGGGATTCCTTGCTCTCGTGTCCCCGGCCACTCTTCTCCCATCCCCCCATCAAGCATCCAGCATCGAGCGATGAACTACCGCGAGCTCCACCGGCTTTACGAACTCGACGGCTCGCAAGCCACCGTCGAACATGTCGGCGCCGCCCTCCAATCAGGTGAGCTCCAGCCCGCGGACTTTTCGCTCCGCGAGCTCGCCGAAGCCGTCGTCCCCGACGGCCGGGAGTGGGTTCGGTCGCTCGATCCCCGCGGTGGCTACGAAGTCACCGAAGCCGACGGCGTCGACCTCACGGCGTTCGCCAACATCAGCGGCCAGATCGTCTACACGAGACTGCTGGCCGCCTACAACTCGCCGGCGTTCGCTCTCTCGCGACTGATCGACACGATCCCCACGAAATTCGACGGCGAGAAGATCGCCGGCATGCAACCGCTCGACCCCGACGCCGTCGGTACAGTCGCCCCAGGGATGCCATACCCGCACGCCGGCTTCGGTGAACGCTACATCGAAACGCCGAGCACCACGAAGCGCGGCTTCATCGTGCCAGTGACGAAGGAAGCGATCTTCTTCGACCGCACCCACATGGTCCTCAAGAACGCGGCCGAGGTCGGCGAGGCGCTGGGCGTCAACAAAGAGAAGCGGATCGCCCAGCTCATCGCCGGCATCATCAACAACTACAAGGAAAACGGCTCCTCGTTCAACACCTACCAGACCGCGGCGCCCTGGATCAACTCCGCCGCCGGCGGCGACCTCATCGATTGGACCGACATCGACGAACTGGAGCAGATGTTCTCCGACATGCTCGACCCGACCACCGGCGAGCCGATCGTTATCAATCCCGAGAACATGACGCTGTTAACGATGCCGGCCCGCAATCACGCGGCGCGACGGATTCTCAACGCCACCGAGATCCAAGTCGGCGACGGCGCGGCGAACTCGACCGCCACAAAAGCGGCGAACACCGTCAGCCAATATGGTCATGTCAGCAGCCGATTCCTCTACCGGGCGCTGATCGCCTCGGGAGTCACCGCCGTCAACGCGGCGAAGTACCACTTCCTTGGCGACTTCAAGAAGGCGTTCGCCTACATGGAGAACTGGCCGATCACCGTCACCCGCGCCCCGACCAATAGCGAGGCGGAGTTCAACGCCGACATCGTCGCCCGGTTCAAGGCGAGCGAACGCGGCGTCGCCGCCGTCCTCGACCCGCGGTTCGTGGCTCGCAAGATTAACTAACCGCCCACGTTAGCCGCGACGCGTAGCGGAGCGGAGCGCTGAATCGCCGACCGACAACTGACCACGGACTACTGACATGAAACTCGCTCGGCTTCTCTTCGTGCTGGAACACGCCGCAGCCATCGCCGGCGACGGGGCTGCTGTTTTCGAATATGCCGATAATCGCGGCGCCACGCTCCGCGTCGATCGCGAGAAATCGATCATCCACGGCGTGAAGATCATCGGCATCGACAGTCGCAACGGACGCCGCTATGGCGGTAAAGTCTTGGCCGCTGCCGTCGAGCAGTACGAAGGCGCGAAGGTCAACGTCGGCCACGTCAAAGGCCGCATCTCGACGCCGCGAGAGTACACCGATCGGCTCGGCGTGTTACGGAACGTCGAGTTTCGCAACGACGATGGTCTCTACGGCGATCTCCACTTCAACCCCAAACACGCGATCGCCGAACAACTCGCCTGGGACGCCGAGAATAATCCGGCCGCCGTGGGCCTCTCGCACGCCGCCTTCGTCCGCTTCCGCAAAGAAGGCCTCGTCGAAGTCGCCGAAGAGATCAAGCGCGTCGTCAGCGTCGACCTGGTCGGCGATCCCGCCACCACCGCGGGCCTGTTCGAAGAGTTCGATGTTAGCCGCGACGCGGTGCGGAGCGCTGAGATTCCCGCCATCGACACCCTCGAAGCGCTCGCAGCTGCCTATCCCGAGCTCGTCGCCGAGATCACCGAGGCGACGACCCAGGCCATCCGCGGTAATGTCTCCGCAGCCGTGAAATCGCTCCTCGCGTCGCAACTTCCCTACAACGCTTGGGACAGCGGCTTGATCGATTCGATCCTCCTCACCGAGGAAGCTGCGGTGCGCGAGCAGATCATCGCCGAACGCCTCGACCTGGTGAAACGACTCACCCCGAACACGCCGCCCCCACGCCCGGGCGCTCGCCCGGTCGCACCGCCGCGCCAGCAAGGCAGCGGCATCAAGAGCGCCAAAGAATTCGCCGCCGCCATCCGGTAACTGCCATTCTCAACTCGCGCCTCGCAACTCCCAACTCGGAACTCTTCGATGAACCCCGAAACCATCATCGCCGCCGTCACCGGCATCGTCATGGCAACGGTCCCCGAACCGTACGCCGGCCAGCTGATGACGAAGCTCCGCGACTACTTCGCGACGCTTGGCCCACAGTCCGCCGAAGAAGCAAAAACCGCCGCCGCGCGAGAGAACGCCGCCGCGGCCGTCGCCCAGGTCTTGCCGACGATCGTCGACTCGCCGTTGCCCTCGCTCCCATTGCCAACGCCCGCCACGCCGCCTCCAGTCGTCGAACCGCCGCAGCCTCC
>JBGSMO010000280.1:0-9017 GCA_041740115.1 Pirellulales bacterium
GCCCGGCGCCTTCGCCCCCGCCGCGGCGCCGGCGATCATCGGCCCGCCTCCGGTGATGTACGTGCAACCGGCGCCGGTCGTCCGCTTCTATTCAGGACCGAGCTGGGGATATCACCATCACTTCTACCACCACCCGCATCATCACCACCATCGACACGGTCATTGGTAGGGTAGGCGACAGCTCGGTGAGCAGCAGCGAGCGCCCTCGGTTGCAACCCCCGCAGCCATTCTTCAAAAAGGAATACCGCCTCTCGTTGTCGACTCGACCGCAAGATTCTTCTCTTTTTCGCCGGAGACGCGATGCCGCGACGTTCCAGCGCTAAATGCCCGAACGCAGAGGCGTGTTTTTAGGGCGTCCGCCAACCTTGCGTTTCCGTCCATTTCGGCGATACTGTATCCGGAGGCATGGTTAAGCGAGGGTCGTGACGTAAAACGGACAGAGATAGGCGGATCATTCCTAGTCCATCGAGTCTGGCCCTGTCCATCGAGTCCGGTTATTCATGAACAAGTTCTTTGCCGATAGCACCTTCGGTTCGCTCGGAACCGTCGAGTTCGCTGAAAATCCCGAGCCGCGCGTTCCTTGCGTCCTCATCGTCGATACTTCGACGTCGATGCACGGACCCCGCATTGGCGAGCTCAACAAAGGGCTCAAAGTCTATCGCGACGAACTCCTGTGCGACGCGCTCGCTGCGAAGCGGGTTGAAGTCGCCATGGTCACCTTTGGCGGCCGCGTAACGCGGAAGGTCGACTTCGTCACCGCGACCAACTTTCAACCCCCCACGCTCGAAGGCGTCGGTGGCACGCCGATGGGCGCGGCGATCAACACGGCCCTCGACATGATCGAGGAACGTCGCAAGCAATACCGTGAGAACGGCATCGCCTACTATCGCCCTTGGGCGTTCCTCATCACCGACGGCGAACCGAACGACCATTGGCAGCCCGTCGCATCGCGCATCCATGCCGGCGAGCGGGAAAAGGCGTTCAGCTTTTTCGCCGTGGGCGTCAAAGGCGCCAATATGGAAGTGCTGGAGAAGCTCAGCGCCCGCAAACCGCTTTGGCTGCAGGGGATGAAGTTCGCCGAACTCTTTCGCTGGTTGTCGAATTCGCAGCAGGCCGTCTCGCGCTCGTCGCCGGGGGACGAAGTGCCGCTGGTCGATCCGACGCAAGGACCGCATGGCTGGGCGTTCGTCTAGCGCAGGACGCATCAACGTGTGGCGATTCATTTGTCAAAGCGTGCAAGGCGGGCGCCATCGTCTCGACGGCGCTGAGTGTCAGGACCATGGTCTCGTACGTTTCATCGGCGATGCGGCCAATGGCGCGCTTGTGGCCTGCGTCTCCGACGGCGCGGGTACGGCGCCGCACAGCAGTAGCGGTTCCCGCATGGCATGCGAAGCAATCATCCAATTGGCTGAGAATCGCTTCGAAACGGATCACACCATGGCGACGCTTCAGCCCGCGGATGTGATCGAGTGGTGTGACCGAGCTCGCCGCACGATCGCGAAAGTTGCGGAGACTCGGCAGCGGCCGCTTCGCGATTATGCGAGTACGCTGTGCGGGGCCGTGATCGCTCAGCAGCGGTCAATCTTCTTTCAGATCGGCGACGGCGCAATTGTCGCCCGTCGCAGCGGCGCTTTCGGCGTGGTGTTTTGGCCGCAATCGGGCGAATACCTCAATACGACAAGTTTTCTGACATCCTCCGAGTTTCACGAACGCTTGCAAGTCTGCGTCGTGAAGGGCGAGTTCACGGACATTGCACTCTTGACTGACGGCGTCGAACGTCTGGCGTTGCAGTTTGACGCGCTCACGCCGCACGCTCCGTTTTTCCACCCCTTGTTCGCCGCGGTTCGCGCTGCCCAGAAAAGTGATGTTCTCACCGAAGACCTGAAGCGCTTTCTCGAGTCCGATTCCGTCACGATGAGAAACGACGATGACAAGACCCTCCTCCTCGCATGCAGGATCGCCGATGAAGTCAGGCATGTTGCATGAAGTCGTCGATTCGGACGGGGAGAAGCATCTCCTCGGCGAATTGATCGGCAAAGGGGGCGAAGGAAGCGTCTATGTCGTCGACGGCAAGCCGTCGCTGGCGGCGAAGATCTTTCATCAAACGCCGCTGTCGCCCGAAACGACGGCGAAACTGCAGGCGATGGTTGCTCGCCGCGCTCAGGGGCTCGACGGCATCGCAGCGTGGCCGCGTTCGATCGTTTACTCGCCGCAGACGAACGAAGCGTGCGGCATCGTGGCGCCCCGGGTACGCGACGCCCGACATCTCCACGAATTGTACGGCACTTCGGCGCGCCGGCGTTTCTTCCCGCAGGCGCGGTGGTTTCACCTGGCGTTGGCTGCGCGCAACGTCGCCGCCGCGTTCGATAAGCTCCACGAGTCGAATATCGTCGTCGGCGACGTCAATCAAGGCAATCTGCTGGTCGATGAAACAATGCGCGTCCGGTTCATCGACTGCGATTCGTTTCAGATCCGCGACAGCGAGCAAACCTTCACGTGCCCCGTCGGCACGCCTCACTTCACGCCTCCCGAGTTGCAGGGAATCAAGCTTCGCGACGTCGAGCGGACCGTCGACCACGATCGCTTTGGACTGGCCATCCTGCTGTTCCACCTGCTATTCGTCGGCCGGCATCCCTTTGCCGGCAGGTTCTTCGGCGACGGCGATCATACGATTGAACGCGCGATTGCCGAGCGGCGCTTCGCGTTCTCCAAGAATAAAGCGGCGACGCTCATGGAGCCGCCCCCCGCTTCATTGCATTTGGACGACTTGCCGGCGCCGATCGGGCGGCTCTTCGAGCGGGCCTTCCGCCAGCCGGACGGCGTCGCCAATCGACCCGCCGCGCGGGAATGGGTCGAACAACTCGATACTCTGCTGACCCACCGCCAGGGCTGCACGTTCGACCCGGCCCATCTCTACTATAGTCGTCTGGCGCAGTGTCCTTGGTGTCGCATTGAAGATGAAGGAGGGCCGGCGTTTTTCGTTCTGGACGGGTCGTCGTCGATCATCTCGCCGCAGCGGGGCGAACATCTTGAGGCGCAGTTGCGTCGCCTGAAGCTCCCTGTCTTCCCCGAGCTTTCATCCCAGCGACTCAAGATTCCTCAATCGATCGCCCCGAAGCGGTTGCAGTCGTATGGCCGGCTTACCAGCGCCGACCTGACGACGGCTGCGCTCATCGGATCGGGGGCGCTCTGTCTTGCCGCTCCTGCATTGCCGTGGGCGCTGGCCGCTGGAACGCTCGGCTCGCTCGCGAGCGGAGCGACGCTGCTCGTGAGCAAGGTCGCGAAGGAGAAACGCAGGGAGCACGATCGGTTAGCGAAGGATTTAGCAGACGAGCAGCACACGCTGCAGCGAAAGGCGCGGGCGATCACGACAGCCCACGCGAAACGGCAGGCGTCGTTCGAGGAATCGACCGTCGAACTGAAGGCGGAAGCCGCGCACTATCGCGGCGCCGACCATCAACTCAAGGACGTGCTTGCCGTCTTTCGGATGACGCAACTCAACAATTTCCTGACGAATCGCCTCATCTTCGACCACGCCGCGGAAATACCCGGAATGACGCCTGCGCTGACGGCTGTGCTGCAATCCTACGGCATCGAGAGTCCGCTCGACGTCGATCGCATCAAGCTCCTCGGCATTCCCATGGTGAGCGACGGACTGATTTTGGAACTCAATGCCTGGCGAGATCGCGTCGCCCGTCAGTTCGTGTTCAAATCCGAACATGGCGTTAATTTCTCCGACGCCGACGGGGGAGGCAAAGCAGCCGTCACCCGGTTTAAAGTGTCCCAAGCGCGAAGGATCCTGATGGCGTCGCACCATCTCAACACGCTGGCCGAGGGGAGTCGCGATCGTTTGGAGCGGGAGTTGAACTATTTCGACCGTTCCGCCGAGCCGGCCCGCGAACTCGCCAAGAAGCTGCGCGGCTTCCAGTCGGCTCGCCGCTCGTGGGAGCGCGCGATCAATAAGTCGCCGCTGTTCATCGCCGCCGCCGCCCTCGCTGGCCCTGCAATAGGCGGGACGCTCTATTGGCTTTTGGGCTGATCCGTGGCGGCCAGCGATTAACGGTGATATCCTGCTAACGGTTCGTGCCCCGGCGACGGGCGCTCGCGCCGCACTGTGGCCATTTCTCATCTTGGGTTAGGAAGCGTCATCGTGATCCGTGCTGCATTTTTCGCGTTCGCTTTCTTGCTGGCGACTGCCGTCGTGGCCGCCGATCAATCCGGGAGTCGAGTCGACTGGCCGAACGTCGGCAACGACGCCGGCGGCATGCGGTATTCTGAGCTCGATCAAATCAATCGCGAGAACGTCGCGAGGCTCAAGCCGGCGTGGACGTATCACACCAAGGAACTTGAGGGCCGCGTCGGGAAGACCATTGAATGCACGTCGCTGGTCGTCGACGGCGTCATGTACCTCACGACGGCGTATCTGCGCGTCTTGGCGCTCGACGCGGCGACTGGGGCGGAGCTTTGGCAGTTCGACCCGCTCAAAGATTGCCCCTGCGAACACGAACCAACGTCTGGCGGGGTCAACCGCGGTTGCGCCTATTGGTCTGACGGACAGCCCGACGGCGAGCGCCGCATTCTTCATGGCACGTCGGACGGTCGCCTGTTTTCGCTCGATGCGAAGACCGGCAAGCTCGACCCGCAGTTTGGTGACGGCGGCGTCCGGAATCTTCGCGACGAGCTCGCTCCCGAGGTGGCGTCGCTCGGTTACGGGCCGACGTCGGCGCCCGCCGTTTGGAAAGATACCGTCGTCGTGGGCGTTTCCTGCGGCGAAGGCCCGGGCATCGCGGCGCCGGGCGACGTGCGCGCCTTCGACGTCCGCACCGGGCAACAACTCTGGAGTTTTCGCACGGTTCCTGGTCCCGGCGAGTTCGGTCACGAGACGTGGCAAGGCGATTCCTGGCGCGAGCGCGGCGGCGCGAATGCGTGGGGCGGCCTCACCGTCGACGTCGAACGCGGTTTGATCTTCGCCGGGCTCGGTTCCGCCGCGTTCGACTTCTACGGCGGCGATCGTCACGGCGAGAACCTCTTCGGCAACTGCACCATCGCCCTCGACGCCGCCACCGGCGAGCGGCGTTGGCACTTCCAAACGCTGCGCCATGATCTGTGGGACCACGACCTGCCGGTCTATCCGAACCTGGTAACCGTCACCCACGACGGCCGGAAAATCGATGCGGTGGCTCAAGTGACCAAAACGGGTTACGTCTTCCTGTTCGATCGCGAGACGGGCCAGCCGCTGTTCGCCGTCGAAGAGCAGAAGGTCCCGGCCTCCGACGTGCCGGGCGAGCAGGCCTGGCCGACGCAGCCGATTCCGGTAAAGCCGCCGCCGTTCGCCGTTCAGTCGTTCGACGAAACGAACGTCACGAACATCGGCGCCGCGAACCGCGCCTCGGTCCTCGCCAAGCTGAAGTCCATCCGCAGCGGGCCGGCGTTCAATCCGCCGAGCCTGCAGGGGACGGTCGTCATCCCTGGCTTTCACGGCGGCGCCAACTGGTCGGGCGCCTGCTTCGATCCGACCACGGGTTTGCTTTACGTCAACTCCAACAACGTGCCGAACGTCATCACGCTGGTCGAAGCCAAGGGAGACGCAACGCCGCGCTACGGCGAGTTCAATCATACTGGTTACAATCAGCTCCTCGATCACGATGGCTATCCCGGCATTAAACCCCCGTGGGGCCAGTTGACCGCCATCAATCTCAACACGGGCGAATTCGCCTGGCAAGTCCCGTTGGGCGAGCACCCGGAGCTCACCGCGCGCGGCGTCCCTCAAACCGGCACCGAAACCTTCGGCGGCTCGATCGTGACGGCCGGTGGCTTGGTGTTCATCGCCGGCACGAAAGACGAGCGGATCCGCGCGTTCGACAAACAGACCGGCGAAGTCGTGTGGGAGCACCCGCTCCCCGCGGGCGGGTACGCCACGCCGGCGACGTACATGGTCGACGGGCGCCAATACGTCGTCATAGCCGCCGGCGGCGCGGGCAAACTTCGCACCAAGGCAGGCGACGCGTTTGTCGCCTTTGCGTTGAATGACCGCTGAATGAGCCCTCTGCAGACTGCCCGCAGGAGGCTTCATGACTGCTGATTGCGGAACTAGTCCCATCGCTCCACCTGTCGCCCCATCTGTCGCTCCTGTCGCGAACAGAAATCTGTCGCCTCAGCGGATTTGGGCGACACGTCTCATAAGTTCCTTGCAAGTACGGGGTTGGGTTGTCCTTCGTCGCGACACGCAGGAGCATTGTCGCGACAACTTGCCGGGCGTCGCTGGCGGGCGGGAGCGAGCAAGGCGTTTCTGTCGTCGCAGCGAATTCTGTCGTCAGGGTGATTTCTGTCGCCGTGACGCTTTCTGTCGCCGTTGCGATTATTGGCGACAGAAGTCGTAAATCGTGTGCTTGAATTGGGTTGCTGCTTGCGCGGGGCGACAATGGCGTTCTTGGTGGCGACACCTGGGAGCGAGCGGGCGGCGCGAGTGATTGTAGGGGGAGCGGTTGTGGCGGGGCGAGTCGGATCGGCGGAGCGCATGGGGGCGCGTTGCCGGCACGTCTCGTGACGATCCCACGGTGCGAGTCAGTCGAGTTTAACGGGGCGCCGCCGCATTGTGACGTGCCTACGGCGGTGGCCAGTGGCGGTGGCAGCGTGAGTGCAGCCTAGCCTCTTTGGACCGCGGCGCAGCCAACTAGTTTTGGCCACCCCTACGCGTGGGGGGTAAGCTGAACGAGTTCGGAGTTCGCAGACTCCCTGCTAACTAAAATGAGTCGGTCCGACTTAACGTTCCAAAATGTGGAGTGTGTCACATGAGAATGTTGATTGCCCTCTTTGGGGGGCCGTCGCCGGAGTGGTCGCATGGGCGGCACCAATATGGTTCATCGTCACGTTCTTCGCCAGTGGTGGCCGGCGCCGACGCGGAACGTCCCTGCATCAACCACTCGGCGATGAGTCGGTCGTAGAACGCCTCGCTGGCGCTGGTGCCGTAGGGACCAAGATAGTGATCGCGGCCGTTCAGAGTGACGACCGCTTGGCCAGAAGCTTTGTGCTTGCGGTCTTTGAGACGAGCGTCAACGAGACGGGCCATGGTGCGAGTTTCCCGAAATTCAGAGCAAAACGGTAAGTACCGTTTTGCGCCCGAGGAAAACGCCGCACTGCCGAACGTCGACCGGTAACACAAACTGGTTTCAGCGAGACTTACAATCAGTGGAGCCCAGGGGGATCGAACCCCTAACCTCTGCCTTGCAAATAAAGATAGAAAAAACCTGTTTCCAGCGTTTTCTCCGGTGGTTCGCAGCATTCTACCCTCTCGCGCTGGTTTTGCAAATCATTGCACTCAATATCGCTCTTTCTCAGGGAATAGCCGTATTGGATGGTAAGGTTGGGAAAAGCAAAACCGTATATACGGCGTTCGATGTTCACCTATCGTTCACGTATCGGACCACAACGGTCCCGAATAGCCCATCGCCAGAAAAGCCCCCCTACGCGTCACGCTCGGGAGCTCCGACGCATCGGCAAATGAGTCACACCGGCAAGACTCGAAACGCGTCAGCGGGGTGCACGTAGGCCCTAGCGGGACAGGCTATTTCACGCCAGAGAGGCGGATGATGGAGTAGACGCGGCCGTTGAAAGACGCCGCGATGCGACTGATGACTGTAGCCTCAAGGAAGCCGGGCATTAGTAAGCTGATTCTTGGGCAACTTAAGGCGGTGCTTCATGCCCTAACTATAAAACCAGAGCCCGCCACGGGGCTATCGCAGGTCGTGAAGGTCACTGTGGATGTAAAGCCTTTTTTGGCGCGGCGGACAAGGCGGAAGCAAACCGCAGTTGCGCTGCAGGCAGCTCGTTATGTTGGCAATGCGATCACACGGCTACTCGATCGCCAGCCATTGCCCCCGTTTGAATACATTAATAAAGGCACCATGGCGCAAGTCGGGCGAGGCGGCCGTTGTAGAGTTGCCGGGCGGCGAAGCGTTGCAAGGCCTCATCGCCTGGCTCACCTCGCTTGGCATCCATCTCTGTTTGCTGAGCGGCGCCGAGGAGAAGACGAGCGTGTTCGTCGATTGGGGATGGAATTTAATCACTGACAAACGCGGCAAGCGAATGATCCTGAACGACGAAGATATGGCAGCCAAGTACCTCGGCCGCGCGTTCACGTTGCAGTCGGCTGCGATTTGCCATGCCTATCTGCAGCATGCGACGCGATTTGCCCAGTTCAGGAGCAAGCACTATTCTCAGAATTCCACCGGCACACACGAACAGAATTCCCACGATCGAGAGCCAGTCCAATTCGTTGTGCCACAGAGACAGTGAGAGCTTACTTGTCCGCGAGAACTCCGGACGACTTTCGTGCCTATTATGTTTTGGGTCATAGGACGCGATAGAACAAGCGTGAAGACTGGCCCAATATGGCAGCGCAATGAAATCGATCACGCGTGAATCGTTCTAATTATTTGCGCTGTAATTGGTCGGCAGATTCAGCAAGATTTGCGCGAGAACGGAAAGTGCCAAAAACCGTCCGTTTCCGACGTGTCTCACCGTTTGGGCGGTGCGACGAGTAGTTGATGCTTTATCGGATACTACGTCGCTGAGCAATCTGCCAGACGTCCCTTATCATACGCCAGTCGAATGCCGCTCTGACGTTCTGCTGCCCGCCGTGGGAAATACGCCTTATCGGCAAATGCCACGCCCCCCTGTGTCACTAATTGTAGCTTGGCAGGGAGACGCGGCGCTCCGGAACAGGGTGGACCGGAGCGCACAATCAGACAGACTCCGCCAAAGTGCAAGCGGCAAAAGGAATTGCTACGCCGATATGTCCGCAAGTTGAACACGAGGCTCTGGCACGACATTATAATGACGGCTACTTAAGTGTGGCTGCTTGAACGTTGAGCCAAGCGTCGCATCGCGTCTCTCGAAGAGGATCTCCATGTCAAACTCTTTTCACTTTGTTCTGCTGAGCGTTTTTGTTTTTGCATGTGAGTTGACCTTGTTTCCCTGTATCTCGCTGGGGCAGTCCCAAGTCGAAGATTCGAGCC
>JBGSMO010000294.1:0-6844 GCA_041740115.1 Pirellulales bacterium
GGGAACCTTGCGCCTCCCTCGCCGGTCGGTCGGGTCGAACTCGCGGAGCGCCAAGCTCAGGAAGCAGCCCGTCGCGCGGCGGGCGCCGAGTTGAGACGGATCTTGGCCACCGAGCTGTCGCCCAAAACGTGCGAGGCGACAGGCGACACGGCGGCCGCCGATCCGCTCTTTGTCTCGTTCGCCGAGGAAGAGGCGGTCTTTGAGCGAGAAGAACGCCAGCGCGAACTGCGCCAGAGCAACCTGGAGCTCAGACGCGCCCTGGACGAGGCCGAACAACGCCGTAGCTTGTGGCTTCCGTCAACGGAGGCCGTCGCGCCATCGCGAGGGCTAGACGCCCGCCGCCAAGAGCGACAAAAGGCACGCGCCGCCGAGAAGAAGGCCAAAGCCGCGAGAAAGCGCGCCCAGGCGCAGCGTCGACGCGCGGCGTGACGCTTATAGCCCCTGGTTCTTCAGAAGCCTATTCAACTGCCATCATTCTTGAAATGCTTGGCTGCTAACGATTTAACCACAGAGAACACAGAGAGCACGGAGAAAATGACAGACCTAGCTCCCTGCATTCTTTTCTCTGTGGCCTCTGTGTTCTCTGTGGTAAATGCATTACGTGACAGCAATTGAATAAGCTTCCTGCAAACCGGGGGCTCGAACGCCGATGGAAACGCGAACGGTGCGCGCAAGCCAACACTTGCGGCATTCGTCCACCGGCGAAGCCGGCGGCTTCGATGCGCAAGTCACGCGCGACCCTCATTCCGTGTATAACGAAACGGAACGGCGGGGCGAGTTTTCCGCTCCGCAACGTCGTCGCATGTTAACGCCAGCACCAACGAGCCGAACATGGCGCCACACGAACCCTTCCCCTGCCTGATGGTCCGCCGGCGCGACGATGGCGTCGTCACCTGCGGCGTCGAAGAGACGACCGTGGAGCAACTCCCGCCCGGCGAGGCGTTGATCCAAGTCACCGGTTCGTCGCTCAACTACAAAGACGCGCTCGCCTGCCGCGCTCACGAAGGCATTGTGAAATCGCTCCCGCATGTGCCGGGGATCGATTGCGTCGGCCGCGTGGCGGAGAGCAACTCGCCCGATTTTTGCCCCAGCGATCCCGTCTTGGTCACCGGCTACGAACTCGGCTCGGGGCAGTGGGGAGGCTTCGCCGAGTTCGTCCGCGTCCCCGCCGCGTGGGTCGTGCGTCTGCCGGCCGAACTGACGCCCGACGAAGCGATGACCTACGGCACCGCCGGGTTCACCGCGGCGCAGTGCGTGCAGAAAATCGTCGATCACGGCGTCACGCCCGACGACGGCGAGATCGTGGTGACCGGCGCCACCGGCGGCGTCGGCTGCCTGGCCGTCGCGCTGTTGGCGAAGTTGAAGTACCGCGTTGCGGCGGTCACAGGCAAGCCGGAGCAAGCGGCGATGCTCCAGCGTCTTGGCGCCGCGAGGATTCTCGCGCGCGAAGAGGTGAGCGACGTCACCGATCGGCCCATGCTCAAGAGCCGTTGGGCCGCCGCCGTCGACACGGTCGGCGGCAACGTCCTGCTGACGCTCGTCCGCAGTCTCGCCTACCGCGGCTGCGTCACCGCGTGCGGACTGGTGGCCGGCGACCAACTGCCGCTGACGGTTTATCCGTTCCTGCTGCGCGGAGTGACGCTCTACGGCATCGATTCGGCGAAATGTCCCCGCGAGCCGCGCCTAGAGATCTGGCGGCGGCTCGCGCTGGAGTGGAAACTGCATGATCTGGAATTCCTGCGGCGTGAGATCACGCTGAGCGAAGTCGCCGCCGCCGTCGACGAAATGCTCGCCGGCAAATCGCACGGCCGCGTGCTGGTGCGACCGCATGTGTAATCACTGAATAAGAAATACCTAACCGCCAAGGACGCCAAGAGCGCCAAGGGAATACAAGGAACAAGTCAAATCAACGAATAATGGAACCGCCGATGAACGCAGATGAACGCGAATAAAACCAGCACGAAAATTCATCCCGCCAATCCTCATCTGCGTTAATCGGCGTTCATCGGCGGTTTCTAAATTGGCTTTTGCATTCCCTTGGCGCTCTTGGCGTCCTTGGCGGTTCAAAAAATAACGCTTAACGACTCAGAGCAGATAAAAGGCCCCGAGAAAATGCACATCCTGATCCGCATTCTTCTCTGTGTGCTCTGTGTTCTCTGTGGTAATGCATTTAACTTCGCGGCCGAAACAGACTCTCTCCCCACCGCCGGCGAGCTCGCCCCGCGCGTAACCATCCATCGCGACGAGTTCGGCCTCGCCCACGTCATCGGCGAGGACGACGAAGCGACCATCTTCGGCTACGGCTACGTCCAGGCCGAGGACTTCTTCTGGCAGGTGGAAGACGTCTACATCCTCGCGCTGGGCCGTTACAGCGAAGTTCACGGCCCGCAGGGGCTCAACTCCGACTTGCTCAATCGGGCATTCGAGATCGTCCCGCGTAGCCGGCGCGACTTCCCGGCGCTCGATCGCAAGTCGCGCAGGCTTTACGCGGCGTTCGTCGAGGGAATCAACCACTATCTCAACGCGCACCCCGACGTACGGCCGCGGCTGATCGAACGGTTCGAACCGTGGCACGTCCTCGCCTACTTCCGCATGGTGGCCCTCGAGCTGACGTTCCGCTTCACCGGCCTCTCCGACGACTTCCTGCCGCGCCGCAACCCGCAGATTTGGGCCGCCACCGGCTCCAACGGCTGGGTCGCGAGCGGCTCCCGTAGCGCGAGCGGCCATCCGCTGCTGATGGCGAGTCCCCACATGCCGTGGTTCGGCTTCACGCAGCTCATGGAGTCGCACCTCCACAGCAAAGGAGGCGTCGACGGCGCGGCATGGAACTTCATCGGCGGCGGCTTCTACGGCAGCCCCACGCCGGCGATGGGACACAACGATCGGCTCGGCTGGACGCTCGTGACCAACCGTCCCGACGTCGCCGATCTGTGGCGGGTGAAGTTCAGCGATCCGCAGCGGCCCCTCGCCTACGAGTACGGCGGCGACTATCGCGTCGCCGAGGAGTGGACCGAAACGATCCGCGTCCGCAAGTCGCAGGGGCTCGAAGATCGTAAGCATCTCTTTCGCAAGACGCATCACGGCCCGATCGTCGTGCGCGAGGACGACCAGACGATGCTCGCGGCGCAGATCTCGGGACTATTCGAAGCGGTCCCAATGCGGCAAGCGCTGCGGATGATGCGGGCCCGCAACCAGGATGAGTTCCGCACGGCGCTCGCGCCGATGCAGATGCTGTTCATGAACGTCATCTACGCCGACTGCGACGGTAACTCGTCGTACCTCTACAACGGCCGCGTGCCGCGCCGTAATCCGCGGTTCGATTGGTCGCAGCCGGTCGATGGCGCCGACCCGGCGGCGGAGTGGCTCGGCGTCCATGAGCTCGACGATTTGCCGCAGGTGAACAACCCGGCGGCTGGCTTCTTGCAGAACTGCAACTCGACGCCGTTCCAAGTGACCGACGGCGGCAACCCGCGGCCGGAAGATTTCCCGAAGTACATGGTCGGCGACGGCGACGTGCGCAACCGCCGGTCGCTGCGATCGCTGCAGCTGCTGCGCGGCGTGAACAAGATCACGTTCGCCGACTGGCAGCGGCTCGCGTTCGATACCGAGGCCTACTGGGCGCGGCAGGAATTGCCGAAGTTTGCCGCGGAGCTTGAGAAGCTCAAGGCGGTCGATCCCAAGGCAGCCGAGCAAGTGCGCCCCTATCTCGAACATCTGCTGGCGTGGGATGGCCGCATCACGGCCGACTCGTCGGCGGCGACGCTTTGCACGGCGTGGTACGAACTGCTGTACGGACCAAGCTATCCCGGCGAGACAATGCGGCCGCAGTTCGAGGGAAACCCCGTCGAACAGTTGGCGGCGCTGGTGCGAGCGGCCCAAGGATTGGCCGATCTCCACGGCAACTGGAAGATCCCCTATGGCGAGCTCTATCGCGCGCAGCGGACGTCGCGCGTCGCCGACCTCGTCGACGCCCGGTTCGTCGACGGCGGACCGAGCTTGCCTTGCTTGGGCGGCCACGGACCGATGGGAGTGGCGCTCACCCAGTACTATTCGCCGAGCATCGACGTGCCGCTAGTGATCTCGCAAAAGAAGCGCTACGGCATGGCGGGCGTCTCGTACCTCGCCGCGTGGGAGTTCGCCCCCGAGGGCGTCCGCGGCGCCAGCCTCGTCCCCTACGGCGTGAGCGGCGATCCGCGCTCGCCTCATTACTTGGACCAAGCGAAGCTGCTCGCCGAGCAACGGATGAAGACGGAACGGTTCACCGAGCAACAAGTGCTGCGACACGCGGTGCGCAGCTATCGACCCGGCGAGGAAGTCGCGCAAAACGAATAGACTCTCGCAGAGGCGCGGAGATGCAGAGAAAGAAGAGGAAATGCCTTTAACCGCGAAACACACGAACGGAACAAAAGGGGAAGCGAGAGGAAAAGACTTTTCTATCGTTCTTTTCGTGAGTTTTGTGGTTAAATCTCTTCCTCGTATTCCCTCTACGCCTCCGCGCCTCTGCGAGAGACTTCTCTTACTCAGACTTCCGCTGACCAAAGAGCCAGTCCCAAGTCAGCCGATTGTCAAACGTCGGCGTCCAAGAATCGTGCCCAACGCCCTCGTACTCGGTATAAATCGGACGCCCGCCGACTGCTTTCAGCGCGGCGACCATGTCGCGCGAGCGGGACGGAACCACCGCAGGATCGACGCCGCCGTGGAAGGCCCAGACGGGAGTCGACTTGAATCCTTCGGCGTACGCCGGATCGCCGCCCCCACAGATCGGCACGGCCGCGGCGAGCAGTTCCGGCTTGCGCTGCAGGATGTCCCACGTGCCGAAGCCCCCCATCGAGAGGCCCACGCCGTAGAGACGGCCGTCGTCGATGGGAAACTCTTCCTGCAACGACTCAAGCAACTCGAACGCGAGCGCCAGCGACTCGCTCGGCTCCGCCGGCATCGCGTGTTCCTGGGCGTCCCACGGCACTTCCACCCACTTCTTCTCGTCGGGGCACTGCGGCGCGACGACGAACGCCGGGTAACGTTTCCGCAGCGCCTCGTCGGCAAAGTTGCGACCGCCGTGGATCAGCTGCCGCACGTTGTCGTCCCCGCGCTCGCCGGCGCCATGCAGGAACAGCACCAGCGGGTACTTCTGCGGGGGATCGGCCTTCGCGTCGAAGTCGATCGGCTTCAGCAACCGGTACTTCAGCACTTTGCCGTCGGCGCCCTTAAACTCACGGGCCTCGAACAGGTCGGCGCCAGGGATCGTGGGCTTGGTTGCGTCTTGGGCGTTCATCAGCGAAGCGGGAAAGAGTGCCAGCAGAGCAAAAAGGAAATCGCGGCGAAAAGTCAACATCAGTCGCATCTCCGAAAAGGTGAGCCAGTCGCCCCACATGATACCGAACTTGGCGGCTCGCCGCAGCGAGGTCTCTGTCACCCCAAGGTACTCCGAGGGGTCCGGCTAGATTCCTCGGAGTACCTCGGAATGACAGAGCGGCGATCGGGGAAACGGCATCACTACCGGCACTCGCCGCCATGGCCGGTCGGCAGGATCGGGGATATACTGCCGCTTATGCCCAAGTACGTCGTCCGACATGGCGTGATGCGAAACCTGAGCGTGCTCGGCACGCGCGCGGGCGAAACCTACGCGCGCGGCATGCAGGTGATCATCCGCACGCAGCGCGGCATCGAGGCAGGCGAGGTCCTCTGCGAAGCGACCGAGCACGTGGTCGCCAACATGGTCGATCCCAAGGGGGGCCAGATCCTCCATGAGCAATCGGACGAGGACAAGCGCGAGATCCGCCGTCTCGCCGAGCAGGAAGAGCGCGAGCACAAGCTCTGCAGCGACTGCATCGCGCAACTGCAGCTCGATATGAAACTGATCGACATTGAGCGGCTCTTCGGCGGCGAGCGCGTTGTGGTCTACTACTTGGCGGAAGATCGCATCGACTTCCGGCAATTGGTCAAGGATTTGGCGAAGGAATTTCAGACTCGCATCGAGATGCGCCAGATCGGCGTCCGCGACGAGGCGAAGCTGCTGGCCGACTACGGCGACTGCGGCAAGCCGGTCTGCTGCAACACTCACCTGTCGGAAATGCCGCCTGTATCGATGCGGATGGCCAAATTGCAGAAGGCGACGCTCGACCCCAGCAAAATTTCCGGACGTTGCGGTCGGCTGAAATGTTGCCTGCGGTATGAGTTCGACACCTACCTCGACCTGCAAAAAGACTTGCCCCCCATCGGGTCGCAGATTATTACGAATAAAGGGAAGGCCAACGTCCTCGCCCAGGAAATCTTAGCGGGCCAGCTTCTCGTGCAGATGGAAGACATGCGTCGGATCGTCATCGACGCCGCCGACGTGATGACGGTGCTGAGCCGCAGCGGCGGCCGCAGCAATAAGCCGAAGCGATCGGACGACGCCGAACATGAGACGGAGGAGGCCGGCGGCGGCGTGGCCCAGGCGGAGGAACCGCTAGAGAGTAATGACGGAGAGTAGGAAGGAACCTGAGTGCGAGACTTCTCTCGCCAGCCAGCGATTCTTGACTCCACAACGTTGAACCTGCCGTATAATTCATCTAGAGACGACAAGCCGCCCGCACGGCCGCGCGTCGACTTCCCCGAGACCATCATGCTTGACCCCGCCCACCCGATCGCCGAACTTTTGCGGCATGATCGGCGTTACCACTTCGACGCCTACGTCTTCGTGTTCGAAGCGCTCCGCTTCGCCCAGGAGAAGATGGGGCTCGGCGTCGATCCCGACTTCGACGCCGACGATCCCGATGATCAGCCCGAACGGCACGTCACCGGCCAGCAACTCTGCGAGGCGATGCGGCGTTACGCCCATCAGCAGTACGGCTACCTGGCCAAG